>JAFVYW010000041.1 GCA_017508465.1 Clostridia bacterium
ACATGCTCAATTTTACAAGCGTCCATAACAGCTACTTCTTCGCTCACGCCGAACCGAATAAGAAGATCGCTGATGATCGCGTGACGCTCCGCCATGCTCTTTGCAACATCCATCCCAAGCTCGGTCAATGTGAGAAAACCCTGACTATCCATCTCTACATATCCCCCCTGACGAAGCAGGGACATTGCGCGTGAAATAGAGGGCTTGGAATAACCCATTTTTTCGCACACATCGATAGACCTTACCGTGCCGAGTTCTTTTTGCAACATGTAAATTGTTTCGAGATACATCTCGCCGCTTTCCTTGAGTTTCATTGCACCCTCCAAAAAAATTACTATAATTATTCTACCATATACCAATCTTTTTTTCAAGTCCTTTTTTAAAAATGCCTGAAAACTTTTTAGGTAGCAAGCGAATTTTGAAAGAATAATGTATAAAATGCTACGAATTGTTTACAAAATAATGGATTTGTGTGTGATTTTATATCGTTTTTTATCATTTTTTCATCTGCAAGTTTATAACAGTTATGGAGAAAAAATGAAATTGTGTTCCGTCCCGACTTCCTTTTATAACATACCTTCGTGCGCGTATGCGTTCAAAATCTTTTTGACTTATATAAAAATCCTTTTGAATTTATAAAAAAATATTGCAAAAAAGCAGGAGTTATGTTATAATGTATTTGTAAAACTATCATCTTTGGAGGTAAATCCATATGAAAACTACCACAAGAGTACTTTCCTTGATTTTGGTGTTCTTCCTTGGTTTCTTCGCCTGCATCGGCGCGATTGTCGGTGTCGGATACTACGGATATGCTAAAATCTCGTGGGATAAACTGAATGAATGGGGACTGATTGAAGGAAATAACGGAGAACTGTTTTCTCCTGACGCAGAGGTTCCTGTGAACTCCATGACTCTTCAACAGCTTGTTGATGAGGTTCTTTCCTTTAAGGATATTGAGGGAGGACTTACTCTGAATTTCATGATCGATCGTTATGGTGTCGTACTGCCCGAAGCAGTGGATGAAATTCTTGTGGAAGAGCTTCGTACCCTTCCGCTGAATGAAATCGCGTCCGAGAACGGATTGAATGTTCTGCTCGAGAATGTTTCTGTTGGCACCGTGCTGAAATTCGTTCCTGAAGGTGTGGTTTCTGAACCTGCAAAAGAGACACTGAAAGATAAAACCTTGAAGCAGGTTGCCGATGGCGATTTTGGTGGTCTGCTTTCTGGCGTCAAGCTCGGCTATCTTCTTGGCGTAGAGTATAATCTTGAAGGATCTGTCTATATTCCTGTATATCAGAATCCCGATGCACCCACCATCGTTGAATTGCTTGCCCCTGTCGACCTCGGTAAAATGCTCACCGTTGTCAATGAGGGCGGCGATATGCTCGAGGTAGTGCATGAAGCAATTGCTGATGTTGCCTTGATTCAGCTTGTCGAATCCCTTATGACCGTAGAGGAAGGCCCTCTTTTTGAACTTTTAGATGGCAAAGAGGTAGGAGAAGTCATCGTTTACGATGAGGAAATCGGCGCATATAAGCTTGACTTCCTTGCAGCGCTTTCTGGCATGAAGGTCGGCGATTTGGTCGGACTTCAACCCGTTTATGCCGAAAACAATCCTGAACTTCTCATTTCCTGGAAGGATAAGGATGGCAATAATGTCATCGGTTATATGCGTGGACTTGCTTCCTTTGATCTCTCCAGCCTTACGGAGGACGACGCCGAAATCAACGATGAGGTATTCCTTGAGCACATGTATTTTGGCGACCTTCTCGGTTATGCCCCCACATTTGATGCAGATGGTAATGTCACCTCGTGGGAGGCAAATGGCGAAGAGGTAGAGTCGACTTTCAAGAAAATTGTTAACAAACCTGTCAACGATCTGATGAACGGTAATTTCACTGTTTCCATGCTCATGGAAGGACTGTTCCTTGGCGACCTTCTCGGTTACACATATGAGGTTGTTGGAACAGAAAGAGTCTGGTATGAAAATAGTGTCGAGATCACAGGACTTGATAGAATCGTAGCCAATATCGACCTTGAGAAGATGCTCGATGCAGAATCGGACTATTCCTTCATCGAAGCGTTTGAGGGCAATCTCATGGGTGACCTTCTCGGTTACACCAAGACGGCAGATGGTTGGCTGGACGGCACAGACGAAGTTGTTGGTATCGACAAGGTCATCGCCAACATCGATATTGAAGCCCTGATGAATCCCGAGAAGGAATATAGCGTCGCAGACGCTTTTGACGGTGCTTTGCTCGGTGAAGTCCTTGGTTACGAATATGTCGAAAGCAAGAACCATTGGTATAATGGCGACGAACCTGTCAGCGTTGTGGAAAATGCCATTTCCAAAATTAACATGGGTGAACTTCTTGCTGGCGATAGCTCCTATAAAATCACCACAGCATTCAATGACACCTTCCTTGGTGACCTTCTTGGTTACAAGCGTGGGGAACAGACAAACATCTCCGTCACCCTCCCTGAAGATAAAAATTACCTCTGGTTTGAAGAGGTAGAGGAAGGTGGCTCTCTTACCACGAAGCAGCTCGACGGGCTTCGGGAAGAGCTTGCGAACTATAACCTCTATAAAGTTATGGAAGGAAAGCAGGAGGTTTCCACTGAAGGATTTACCGTCGGCGAACTCGTCGGTATCCATTCGGAAAGCTGCTATGTTTATCTGAACGGTGCGCCCGTCATGAAAGACGGCGAAAGAATGAGTCTCATGGTTTGGTTCGATAACAACAACCTTCGCGCCAACGGCATGCTCTCTGCGATTGCCGAAGTTGAAATCCAGGATCTTGACTGGTTCATCAAGACGGTTCAGATTGGCGATGTCGTCGATTATATCTCTCTCGATGACGGCACAACAGATTATTATATCCTTGGGGAAGTTACCACCTATGTTGAGGGCTCTACGAGTGAAAAACGCGTTTCTATCTCCAAAGCGAGTGGCGTAATGACTTCGCTCGCCAGCCTGAAAGTCAATGACCTCTCCAATCCCACTGCAGTATCTGCAAAGGTACAGAACATTAAAATTGGCGATGTCATGGGCTGGTATTATGAAGAGGGCACCTGGTACACCGACTCCACCAAGAGTGAGATTGCTTCTGGCACTCTCGGCGCTCTGGCGGATTCCAAGGTCGGTACAATCAATGATGATATCAAAAACACCCAAATCGGAACCCTCCTTGGTTATACCAAGGTCGGTACTACCTGGTATACTGTATATGATCCTGTGACAAATACAGGCACCGTTGTCAGCGGTACGCTCTCCGCAATCGTTGACTTTAAAGTAGATGAGCTGGAAGCAAACATCCAAACCCTTGAGGTCGGTAGGCTTCTTGGCTATAAGAAGAATACAGATGGCAAATGGGTAGAAGTCAAGACGGTCGGCGGTGTCACCACGGAAGAGGAAATCACAGGTGTCATGGCAACGGTTTCCGGATTCCAGGTCGGCACACTTTCGACGCAGCTTGAAGGCATGAAGATTGGTACACTTCTCGGCTGGGAAGAGCATGGTGGCAAATGGTATGAAACCTATGTCGCAGAAGGCTCTTCGTCGAATGTTCCCGCGACGGGTATAGTTACCCATTTCGCATCTCTCACTCTCGATGGCATGACGAGCAACAGCACCGTTTCAGGCATTATCGGTAACATGACCGTCGGTGATGCGCTCTGCTGGTATTTCAACCCCTCGGACAATAAGTGGTATGAAACTGAAGATAGCCTGACTCCTATCGAGGGCATTATGCAGAGCATCGCAGGCATGAAGGTCAACTCTCTGAATAGCGGTGTCAATGGACTTACCATTGGTGCAATTCTCGAATGGGAAGAGCATGGCGGCGAATGGTACTCGAAGTATGACAGTACAAATCCCGCAAACTGTGTCAAAGCGTCGGGCATTATGGTGAATCTCGCTCACCTTAAGATAGAAGATCTCAAGAATTCCTCTGCCGTAAGTAATGCCATTCAGAACGCGAAGCTTGGTGAAGCAATGGGCTGGTATGAAAAGGATGGAGAATGGTATACCAATCCCGAATGCACCATTCCTGCGACAGGAACTATGGCTTCTATGGCAAGCACCCCTGTAAGCAATCTCGATGAACGCGTCAAAACCTTGACCGTTGCAGAAGCGCTCGGCTTCGTTTATAACGAAACCGAAGAAGTGTATTATAATAACGGCGTAGAGGTTACGGGTATTATGGCGGCAATCGCTGACACACCCCTGACAGGCATCAACGATAAGATTCATAACACTTTAGCAGGTGACCTCCTCGACTATGTTCAGGGTGATGCCCAGCAGACTGACGAACAGAAGACGCCTTACTTTAAAAACAATGATACATCTGACGATATATGGTATCACCTTGTTACCGTAGAAGTAGGTGGCGTCGAAAAACAAGTCTGGGAGCCTTGCTCGAAGATGCAGAACTATATCGCAGGCTGTACAGTAAATAACCTCGACAGCGCGCTGGCAAACCTCACCATTGGTGATGTGGTTGATTATACTGCCGAAGAAGACGCGAAGCTCACCTATTTCATCGGAGATAACTGGGAGAAGATGAGTATCCCTGGCTTCTTTGATGCAGTAATGAGCATGGTTTCTACTTACTGAACAAATAGCGCGGATGTAAATTAAACTTTACATCCGCGCATTTTTTATTCTTTGCCGAGGCATATTTTATCATATTGTGCTTTGAGATATTTTTTGTTCAGTATGTATTTTAATCCATACTTTTCAAGGTCGACAAATACCGCATCTATAAATGCATTACATACAGGATTACAAGGAACAGTATTTCCCCACTTTCTGAAAAGAGCAAGAGGCAAGCCATCATGATACTCTTTTCCACGATAAATCTTCGTTGCTGAAATCTTATCGCAGATGCATTCGCACAGGTATTTGAAAGGGATGATGGGTTGCACCTCACAGTCCTCGTCCACCCAATATTCGAGATGGTGTTTGTTCCTTCCCTTGTGGTGCAGCCACGCTGCGGAATAACCCTTGTCGCGTCGCGCTGCGACAATCGGGGAATGATCCCCTTGATAATATTTGACGCTCTCAAATAACTCTGTTGGTGAGAACTTTGATAAATCATGTAAAAAGCCCAGGTGTCCGATGCCGCATTTCAGACTATAAAGGAATACCAGGTTTTTGTGTCGACAGACAAGAGCGATATGCTTGAATAGTTTCATAATGCACCCCCTGATTCTATTATACTTTTCTTTCTTCCTTTTGTCAAGCAAAAACGTGAATATCAATTATAAATCTTCAATTGTAAATCTTCAATCAAATATGGTGTTGACAGAACGAATGTTATATGGTATAATAAACAGGTATTTTATTGGAAAATGCCAAAAGTGTATGCATGTATTCTCTCGCATGTATCTGCCTTGGCGAATTCATAAAAATGGAAGGAGAAATCATGGCAAAGAACCCTATTTCCGTCGATGCAAAAACACCCGACGCTCGCGTGCACGGCGGACATCGCGCCCGAATGAAAGAAAAACTGATGCTTTTTGGTGACCAGATATTTGATGACCATGAACTCCTCGAAATGCTCCTCTATCACGCGATTCCCATGCGTGACACCAATCCCATAGCACACCGCTTGCTCGCGGTTTTTGGTTCGATAGAAGGTGTCTTCTCCGCCACGAAAGAAGAATTGATAACGGTTGAGGGCGTAAAAGAAAAGACCGCTGAGCTGATCCTTGCCGCAGGAAAAATCGGTGACTATCCATTCTTTTGTAAGCAAAACACTACAAAATACAATACGCATGCTCTTCTTGGACGATATTTTGTCCAACTCTTCAGCGGGATGACCAAGACGGCAACCTACATGATGATGTTGACGAACTCAATGGAACTGATTGCTACGGAAAAGGTGGTTGACGGCGATCTGTACATCTGCCAGAAGCACACGAAGGAAATGATTGTTTCGGCGCTTAAACACGGTGCGGCTCTCGTTATCCTCGCGCATAACCATCCGAATGGGCCATGTTATGATACGCAGGATGACCACTTTGCCCTGAACTTTATTCGTGCATCGTTCCAGAACACCGGAATATACTTCATTGAAAATTATGTTGTCAGCGGTTCTGGATACTCTAGCTCGATGGGACAAATTGATGCCCTGCATTTTTCTCAAACGCCTGAAGTCGAGCAATTTTTGAGAGAAAAGGAGATTATGCCTGATGTCTATGTTGCCGTGCAACCTTGAACCATTGTACAGTCTCCTTGCATGCGTTACAAATCCTGAAAACGCGCTTGCAGTTGCAAATCATCTGATGGATGCATTTGGCTCTATGGATCGTATCTTTTCCTGTCATATCAGTGAAATCAAACGCGAAATCAAAGGAACAGAAGATTTTCGGAATAAAGTAGCTTTCCTTCTTGAAAGCGCAAAATCCCTGACGCGTCGCAGAATGATGGGAGCGTTCACCCTGGGCGAACGATATCATGAAGTTGCTGTTGTCAAGCACCTCTTTGGTTTGTTCTATTTTGAACCCACAGAAAAGGTTTACATGCTCTTCTTTGATAGTAAAATGCGTTATCTTGGCAAGGAATTTGTTTCCTCGGGTACAGTAAACACCTCGCATGTCACCATAAGGCGTGCCCTTGAAATCTCATTGAGGCATAGCGCATCTTATGTGATTTTGGCGCACAATCACCCGTTCGGAAAGCCCAATCCGTCCGCGGATGATATATCAACAACAAACAGTCTCATTACGGCTTTCGCCGAAACTGGACTTAAGCTTTTGGAGCATTATATCATAGGTGGTGCTTCTTTTTCAAAAATTCTGTCCTCCTCTGGCGGTGTACTGCACCAGGGATACGAAATACTTCAATAAAAAATGCCTGGATTTTCTCCAGGCATCTTTTATATGTCATCAGCCTTGTTTTTGTAAAAAGAGGGGCGATGTCCCGTATGCTTCAGGCATTGATTTGAAAAATGCGCCGTACTGTAAAAGCCTGTTTGCAGCGCAACCTCCTCCACTCGCATATCCGTCGAAAGAAGAAGAGCGACCGCTTTGTCAATGCGATATTTTATTACATATTGGTGTAGGGAAAGCCCCGTAAAAGCAAGCATGACACGATTGAGATAGCAGGCATCATAGCCCAAGGAGCGCGCTATGTTCTTGTTTGTCACCTCGCTTGGCGCGTGGCTTTGAATAAAGCCGATGACGCGTCGGAATGTTTCCTCACGCTTTTCGCTCACACCGCCGCGGCGCACCATTTTACATAATGCTGAAAAGAGCAGGGAGGAGCATCTTTCACGATAAAAGAGCTGTCCTCTTTGAAATTCATCCGCTATTTCGATGAAATCCTCCCGCAGTGCATATTCTCTCTCAAATATAAAGGGATAATTCAGTATAGTCGCATCTTCAAAAGGCTCGTTTTTCTGACAACTGTCCTCGCAAAACTGTGATGGTGATACAGGGGGGAAAACTGTCGTCTCACTTTTGTATGCGTCGCTGAAATCAAAGTCAATTGCCACAGCGACAAAGGAAGAGAGGGGATGAAACGCGTAAGGTGTTCCACATGGGAAAAAGACAATAGCTCCTGCGGACAGGCGCTTCGGCGAGAGCTCGCCGAGAGAAAAATCAACCTCTCCCTCAAGCACATATAGAATTCTTGCATCATAAGTATAGGATTGCGCGCGTATGACGGAATAGGTTACTGTATCGGCAAACCGCACAAAAGGTCTGTTTTCACTGAACTTCATTTTATCCTCCGTGAAAGTCTGTTTTTTGCAAATGAATTGTGCTTTTTGTATTGATTATAACACACAAGTGTTATATAATCAAGGTGTAAAAGAAAAAAAGGAGCAAATAAATGCAGTTTATTCGTGTACTTGATGATGTTTATCTTCTGAAAACACCATTTTCCATTGTCTGGAGTGGCGTAATCCTGATTCGCGGCGAAAAGAACTTCCTTATCGACAGCGGAGCGCACTCCCCGGAAACTTATATCGAGCCAGCTCTCCGAGCCCTTGGTATGTCTCTTTCAGATATCGACTGGCTTTTGCACACACATGCCCATGGCGACCATATCACCGCACATCATGAGATTGTTGAACGCTATGGTGTTAAGGTTGCCTGCCTCGACAAGCAAGTGGCAAATCTCACAGATCCCGCCCAGAACGCCATTCGTATCCGTACAAGGTTTCCGGAGCATTCTCCAGCTCCCCAATCGTGGCTGCAAGGTGTGAGGCCTGATAAAATCCTTCGCGAATTTGAAGCGCTCGAAGGCCGCCTGACGCCTATTCACACGCCAGGACATGATAGCGATTGTGTCTGCTGGTATGACCACAAGCACAAATTTATTTACACGGGGGATTCCATTCAGGGCAACGGCACCCCGACGCAGGGAATTGCCTTTTATCGCTCTCTCGACGATTATCTGACTACCCTTCGTAAGCTTCGTCTGATGGATATCCATGGTATGATTCTCGGGCATGAATACGCAGGACTTGGTGATGTTATCCGCGGACGCGATAAGGTGGTCTATGCCCTCGACCTTTGCCTTGAATATGTCAGAACATACCATCGCACCATCAAGGATATGAAGGCGCTTGGCGCATATAGTCTGCCTGATATGGCAAAAACACTTATCAATCTCTGTGGCTGTGGTATGCCAGAGCAGCTTTTCCTCGCCCTTTACACAGTCAGCGAGCATCTCGAAAGACTTGGTAGAAAATAAAAACCGAAAGGAAGATATAAAAATGAAAAATGTACTGATTACAGGATCCTCCCACGGCATTGGTGCCGCTGCAGCGGTTGCCTTTGCCAAAGAAGGTTATAATGTAGGTATCAACTGGAAAAGCGATTATGCCGGCGCACAAGAAACCGCACGCCGCTGTGAAGAATATGGCGTAAAAACAAAAATTTATCTTGTCGATGTCTGCTCTCATGACGGATGCCGTGATATGATTCACGACTTCATCGAAACCTTCGGACATATCGATGTCCTTGTCAATAACGCAGGTGGCGCACTCAAAATTCCCGAGGGCGAATTTATGGATATGCCCATGGAATACTGGGATAGTCAGATTGACCTCAACCTTAACAGCGCCGCATATTGCTCGCGTTATGCGGTAGAGGATATGATTAAAAAGGGCATCAAAGGTAAGATTATCAACATCTCCTCCATTCATTCCGAGGTCACTTGGGTGCGCCGTCGCATGCTTCCTTATTCCGCTGGTAAGGGCGGACTCAATATGTTTACTAAGGCGCTTGGCGTCGAGGTTATCAAATATGGTATAAATGTCAACGGTATCGCACCAGGATTGATTTTTACCAAGCTTGCCGAGCGTTACAGCGAAGCCGACCTTGCATCCTTCTCTCGCAAAATCCCCTATGGAAACGGCGGTACGGTTGACGATATCACCCCGATGATATTGTTCCTCGCCGATCACGAAAAGAGCAAGTTTATCGTTGGTCAGACCTTCTTCATCGATGGCGGTCAGTCCATAGATGGCTCTATTGAAAGCATGAATTTCGAGTTTTGAGAGGTGTTTTATGGAACTTCGTTCTCACTTTGAATTCGGAGAGGCGTCCGAATGCCGTCGCGGCTTGCTTTGTGGTATGGGCATCTCTCCCGAAGAGCAGGACAGACCGCTTATCGGCGTTGTAAACTCCTGGAATGAGTATAACCCTGGTCATGTGTATCTGAAAAACCTCGCCGAGCGCGTCAAGCAGGGCATTCGTGAAGCGGGAGGCTTTCCCGTTGAAGTCATGACAACAGGCATCTGCGACGGCATGGTTCTCAAAGATCCCAAATATGTTGAAATCCCGAGCCGCAACTCAATTGCCGACCAGGTGGAACTCACCGTAGAGGGCAACTTCTTTGACGGCATGGTTATGCTCTCTACCTGCGATTCCATCGTCCCTGCCTACCTTATGGCGGCTGCACGCCTCGACATTCCGGCAATCATGGTAACCGGGGGCTATATGCCTCTCGGTCAGTTCCGTGGCAAAGAGGTGTTGCATATTCACGCGCAGGATAAGGTCGGCACGGCAAAAGCAGGCAAGATGGATATGGATGAATTCAACGGCCTGATTGCCAATTCCTGGGGCATGTGCGGAGGCTGTACCTCCATGACAACGGCTAACAGTATGTGTATGATCTCCGAGGCGCTCGGCATGTCACTGCCTGGAAATTCGACCGTCAGTGCCGTCAGTCCCCAGATGTATCTTATGGCTTACCGCGCAGGCAAGCAGATTATGGAGCTTGTCAGAGCAGGTATCACTGCGCGACAGATTATTACGCCCGAATCGATAAAAAATGCAATCCGTCTGGATATGGCGGTCGCAGGTTCATCGAACCTGATTCTGCACATTCCCGCCATCGCGCATGAGGCAGGATATGACCTCCCCTGGTGGAAATACTTCGATGAAGCATCGAACGAAATCCCCCTCCTCTCCCACCTCGCACCCAGCGGTCCTTATAATCTGAAAGACCTCGACCTCGCAGGTGGCTTGCCCGCTCTTCTGAATCAGCTGATGCCAAAGCTCTATGGCGATTGCCTGACAGTAACAGGAAATACCCTTGCAGAAAATGTCAAAAATGCACCGATTTATCACCCTGATGTCATTCGCACATTGGAAAACCCCGTTATGGCGGGTAGTGGCATCGGTGTCCTTTATGGCAACCTCGCGCCCGAAGGTGCGATTATCAAAATCGCCGCCGTTCCCGAACATCTGATGCACTTCCAGGGAAAAGCGCGTGTCTACGACACCCTCGACGATGCGCTCTGCAGTCTCCGCGGTGGCGAGGTTATGCCTGGTGACGCGCTCGTTTTACGATTTATGGGACTCAAAGGTCGTTTCGGTACTACCGCATTCACCTTCCAGGAAGAGCTTAAGGGCAGAGAAGAACTCTATAACTCCTGCGCTATTATCACCGACGGCAGATTTTCTGGCGGTACTTCTGGTCTTTCTGTCGGCTATGTTTCTCCCGAGGCGGCTCTTTGCGGTCCTCTCGGACTTGTGCAAAACGGTGATGTGATTGAAATCGATATCAAAGAAAGAAAAATCCATCTTGATATCACAGATGAGGAAATGCAAACGCGTCGCGAAGCGTTCTCCTGGGAGTTCAGGGCGGACGATTATCCGCGTTATCTCCGATTGTTTGTCAGGAATGTCGGTTCGATGGCAAAAGGCGGTATCTGGGAATGATCCGCACGGATGCTCTCGTCATTGGCGGCGGACTCAGCGGCTTACGATGCGCTGAGATTTTAAGCGAAAAATACAACACATTGGTTATTTCCGATGGCTACGGAGCTTCTCCTTATATCCATGGTATCTGTATCCCTCTTTCCGATGAGGACAGCGTGGAATGCTTTATCGGGGACACCATGAAAAGCGGAAAATATCAGTCGGACAGAGCGCTTGTACGCACCCTTTGCGAAGGCGCACAAGCTCTTGCGGGCGAATTTGAGTTTGACAGGCGCGAGGATGGATCTTATGACCTTCTTCGCCCCCTCGGCTCTTCTGTCGCGCGTGTTGCCTCCATTCATGAGCACACAGGCTCACATGTGATGGCAGATATCGGGAAGCGCAATCGCTTCGAGATGAAAAAACTTCGCGCTCTGCGCCTTCTTGTAAAGGAAGGACGCGTATGCGGTGCGCTTTGTTATGACAGGGAAACAGAAAGCTTTGTTACGATAAGCGCGCGTTGTGTCTGTCTTGCTACGGGTGGCTTTGGCGGTATATTCCCCTTTTCAACGAACAGCTCCGACATCGGCGGTGATGGTATCGCTATGGCATATCTTGCAGGCGCAGCCCTTCGCGATATGGAGTTTATTCAATACGAGCCGACCGCCGCGCTTTCCCCCGCCGCCTTGCTTGGCAAAGGGGTGATAACCACCATGCTTTATGAGGGCGCTACCTTCCGCAACGGCAAGGGACAACCCTTTCTCAAAGCAGAGCGCGTGGATAAAGATGTTCTCTCAAAGGCAATTTATCGTGAAATTCTTCGTGGTGAGGCTACGGAGAATGGTGGGGTATTCTATGATGCAACCGCAGTGCCGCGCGATATCCTCATGCAAAAATACAAAAGCTATTATGAGCGTTATCTGAATGTCGGTATCGACATCACGCGCGAAATGATGGAAGTGGCACCAGCGCCTCACACCACCCTCGGCGGCGTTGTTATTGACACTACATGTCAGACAACCGTCTCTGGACTATTCGCTATGGGCGAGGTCACGGGCGGACTCCACGGCGCGAACCGACTCGGCGGAAACGCAGGTCTGGAAACCCTTGTCTTTGGCAAAATTGCAGGTGAAAGCGCTGTGGCGTTCCTTGATGCCGACACTGCCCCCTTGCCACAGGTTGCTGATATTTCTTGCAAAAATCAACCTTGCGATTGCGCGCAAATCCATACCCGTGTCAGAAAAATCGCGCAAAATGCGCTTGGCGTGATACGAAATGGCGAGAAACTTTCGCGTGGCAAAGAGGAACTTCTGTCCCTCATCGAAGCCCTCGCTCCGTATCTTGCCGAGAGTGGTTGCTATGCCTTTGATGCTATGCGCGCCTATAACGATGCGCTCACCATTCTTCTGACAATCGAATCCGCTCTTGCGCGTAAGTCCTCTCTCGGCGCTCATGAAAGAGACGATGCCATACACGAGGATGAACGCTATACACTCTACCTTGCAAGAGAGCAAGGTCTGAAAAAGGAAATACTTTATGAATAAAGAAATGTTACTTGCGATGAATCTCAAAAGCGCGGAGTTCGTCACCGAATCCGATCCTCGGTTTATTGGTGTCTATCGCGCCGAGGATGTGCTTGAAAATTACAGCCCCGATACCATACTGCATTCAGGTCCTCCCATCGCTTATGAAGAGATGTGCCATCTGCATCAGATGGGCATGCGTAACGGCGCTATTCTGGAAGGGTTTGCCAGGGATGAAAAAGAGGCAGACTATCTTCTTCGTACAGGTATGATTAAAGTAGACAGCGCGATGAACTATAACACTGTTGGTTCTGGCGTCGGTATCATCACGCGGAGTGTCCCCCTTCTCGTTGTCGAAGATTTTCGCACAGGTAGGCGCGCAGGCGTGTTCCCGAGCGAAGGTAAATTCGGCGGTGGCTTCTGCGGTTGGGGCTTGTACTCTGAAGAAATCCGCGATAATCTTTTCTACATGCGCGATAGCCTTTTTGCTGATTTAACAAAGGTGCTGGAAGAGGAAGGTGGGTTCCCGCTTGCGGATATCATTCGTGACGGTGTTCTCATGGGAGATGAAAACCATTCCTCACAAAGAGCCGTGGATGCTCTCTTTATCCGTCGCATTCTCCCGCTTGTCCTGAAATGCACGAACAGTAGTGAGCTTCTCACCTATTTTGCCTCGACAAATCGTTTCTTCCATAACTTCGGACAGGCGGCATCCCGTGCTGCGCTTCTCGGCTGCGAGGGGACTCCCTTTTCTTCTATGGTTACCGCCGCAGGTGGCAACGGTGTTACTTATGGCATCAAAGTCGCATCTCTTGGCAATGAATGGTTTACCGCCCCCTCCCCGATGATACGCGGTAAATACATGGTCGGAGACGCGAGGGAAGAGAACCAGCTCCCTTGGATTGGTGACTCCAGCATTGTTGAATGTGCAGGTCTCGGCGGTATTCTGTCGGCCGCATCTCCCGAGGTGGCGTCCTATCGTGGTGACACTCTGGCAGATGCTGTCCGCACAACGCGTGAGATGGAAAAAATCTGTATTCGCCTGAACACGCATATCAGAGTTCCCACCCTCGATTTCGACCATTCCCCTGTTGGTATGGATCCCTTTAAGGTTACAAAGACGGGCATTCTCCCCGTAATCAATGGCGGAATGATTGGCAAGGACGGTGGTTGGATGGGCGCAGGATGCGCGAGAATCCCGATGGAGTGTTTTGAAAAAGCAACACTTGCTTATGCCGAGAAATATGGCGTAATTAGCGAATAATGAAAATAATTGTTTACAAATAGAGGTGTTTTATGAACGATAAACTGAATAATTTGCTTGAAACTTATGAATATGATGGCGTAGGATATCACCGTGGAATTGAGTTTGAAAGCTGGACTGTCGCCGTATTGAATTACGCGGAGCGCTTCGATAAAATCGAGAAGCTGGAACGCCATAATCTCACCGATGAGGTATTCATTCTCGTTGAGGGTGAGGCTACGCTGATTCTTGGCGAAGAGATGACTTGCGTCCCGATGGTCAAAAACAAAATGTATAATGTCAAAGCGGGCGCCTGGCACAATGTAAAGGTCAGTCATGATGCCAAAATCATTATTGTGGAAAACGCAAATACAAGCAAGGAAAATACAGAATATCTTCCCGTGACATTTGTCGGGTAAAAAGTATAAAGCAAAGGACGAGCCAGAACGGCTCGTCTTTTGTTATTTTTACCAATCTTTTTTGTAGGATGTAACAAATTGACGCTTTGTCTCTTGACTTTTGTAATGAAGTGTGAAACAATTAAAGAAAAAAAGGAGACCTATGATTATGCAGTTCCTGAATGAAACACACCTTCATGAGATGTTGAATGTACCTCTTCTCGATTATACCAATCTCAAAGGCGGTCACCCGCTTCTTCGTCAGGCGAACGCCCTGTTCCTGCTTGTACACGAAGAACATGCGCGGCAGGATGGCGCTCTGCTTCCTCGTATTATCGCGCACTATACCAATGCCTTCGGAGAAGAAAATGCGCCACAGTTCGATGCGCGTTGCTTGTGGAATTATTGCCCTCTTGCGGCATCGATTGCCCTGGCGAAGGCAACGCCGCACATCTGGTCCGCCCTCGGCGATGCTCTGCGCGAAAAGCTCTCGTTCGCGATGGAAATGTTTCTTTATCTTGAATCCTTTGCCACCTCGGACGATAATGCCTATCGTACAGGCCCCAGCCTGAACGGAAATTACTTCAAAACATGGAATCCGAACTATCGTCTGGCGAATGTACCCGTTATTATTTTCGCCACCCATTTCTTCGGGGATGGCGATATGCAGAAGGGAAGCGTTGTTTCCAATGCAATGCTCCACGCCTTTACCGAAGAGAAATATAATGAAGTGATTGGAAGGCTTCAGTCATACAAATGGAACAACGCATATGACGCATGGACGACGGAAGCAAAGCAGCACGCCGACGGTACTTTCGGTACGGATGCGAAAACCATTCTCCTTTACGGCGGGCCGACCTACGCCTATAATACCCCCCATACCGAGATTATCAAGGAGGCGGGAAACGGACTTGGTGTTACCAATGGCGGCAGGGATTATTTCTATCATGAAATTCCCCTTTCCTCTCCTGAAAAAATCGTGGAAGATCTGCTTTACTTCAACTATTCTGGCGGAGAGGTCAGGAGCGATCATCATTACGATGTTGACCGCGACGGCGAAGCCGAACTTGTCGCCTGGATTTTAGACCGCTCCACCTCCCCCTATCAGGGACAGATGGGTATGATGAAGGAATTCGCTTCGGGCAACCGCTCTTCGACAGGCTATTGCTCCCATGACTTCCAGCTCACCACCGTTCTCATTCTTGCATCACGGGCGCTTGGCATCTGCGATGTAAAAGAAAATGCGGATCTCTGGGCGCAGATCACTGTCGGAAACGAGGATTTCTTCTACAAAAACGAGCGTGGTTATCAGGGCTATGCGACGGGCTCTTATGGCGTATCCACCAAAACACACGCCGAAGGGGATGAAGGAAAACCTTACTTTGCCCTCAAATATATCTGGAAAAGCTATCTGCTCTGATTTTCTGCAAAAAAAGTTACCCTGCGCACCGGGGGGTAACTTTTTTTACATTTTTTTCACATGCCCGTAGAAATATTTAAAAATTGATGGTGATAAGTACCAAAAAATCTTGGTTAGTTTGACGAAATGAAACAAAATCTGTTGATTTTATTGTTATATGTAACTATAATATAACCGAAATAATAAGTCCCGAAAGGAATTGAATTATGTCTGTTGCATTTTTGAGTAAAGAACATCTCGATGAACTGCTCGGTGTCGAACTTCTGACCTACCGCCTCGATCCTAACCGTGGCAACAATAACGGCAATAGCTCGTTAAGCAGAGCGGCCACCATCTTCCTTCTGATTATGGAAGAGAGAATGAAAGGCGACGGTGCCTTGCTTGATAAAATCACAGAGCATTTCAGGAGTACAACTGCACCCGAGCAGGCACCCTCCTTTGATGCGATCTGTATTTGGAATTACTGCCCTTATTCCGCATCCATTGCGTTGGCGAAAGCCACACCTTATATCTGGAATTCCTTCGACGAGGAACTCCGCGAACGCCTCACTTTCACGATGGAAATGTACGCGTATCTTGAGTCTTTTGCAACATCAGACTATAACTCTTATTCCACCGGCCCCGGTCTGACCGGTAACTATCACAAGGACTGGAACCCGAACTACCGCCTGGCGAATGTGCCTGTTATCCTCTTCGTCACCCACTTCTTCGGTGACGGTGACATGAAGGTCGGCGCAGAGCGCACAAACGCGATACTCCACGGCTATACCGAAGAGAAGTACGAAGAGATGGTTGCGCGCCTGAAGGCGTATGGTTGGGATCGCGCGCTGAATGTCTGGTGTGCCCCCGCGATGCAACACGAAGACGGCACTTATGGTACGGATGCGAAAACCGTCACACTCTATGGTGGCGAAACTTATGCCCTTGACTATACACACAGTTATGTCGAGAAGGAAGTCGGTACAGGCCTTGGTGTCACCAACGGTGGCAACGATTACCTCTACCACGATCATCCTCTTTATGAAGCTGGCGCTATCGTTGAGGATCTTCTTCGCTTCAACTATTCGGGTGGACCGGTTAAGAGCGAACACCATTACGATGTTAACCGTGACGGAGAAGCCGAACTTATTGCATGGATTTTAGATCATTCCACCTCCCCCTACCAGGGACAGATGGGAATGATGAAGGAATTTGCTTCGGGCAGACGTTCTTCGGCGGGCTATTGCTCCCATGACTTCCAGCTTACCACCATTCTGATTCTTGCCTCTGAAGCGCTCGGGTTCTATCAGGCAAAAGCAGATGAGGAGCTCTGGAATATAATCACCGTTGGTAATGGCGACTTCCTCTATAAAAACGAGATTGGTTACCAGGGCTTTGCGACAGGCTCTTACGGTACCTCGACCAAAACCCACTCGGAAGAGAACGAAGAAAAAGTTTATTTCGCTCTCAAATATATCTGGAAGAGCTTTCTCCTTTAAATACTCCGTACGAAAGTTACCCTGCACACCGTGGGGTAACTTTTTTACATTTTGTTCACATACCCGAGAAAAATATTTAAAAACTTTATGGTGATAAGTACCAAAAAATCTTGGTTAGTTTGACGAAATGAAACAAAATCTGTTGACTTTACTGATATATATAATTATAATATAATCGTAAAAATATGTCCCGAAAGGAATTGAATTATGTCTACTACATTTTTGAGTAAAGAACACCTTGATAAACTACTTGGTATGGAACTGCTGACATATCGCGCTGACGCGAAGCGTGCTAACGACAATGCCAATAATTCGTTCGGTAGAGCGACTACCCTCTTTCTTCTCATTATGGAAGAGAGAACGAAGGGTGACGGCGCTTTGGTTGATAAAATCGCCGAGCATTTCAGGAGCGCAACCGCCCCTGAACAGGCGCCCTCCTTTGATGCGATCTGCCTTTGGAACTATTGCCCTTACTCTGCGTCAATCGCTCTGGCGAAAGCCACACCCCATCTTTGGAACGCCTTCGACGAGGAGCTTCGCGCACGCCTTACCTTTACGATGGAAATGTATGCCTATCTCGAGTCGTTCGCTACCTCGGACTACAACTCCTACTCCACAGGCCCTGGTCTGACGGGTAACTATCATAAGGGCTGGAACCCGAACTATCGCCTGGCGAATGTTCCTGTTATCCTCTTCGCCACCCACTTCTTTGGTGATGGCGATATGAAGATCGGCGCAGCGCGCGTTAATGAACTGCTCCATGGATATAACGAGGAAAAGTATGACGAGATGGTCGGACGCCTTAAGGCGTATGGTTGGGATCGCGCTCTGAATGTCTGGTGTGCTCCTGCGATGCAGCATGAGGATGGCACTTATGGTACGGATGCGAAAACCGTGACACTCTATGGCGGCGAAACCTACGCTCTTGACTACACGCATAGTTATGTCAAGAAGGAGGTCGGCACAGGCCTTGGCGTTACCAATGGTGGCAACGATTACCTCTACCATGAGCATCCTCTGTATGAGGCTGGCGCTATTGTGGAGGATCTCCTTCGCTTCAATTACTCGGGTGGCGCAGTTAAGAGTGACCATCATTACGATGTTGACCGCGACGGCGAGGCCGAGCTTGTCGCCTGGATTTTAGACCACTCCACCTCTCCTTATCAGGGACAAATGGGTATGATGAAGGAATTCGCTTCGGGCAACCGCTCTTCGACAGGTTATTGCTCGCATGACTTCCAGCTTACCACGATCCTGATTCTCGCCTCCGGTGCGCTCGGCTTCTATCAGGCGAAAGAAAACGAGGAGCTCTGGAATATCATCACCGTTGGAAATGGTGACTTCCTCTATAAAAATGAGATTGGTTATCAGGGCTTTGCGACTGGCTCATATGGCACCTCGACCAAAACCCACTCGGAAGAGAACGAAGGAACGGTTTACTTCGCGCTCAAATATCTCTGGAAAAATTTCCTCAACTGAATTTAAAATGGAGTATTTATGAAGAAAATCCTGATTTTACTGTTCGCCCTCACCCTCTCACTTTCTCTTATGCTTTTCTGCGCATGTGATCCTAAGCCTGATACAGGCGAAGGAGACGAAGGCGGTGGAAATACCGAAGAAAAAGGCGAGCCCATTCTCGTTATCTTCCAGTATGGCACATCCGTGACGAGAAATTATTATTATAAAGGCACAACGCCGAACCCTCCCGTGCTAGAAGATATCAACATGGGATCTTATATCATCCATTTTACAGGAAAATGGACTCCGGAAATTGTTCCTGTCGACGGCGAGGCTACCTATATTGCCGAGCATGAGCTCATCTTCCAGGTGGCGAAGGCTACCTTTGTTATGGGAGATAAAACCGAAGTTGTCGAACACGATTACTTTGCCAAGCCAGAAGTCCCCGCAAATATTCCTGATTACAATGGAATGAAATTCCTTCGCTGGGATAAAGACATCCTTTCTACCGATCAGGATGTGACATATACCGCGATTTATTATGACGAGTCCCTGATGGATGCCGATGCCATGAACCGTGCTTATACCTGCTCTCTCGTTCAGTACTCGAGCAAAATCACGGACAATGACAATGCCAGCTCTTCCATGAATCGTACGACATCCCTTTTCTACATGGTGTGGCATGAACACCTCAATCCCCAGGGTGGTCCTCTCGCAAGCCGTATCGCAGAACATTTTGCAAATGTGGTTCAGAAGGACAAGGCACCCGCCTTTGACGCATGTTGTTATTGGAACTATAACCCGATGAGTGCCTCCGTTGCTCTCGCGAGAAACACGCCCACCATCTGGAACGCCATTCCGCTGGATGTCCAGCTTCGTCTGGAAACGATGATGGTCGCATTCGCGTATCTGGAATCCTTCGCGACCTCGGATGAAAATAGCTATGGCACCGGCCCTGGTCTGAAGGGTAACTATGGCAAGGACTGGAACCCGAACTATCGACTTGCCAATGTACCTGTCATGGTATACTGTACCTATTACTTCGGCGTTGGCGATATGGAGCTTGGCGCAGATATGGTCAATCATCATATCACTACATTCGACGAAGCCGCATATACGGCAATTGTAAACACCTTCCAGAAGTATGGCTGGCGTCGCGCCCTCCTGACATGGACGGCAGAAAAACGCACCACGACCGATGGTACGAATTTCACGGGCGGCAGCTCGAAGGATGTTCTTGTCTACGGCGGTCCTGCTGTTGGCGATGATGTCTCTACCGCAAGTGACCTGCTGGTTCAACTTGGTAACGGCGCAGGTGTCAGCAACGGTGGTAAAGAGTACCGCTATAAGTCCTTTACCCTGAAAGAGCCCGATAAGATTATCCGTCATCTGGTCAATTATAACTATGGCGGAATGAATTTCAAAAGCAAAAGCTACGAATGTACATCGTATAAGACCGTTCTGAGCAGTCATTTTTATAATGGCAAGCTTGTTGCCTGGATTATCGATGACACCTTATCCCCCTATGAAGGCGAAGAGGGAATGATGACCGAATTCGCCTCGGGTAACCGCTCGTCCACGAACTATACGAATCATGACTTCATTCTCTGTACCATTCTCCTTTGCGCTGCGCGCGCGATGGAGGTTTACACCACCGACGAGAATGGTGTGCGTCAGCCTCTGCTGAATGCCGATGGTACGCAGAAGGTTGTTTATGATTACACTTCCCCTGGTGAAGAGGCATTCTGGCGTCGCGTGCAGATTGGTAACGAGGACTTCATTTACAAATATGTTCATGGTTATCAATGCTACGCTACCGGTTCCTATGGTGAATCGACCAATGTCGGCTATGAACATACCAATAAGAGCAATGACTATCGCATCTCAAAATCTGTATGGCGTACATACATGATGCAGTGGGGCGAAATCCCGATTGCAGAAAGCTTCAGCGCAACGGAATAAAATTCCCCTCGCGAGAGGGACGAAAGGAACAAGAAAATATATGAAACGAGCTCTGACTCTTTTTCTCTTCTGCACGCTCCTCGTGTTTTCGCTGTTTCTCTCCTGTGGAAAACCAGACGATACTCCCGACGATCCGAAAACAGAAGATAACCGACCGGAATATACTGTCACCTTTGTATTTTACACCGAGCGCATGACCAAGACCTTCAAGGAGGGGGATGCTATCGTTCCTCCCGAGTTTGCACCATATGAAACGGCGGATTATTATGTGGTTTTCAAAGGGTGGGAAGAGGAATTCCGCCCTGTGACAGAAAACACAACATATAAGGCGCTTTATGAGTTTGAGTATAAGACATATAATGCCACCTTTGTGATGGGCGATACCGTAAAAACCGAAAAAGTTTCCTTTAGCGCGGCAGCCATCGCACCTGAAGATGTCCCTGATTATAAGGGCATGAAATTCATGGGCTGGGATAAACCTATCACCACGGGCGTAGAGGATGTCACCTATACCGCAATTTACTGTGATACCAACCTCCTGCCGACAACTTCTCTGAATTATGCGTACAAGCAGAATCTTATGAAGTACGAAGCCATTGAGGGTGGCGCCGCGGATGGAAAAGGTCAACTTCGCCGCGCGCAAGCGTTCTACACCCTTGCGCTTCACGAGCACAGGAATCCCCAGGGCGGCGCAATCGCACAGCGCGTTGTCGAACACATGACGAGCCTTGTGACCAAGGACCAGGCGCCCCCGATTGATGCAGGCACAAACTGGGCAAACAACCCCATGATTGCAGGCATCGCCTTCGCTCGCGTAACCCCTACCATCTGGAATATCGTTCCCCCGGATATTCAGATGCGTATCAACACCCTGATGTGCGCGATGATTTACCTGGAATCCTTCGCGACATCCGATTATAACCAGTATAAGACAGGACCTGGCATGTACGGTAATTTCTCCAAAGACTGGAACCCGAACTATCGCCTTGGTAATGTGCCGATTATGGTTTATGCCACCTATTTCTTCGGAGTAGGCGATATGGAAAAGGGTGCCGAAATCGTGAATACATACATCAAGGGCTTTGATGAAACCGCTTATACCGACCTTGTCAATACCTTCCAGAAATATGGCTGGCGCCGTGCCTTCAAGCGCTGGACCACCGAGGGACGAACCTCGACCGATGGAAAAAACGTTGTTGGTCTCAGTGCGAAGGAGCTTCTTATCAACGGCGGTCAGGCGGTTGGTGAAGATACTTCTACTGCCTCCGATCTTCTCGTCGCCCTCGGTACGGGTACAGGCGTTGCTAACCGTGATCCGAAGACGAAGAAGGGAAGAGACTACCTGTATAAAACCTTCTCTCTCTACGAGCCTGAAAAAATTGTTCAGCACCTTCTGAATTACAACTACGGAGCGGTGAGCTTCATTCCGAACTCCTATGAAGCGACCGAATATCGCACCGTAGTGAGCAATCACTTCTATGATATCGATAAAGATGGCACCAAGGATCTTGTCGCATGGATTCTTGATGATACATCCTCACCATACGAGGGCGAAGAGGGAATGATGACCGAATTCGCATCGGGTAACCGCTCCTCGACGGGATATTGCACGCATGACTTTATCCTGACCACCGTCCTTATTTCTGCTACTGCAAATATGGAGCTTTATACCACAGATGAAAACGGAATTCGCGTTGCAAAAACCAACGAAGATGGAAGCAGTGTCTATCTCTTTGATGTAACCGCTCCTGAAAACGCAGACATCTTCCATCGCATCCAGATTGGTAACGAGGACCTGATTTATAAGCTTGTCCATGGGTATCAGTGCTATGCGACAGGCTCATATGGCGTAAGCAGCAAGACAGAACGTGAAGGCTCCTCCTGGGAATACCTTATCACCAAAACCATGTGGCGCACCTACTTCCTCTCCCGTGGTACCGTAGCACCTGCGGAGAGCTTCAACACATAATTCAGTCTTACAGAGGTGTTACTATGAAAAGAATATTTTTGCTTCTGACACTTTTATGCTTATCTCTTTTCACATTTGTCGCTTGTGATCGTGAGGAAGAACCTGGAGAACAGGAAGATAACCGACCTGTCTTTACCATCACCTTTGACCTTGGCTTGAACAAGGAGGTCGTAAAAGTAAAAGAGGGCGAACTGCCCACACCTCCTACCGTTCCGGATGACGATTACGGTAACTTCTACAAGCATCTGAAGGGGTGGACACCCGAAATCGCTCCTGCAACCGCCGATGCTACATACAAAGCCGTTTACGAAAATATACAGAAGCAGTACACTG
>JAFVYW010000042.1 GCA_017508465.1 Clostridia bacterium
TAAGATAACAGAGCCTCCCTCCGGGAGGGAGGGGGACCGCGTTAGCGGTGGAAGGAGCCTGCGGACGATATGTTCGCGCAAAGATAGCGTAGCGCATTCTCCTTCAGTCGCTCCGCGACAGCTCCCTCCCGGAGGGAGCCAACGGGGGAGAGGAAAAGTGAAAAGTGAAGAGTGAAAAGTGAAGAGTGAGGAGTGAAGAGTGAAAAGGTATAGATGTCGGGCGAAGGATGGAAAAGGGGGTGCTTTTTTTGCAAAAGGGGTTGACAAAGAGATGTCGGCGTGCTATAATGAGCACATAATATTCATTATAGTTATATGTTATTCAATAATATTGAATATAGAGAGGTGGATGAGATGATTAAGGTGCTACACAAGGCGTTCGACCTGCTCGAGAGCATGTCCGCAAACAAGGGGATGGTGTTCACTCTCGCACAGCTCGCAAGGATGATCGAAGAGAAACCGACCACCTGTGCGAATATTGTAAAAACGCTCTGCGCGCGTGGATATCTCTCGCGTGTCGGCAGGGGTGGTTACACGCTCGGGCCTGTGGCGATGGGACTGAACTACGAAGAGCAAGCAGACACACGCCTTATCGAGATGGCGAGAGAACCGATGCTTGCACTGGTGCAAAAGTATGGGGCATCGGGTGTGCTTGCCGTACTGCGCCATGGAAAGAAAAAAATACTTGACGATTACAAGAGTGACAGCGCCCTGATGATCAGCAGGACGGTTCGCGCTGACCATGAACTATATACGACCTCGACAGGTCTTTGCCTTACCTCGCGCGATGGGAAAAAAATTCCCCGCGAAAAAGAGGGGATCATCCGAGAGACCTACGGCTCGACCGAACGCCTGCTCGAACTTCGCGGGATAATTCTGGAGGACGGCTATATTGCCATTTCCCTTCGCCCACAGGTGTTTGATGTAGCGGCGACGGTGGTCAGAGGTGATACCGTTGTGGCATCGGTTGCCGTCTATCTTCCCGCAGTCCTCATCGGCGAGAAGGAAAAGAAAGAACTCACAGAAGAATTATGCGCCATCGCAAAATCGATGGAAGAAAGGATTACCATATGAACGCAAATCTTACCGCAAAAGTCAAAGAACGCGCCATCGGGCTTGGCGCAGACCTCGTTGGTGTTGCACCGATTTCGCGCTTTAAAAATGCACCGATTATGATGAGCCCACAAGGCATTCTGCCGACGGCAACCAATGTCATTGTCTGTGCGATTCGTCATCCCGACGAAGCCATCGAACTCGGTGGTGAAAAGCACCCCCAGATCATCGGCCCCTATACCATTCAATATGTAATGAATGTCAAGCTTGACTACATCGCCTTCCGCATCGCACGCTATCTCGATAGCCTCGGCTACGAAGCCATTCCGATTGCTTCCTCGAATATCTGGAGATATCGTCCCTTTGAGACATTGAGCGCCACCTTCGCGCCCGATATGTCCCACATCTATGCGGCAACCTGCGCCGGTCTCGGTGGTCTCGGCTGGCATGGTCTGACGATGTCCCCCGAATACGGTCCTCGCAACCGTTTTATCTCGATTATCACCAATGCTCCCCTCGTCGCCACTCCTATGTACGAAGAAAAACTCTGCGATATGTGCGGTTCGTGCATTGAGCATTGTCCTGTCGATGCCTATCGCAAGGAATGTGACGGTGTCAAGACGATTGAAGTGGAGGACAAGGTTTACCGTTTTGCCAACAAAAATCTGTGGCGTTGCTCCTGGGCAGAGCATTTCGACCTCGACCTCGACCTCGATATTCCCGATGTTGTCAACGAGGAAGTCATCCTCGAAACGCTCGACAAATACGGCATGAGAAGCGGAGAAATGGGTTGTTGTGTAAAGTATTGTTTACCAAAACACCTGCGTTCCGATGGTGGCACCCATACCAAAGCGCCGATGCGCAGAAAGCATTGTGTTGCCGATCCCGACCTTCCTGTACATAGAAAGCTCTATGATGATATCGTCGGCTTTGTGGATCGTTATCAGGTGGAGAATGTAGTATTCCTCGACTCCGAGACGGTCGATGCCTTGGGTGGCAAAGGCGCGTATGAATACGCAAGAGGCGCCGTAGTGATGACAATCAGCGTGGCGCGTACCGAGTTACCCAGCCAGAACCTCGGCGTAGTCCAGCACGATTCCAAGCCTCTTGACGAGCGCAAGGGCGACGATGCCACCATCCAGTCCCGTAACGGCTATGGCAACGAGAAATATGGCACAATCCGTGCCGAGCATACGGCACTTTCCCACTTCGCAGGTTTTGCGCGTCTGGATGTCACAAGAATTATTGACGACTATGGATACAAAACGCTCAACAGCCCCGAGGTCGACACCGACGCTTACCTTGCGGCGGCAGGACTTACCAAAGGGGAAAACGAAAATGTGGTGGTTGAAGTTCTTTTAACCAACGCACCGTTTAAGAGATGCGAATACCTCGGTCTCAATGCACCTGTCGAAAACATCCGCAAGTCCCTCACAGAGAACCTCTGCCAGATGATGGACGAGGAAGGCAGTGACCTGTACGCGATTGTTCCTGCCGAGCGCATGGATGCTCTCGCTGAAAAACTCCGTCCCATCAAGGGCGCAGAAGAAATCATCCACATCGCGTCAAAGAAGCCGAGATTTCATATCTTTGATCCCGATATTTCTGTATATCAGAGACCGATTCTGAAAACAAGCGACTATCTCCAGGGTGCGAAGAATGTCATCATGATGGGCATGCACTACCCCGAAGTGGTGCAGAAGATGACCATCAAGCCCCCTGCCTTCGCCGTCGGTCCTTACATGTTCTCTAAATACGAGACCACCTTCGAGCTTGCCTACTCGTCCTTCAAGGTCATCAAATACCTGCAAGGCAAGGGCTACAACGCCGTTGCCACCTATAACCTCACCGGTATTGGTGGTGATATGGGTACGCCTCGTGGCATTCTTCCCGATGCCTTCTGTAACCAACTGGAAGCCGTCGAAGCGGGACTCGGCGCTCTCACGGTAAACGGCATGTGCTATACCGAAGAGCATGCCTTCTCACAAGACTTTATCGCCATCGTTACCGATGCTCCTCTTGACGAGGTCGTCAAGGCAAAGGGAGCTGTCTCGACGGCTACCTGTGAAGGATGCGATGCGTGCGTGAAGGCGTGCCCTGCGAATGCGCTTCGCCTGGAAAACACCGTCCGCATCGAACTCTGTGGCAGAACCTACATCTGGATTCCTACCGACAACAAGGCGTGCGACTGGTCGAAGAAGTACGCTCTCTTGGGCGAGGAAGGTCACAGATACACAGGCAACTCGACCGACATTGATGTCCCCGAAGTCATCACCGTCGAAAACCTCACCGACGCCCTCGGCAAAGCCGGCCGCGTCCTCTCCTACCGTCCTACCACCGTTCACCGTTGTGTGATTGAGTGTCCTCTTACACAAAGAGAAAAGTAATTTTATTAAACAGGGGCTGCTTCATTTAGGCATAACCGAACGAAAAACGACAGAGGTACAATCAATGTGCCTCTGTCGTTTACAGATTAAGAGGAAACTAAGGTCAAAACCTATGGTTTTCTCTTTCTTTTATTTAGGTTTTTCGTTCTATCTCCGTTTGCTCGCTTGCCGTATGTATATACGCCTATCGTTCGCAAACGAAGATTTCTGCTCTAAATTAAGCGAGCCCCAAAGGCGCTTCGCACTAAGAATTCAGCATTTTAGTGAA
>JAFVYW010000043.1 GCA_017508465.1 Clostridia bacterium
AGGTCAGGGCGAGGGTGAGAAGCGTGCCGCGCTTTGCGCGCTTGTAGTCACCGATGCCCACATTCTGTCCGACGAAGGTGGTGATGGCAAGACCGAAGGTGGTCAGGGGAAGAAAGATAATCTGGTCGACCTTGGAGTAGGTGGTAAAGCCGCTTAAATTGAATGTCTGGTTGCCGTCCGCGCCTGCGATATAGCTTTGGACAAAGACATTGGCAAAGGAGGTCAGACCGACCTGAATGGCGGCGGGGAGACCGAGCTGGATGATTTCTTTGAGGATGGGAAGCTCCATTCTTATTTTCTTTGGCTCGAGCCTGACGGAGCTGTCAATGATCAGGAGCTGGCGGACGGTGAAAAAGGCGGAAACGCCCTGGGCAATCACGGTCGCAATCGCGACACCTCTTACACCCATATCGAAAACAAAGACGAAGAGAAGGTCACCGATAATATTGGTGATGGCAGCGAATACAAGGTAGTAGAAGGGGTGGCGCGAATCGCCGACGGCGCGGAGAATGCCAGAGCCCATGTTATAAATCAGAAGGAAGGAGATGCCGGCGAAGTAAATAGTAAGATATTCAATCGCATGCGGAGTGACATCACTACCGCCGTTTTTCTCGAAGATGACATGACAGATCCAGGGGGTGAGAAGGACACCGAGCAGGGTGAACACCACACACAAAACGAGCGTCATCGCGGTCGCGGTATGTACGCTTCGGCTCACCTTATCGTGATCGCCCTTGCCGAAGTTCTGCGAGATGAGAACGCCAGCTCCCGTGGCAAAGCCCGAGAAAAAGCCGATGAGAATATTCGTGACAGGACCGACATTACCGACCGCGGCATATGCCGCATCGATGCCCGTCTGACCGATCACCCATGCGTCGACCATATTATAAAGTTGTTGAAAAAGGTTGCCAAGTAAGAGAGGAATGGCAAAACGGATAATCAGGGGTAAAATCGCGCCTTTGGTCATATCCATCGTGTGTCTGCTGTTCTGGATGGGCGCTTTTTTGAGTTGTGCGGTAGACAAGAGTATTCTCCCTTCGTGTGTCACTTTTTCCATTGTAACACAAATATTTTCTATAATTGTGACAAAATTGTGAATTATTGCCTTTTGGGGGAAAGAAAGGTCTTTACAAGTGGCAAAAGGTGTGCTATACTTGTAGCATACGAAAATAAAACAGGAGTTTTTATGGATAATATCAAAGGACAGGGCACGCAGGCGGATGCGGTAAAGAGCCTTTCCGTGCCGATAAAAATGCTCGAAATGTCGAAATTCCGCGAAGCCGAAGTAATGACGGAACAATACCTTCGCACCCATTCGGACGAGGGACTTGCATACCTGATTTTGTATGCGGCGAAGGTAAAAAGTGCCACAATGCACAAGTTTAAAAAGGGAAGCGGTATCGGTGCTGATTTCAAAGAGACCTTTCCGCTGTATATAGAGCATCGAGATATATTCGAAAATTTCCTTCGCCATGGCGAAGCCATGAAGATTGCGGATGTTCTGCGGTATATGAAGGAATATCTGATGAAAGCGATGGTCGCCTTGGCGCATACGAAACCCTCTGTCAAGACAGAAGATATTGCCGACCTTTTGTGGCTTGTCCTCAACGCGATTTATTCCAACAGTAAGAACGATTTTACCACTCTCGCATTTGCGGCAGGTAAGTATCTGCTCTCCATCGGCGCGTTTGAAGAGGCGAAGGAGTTCTTCGAGAACGCGAAGGGGCAGGGCGCAGACGAGGCAGAATGTCTGCTCTATATTCTGTACGCCACGATGGGAATTACCGACGAAAAAGAGTTTGAGTATTGCGAAAACTTCAGCGTGGAGATGCCCGAATATATCAATCTTCTTTTGGCGATTGGTGACAACGCTACCATGCTCCAGAAGGTGACACGCCTCGCGGAAGAAAACGAAAAATCAAGAATTTTCGTTGTCGAAAAACGCGAGAGAGAAGAAAATGAGCGCCTGTATCAGAAATATACGAAGAAGGGAAATCCCGCCCTGCGCGTATGGAGTATCGTTTTGTTCTGGATACTCTCGGCATTCTCGCTCTTTTACTTCCTCTTCTTGTACAATGACGGCGCGGTCTGGGACCTCTTTGTCCACTTCTCGCCTTTTGGCAGAGAGGATGTCACGGGACAAATCCGTGTTAGCCTTGTGACCTCGACAGTCATTCTTTGTCTTGAAGTGCTTTTCTTCCTGATTTCTTTTGTCGCGGTTCTGCAAGATTCTTATCCGCAAACGATAAGACAATATGCATTTTATATAGTATCGCACTTGCTTTCGGGTTTTGTTCTCTGGTATCTGATGTACGGTTATGCACATTGGTTTAAGAACTGGTTTGGTTTCTTCAATGTCATCGTGACCATTCCGCTTTCCCTGGTTCTTGCCGCGGTTTTATACGGTCTTACCGTCTGGATTGTGACAAATCGGGCAGGCTCATTTCTCGATGAACAAATGGAAACGCTCCGCGGAAAATTCTGGGTGCGCGGTTATAACCGCAACCTTCTCGCCACCCTCTACATTCCCTTCGGCGTATTTATGCTGAATGCCACCGATTTTTCAAAAGTGGAATTCCTCGACATTATCGCACTTCTTTTCTTGCTCCTGGGCGGCGCGTACCTCATCGTCACCAGCCTGATTTATCGCATCCGCGCCTTCGTGACGCTTGATAACAGACCGGAACTTATCAACTATAAAGAGAAACAAGTCATGACCTCGATGGAAACCACAACAGGCTTCGTCTGTATCGGTGCGGTCTGCATCCTGTTCATTTTCTTCAGTGCTACGGGTATGGCGTGGTCTGTCCACATCGGCTTGGATATCACCTTGCTTCTCTCGGGTGCCGCTCACATCATCCTCGGCGCGATCTCCAAAAACAAAATGCAAAAACTCGCCGACACCATCTCGGTCGACGAAGACTGAAAAAAGTGTGATGCCGCGGCATCACACTTTTTTTACTTTCTTTTATAGTTTTCCAATTCGCGCAAAATGCGATACAGTTGCATTTGTTCTTCTTTGGTTTTGGAAGAGAGAAATTCGTAAAACTCAACGGAAATGGTATCGGTTTCATCCTGCGCACCAAGCTTTTCAAAAAGCTTTGCCATGGAAATGTTTAGTGCCAGGGATATTTTCTCAACGCTTTCGATGGTAGCGTTCTTTTCACCGCGTTCAATTTGTCCGATATAGGTGTGATGACATCCCGAAAGTTCAGCGAGTTTTTCCTGACTCCATCCTTTCGCTGTTCTGAAATTGCGGATTCGTTGTCCTAAAACCTTTGCTATGTCGCTCATAAGTATTCTCACCTTCGTCTTTGATACTCATAGTCTATAAAACTTCAAACAATTTTTCCACAGACTATTGATATTTTTTCTTAAATGTTATATACTATGAATATAATAAGAAGAAAAACTATGCTTATAGTTGTTGACAGAAGGTGACTTTTGTGGATGTTTTTACAGTTGCATTGTTTGGACACAGGGAAATCGATGATCTGCGACGATTGGAAAAGAAGCTTATCCCCGTGATAGAAAACCTTATAAGAACGAAATCTTTTGTGTCTTTTTGGATTGGACGACATGGTGAGTTTGATGAATTTGCAGCATCTGTTATCAAGAGCGTGCAAAGAAAAACAGGAGCAGAGAACAGCGAATTGGTGCTTGTGCTTCCTTATACGATAGCACATCTTTCAGATTACGAAAACTACTACGATCAAATTCTGATTCCTGAATGCATATATGGTCTGCATCCAAAGGCGATTATTACAGCGAAAAATCAATATATGATTGACCAATGTGATCTTGCTGTTTTCTATGTGGAAAGGACATTTGGCGGAGCTTATGCCGCTATGAAATATGCCAAAAAGAAAAACAAGGAAACCCTGAATCTTTTCTATGACGATTTGGTACAAGATTAAATGCGAACGCAAAATGCGTTCGTATACTTGTATACTTGTACTTGTATACATGTATACAGGTATACAGCCCCGAAGATAACAATTTTCGTAGGGTGGGGGTTTACTTCCGCCGTTACGAAAGGCGTAAGTGAGATTCTTCGCTCCGCTCAGAATGACAGTCAAAATGAGTTGTCTACCGAAGGCGTCAGCCACGAACGCGAGAAGCGCATTTGAACAGTTCAATGCAAAACGGGCGATGCCCAAAATCCTATACAAATAGAACAGAGCAAGAGTAAAAGGATAAAACCTTCTATTCTTGCTCTGTTTGTTTTTATAGATGAATTGACGGCAAGCCGTCATGAATTGACTGCGCCATGATTTCTCGTCAGCGTACCGCCTCCTCCATTCATAAATGTGCCGCAAGGCACAATTCATGCTGGGGGCAATTCATGAAAGCAACGCTTTTAATTTATGCAACTGTAAGGTTGCAATTCATTGCGCGTTCGCAGGGGAGAGGGCGCATTACTCGGTGCGCAGGGCGACGACAGGGTCTTTCTTCGCGGCGCTGGAAGCGGGAATGATGCCCGAGATGGAGGTCAGGAGGACACTCAATACAACGAGCGCGACCGCTTGCTCCCAGGGGAGCAGGGCGATGTTCGGGACGGAGGTGAGGTGTTCTACAATTGCGGAAGCAATATAGGAAACGAGGTAGGTCACACCGATACCGAAGCCGCCCGAGAGCAAGCCGAGAATGAAGGTCTCCGCGTTGAAGAGGTGGGAGACATCGCGCTTGCGACCGCCGAGGGAACGGATGACACCGATTTCCTTGATACGCTCGACCACGCTGACATAGGTGATGATACCAATCATGACGGTGGAGACCACAAGGGAGATCGAGGTGAAGGCAATCAGGGCGTAGGTGATGATGTTAATCATCGTATCGATGATGGCGATGATGGTCGAGATGGTGTCGTTGTACTTGACATCGGCGCGCTCGTCTGCCGTCAGGATCGTGCCTGTCGAGAGGGTGATGTCCTCGTCACCATTCCAGCGGTCAAGGTAGGCGACAACGGCATCCTTCTGCGCGAAGTCGCTGGGGTAAATCGCAATCATATTGGCGAGGTCGATACCGCCGAGGTGACGGATAGACAGCGTTGCCTGACGGGGAATGCCACCGCCCGACGAGCCACCCAGCATACTGCCGATGATGCTCGCCATCGCGTTGGTTTCGCCGACAAAGGCGTAGTCCTCGAAGGTTTCGCCAAGATAGGTGTAGGTGAAGTCATAGGAGATGCCCATACGCATGCTACCCATCGCGGAGCAGTTGAAGGCATCCTGCTCGCTTTCCACGAGGTAATTCACGATTTCGGAGTCACCATTGGTCGCGAGGAAATGCTCGGTGAAGGCTTCGGTGTAGTAGATACCTGCCTGAAGCGAACCGAAGGAAACGGTGGGCTTTGGCTGGAGAATACCGACGACCTTCAGTTCGAGTGAGCCTTCGCCCGAGGTGATTTTCGAGCCATCGTTCTGGTAGGAGAAGGGCGCGTTCTTATTGCCTTCATTCTTTGTGAAAATCAGGTCATTCGGGTGGTACATAAAGGTCGCGCCAAGGAGTTCTTCAAAGGTGAAGGCGTCGCGGTTGAGCTCGGGATTGTAATGGACGAACTCGTCGATGACACCGTCCTCGTCCTCGTCCTTGTCCTCTTCGTCCGCCTTATAGATGATGTTCAGGAATTCATCCTGTGCATAGTAGCCGAGGTTTGCAAAGAGAAGGTCGGAGAGCGTCTGGTCCTGACCGATAACGAGCATGACCTCGTCCTTTTCGGTCGCGACCTTGCCCTCGAGGACATTGTACTGCGAGAGGATATAATCGGGGTTGTTCGGCGCTTGCTCAAAGGTATTGACAAGCATGCTGATATAGGAAGCATATTGCTTATAATCGGTCTTGGAGAGGATGCCGGTGTAAATGTTACGGATGTTCGCGAGCGAGTAGACGCCACCGTCCTCGCCCTTCTTTTCCGCAAAGGACGCGTAGATGTTGTTCTCGACATCGATGCCGTAATCAAAGAGCAGGGTAGCGGTGATATCGTTCTTCGTCATATCACGCACGAACTGCACATAGTTCTCGTTGATCTCGTTCTTGACGAGCGAGTTTTCCATAGAGGACTGCGTTTTCGCGATATATTCAATCAGGGAAGCGATATAGACATGCTTTTCGAGCTTTTCCTTGATTTCATTTCCCTGCGGGCCCATCATGCTCATCATCGCCGACATGTCACGCGTCTGCTCAGTGATGGTGATCGGGTTGCCCGAGAGCATATCGTCCTGCATCGAGGCGATATATCCCTTGATACCCGAGGAGAAGGCAAGCACAAGCGCGATGCCGATGATACCAATCGAGCCGGCAAAGCAGACCATCGCGGTGCGTCCGCGCTTGGAGAAGAGGTTTCTTGCAGAGAGGCGGAAGGCGGTGAAGAAGGACATCTTCGCCTTTTCCTTTTTCTTTCCCTTCTTGCGCTTTTCGCCACGCATGAAGGCACCGCGCTCCTCGCGGATTTTGTTGCGCGTCATACGGCGACATTCTTTGATTTCCTCTTCGGCGTGGAAGGGGTTGGTGTCCTCGAGAATTTCGCCATCGAGCAGGCGGATGATACGCGTCGAATACTTCTCGGCAAGCTCGGGGTTATGTGTTACCATGATAACCAGACGCTCGCTCGCAATCTCGCGGATGAGGTCCATAATCTGCACCGAGGTCACAGTGTCGAGTGCGCCTGTCGGCTCGTCGGCGAGCAGGATTTCAGGGTCATTGACCAGGGCGCGCGCAATCGCAACACGCTGGCATTGACCGCCCGAAAGCTGATTGGGGCGTTTATAGTACTGGTCGGAGAGGCCGACGCGGTCGAGCGCCTCTTTCGCGCGACGGACGCGCTCCTCCTTGCCGATGCCCGAGATGGTCAGGGCAAGCTCGACATTACCGAGAACGGTCTGGTGGGGAATGAGGTTGTAGCTCTGGAAGATGAAACCGACGCGGTGGTTGCGGTAGACATCCCAGTCGCGATCGCGATAACGCTTCGTGGATCTGCCGTTGATAATCAGGTCGCCCGAGGTGTAGTGGTCGAGACCGCCGATGATGTTCAGCAGTGTGGTTTTTCCACAGCCCGAAGGACCTAAAATGGAAACAAACTCCGCCTTGCGAAAACAGAGGTCGACGCCCTTCAAGGCGTGTACCGTTTCCGACGAAGTTACATAGTCTTTTTTGATGTTGACAAGGCGTAACATGCGTGCCCCCTTCTTTCTTTTTATCTATTCTTATGTAAAGTATAGCACCAAAATATGAAAAGAATATATATCAAATGTTGAACAAATTAAGAATATTTGAAAAAGTGGCTCTGTTCCACGCTTTTTATCGACATTTTGTGACTTTTTTCACAAAATGGAAAAAACAACCAAAAACACAACATATAGTATTTTTGGCAAAAAATGGACACAAAATATGGTATTTTTGGGTGTAGAAAAATTTGACGAAATCACGAAAATTTTTGTGAAAAATGTAGAAATTTAAAAAAAGCAAAATTCTTCTGCCACACTTTATCTTGAGGTTTGGTTTGTCAATTGGTAAAATGACCAAAAAAGAAGATTTTTTTCGTGCAAAATATATGAGAAAAAGGATGGTCTGGTTTTTTAAAAAACCACAAGATATAGTAAATACCCCTTGACAAAATCACAATATATGGTATAATAGAAAAGCAACTCGCCCGAATTTCGAGCGAGCCTTTTTGTACAAAAATGGAAAAGAGAAGGAGATAGAAATGAAGTTAATCAAAAGAAATGGCTCTGAAGTTACATTTGACCGTGAAAAAATCGTTGCTGCGATTGCCAAAGCCAATGAAGCAGTAGATGAAGATGACAGAATAACTCCCGAAAAAATCGCCGAGATTGCTCTCGGTGTAGAGAATAAATGCCTCAAACTGAAACGCGCCGTTACCGTCGAGGAAGTACAGGACATGGTAGAACGCGCACTGATGGAGCTTTGCGCTTACACCTTGGCGAAGGCGTACATCACCTATCGTTACAAGAGAGCGCTCATCCGTCGTTCCAACACCACCGACGAGAAAATTCTTTCCCTCATTGAGTGCAACAACGAAGAGGTAAAGCAGGAAAACTCCAACAAGAATCCCACCGTGAACAGCGTTCAGCGTGACTACATGGCAGGCGAGGTTTCCCGTGATATCACCAACCGCCTTCTTCTTCCCGAGGACATTGTCCGCGCACATAACGAAGGTCTTATCCATTTCCACGATGCCGACTATTTTGCACAGCATATGCACAACTGCGACCTCGTCAACCTCGAGGATATGCTCCAGAATGGTACGGTTATCAGTGGCACGATGATTGAAAAGCCGCACTCCTTCTCGACCGCCTGCAATATTGCGACACAGATTATCGCACAGGTAGCGTCGAACCAGTATGGCGGTCAATCCATCTCACTCACACATCTTGCGCCCTTCGTGCAGATTTCCCGCGAGAAAATTCTCATGAAGGTTACCGAAGAGCTTGCAGATGTCGGTGTTTGTGATCCCGAGGCAATCAAGCGTATCGCAGAAAAGCGCCTTCGTGAAGAAATTCAGAAGGGCATTCAGTGCATTCAGTACCAGGTTGTTACCCTCCTGACCACCAATGGTCAGGCGCCCTTCATCACCATCTTCATGTATCTTGGCGAAGCGAAGAACGAGCAGGAGAGAGCCGACCTCGCTCTGATTATCGAGGAAACCCTTCTGCAAAGATACCAGGGTGTCAAGAACGAAGAGGGTGTATGGATTACCCCTGCATTCCCCAAGCTTATTTATGTTCTCGAAGAGCAGAACATTCACCCCGATTCCCCCTACTACTACCTCACCAAGCTCGCTGCGAAATGTACCGCAAAGAGAATGGTTCCCGACTATATCTCCGAGAAGATTATGCTGCAGAACAAGGTCGATAAGAATGGCGAAGGTCATTGTTACACCTGTATGGGTTGCCGTTCCTTCCTGACACCTTATGTCGACGAGGACGGAAAGCCGAAGTACTACGGCCGTTTCAACCAGGGCGTTGTTACGGTAAACCTTGTTGACATCGGTTTGAGCGCCGGTGGCGATATGGATAAGTTCTGGAAGGTATTTGACGAGAGAATGGAGCTTTGCCACAGAGCGCTCCAGGCACGCCATGAGCGTCTTGAGGGTACGCTTTCCGATGCGGCACCTATCCTCTGGCAGTACGGCGCGCTCACGCGTCTGAAGAAGGGCGAGCCGATCGATAAGTATCTCCATGGTGGCTACTCGACCATCTCGCTTGGCTACGCAGGTCTTTGGGAATGTGTTTATTCCCTCATTCAGAAAAAGCTCACCGAGCCGGAAGGCGAGGCGCTCGGCCTTGAAATCATGCGTAAGCTCAATGAGTATACGGCGAAGTGGAAGGCTGCCGAGGGCATCGACCACTCCCTCTACGGCACACCTCTGGAAAGCACGACCTACAAATTTGCGAAATGCTTGCAGACACGCTTCGGTATTGTGCCTGGTGTTACCGACAGAAACTACATCACAAACTCCTATCATATCCATGTTACCGAGCCGATCGACGCGTTTGAAAAGCTTGCTCTGGAAGCGAAGTTCCAGGCGCTCTCGCCCGGTGGCGCGATCTCGTACATTGAAGTACCCGACATGCAGAACAACCTTGACGCTGTTCTTGGTGTCATGCGCTTCATTTACGATAACATCATGTACGCCGAGCTCAATACCAAGAGTGACTACTGCCAGATTTGTGGCTTCGACGGCGAGATTCAGATCGAGCGCGATCCCGATGGCAAGCTGATCTGGGAATGCCCCGTTTGCCACAACCGCGACCAGTCGAAGATGAATGTCGCGCGCCGTACCTGTGGTTACATCGGCACACAGTACTGGAACCAGGGCAGAACCGCGGAAATCCACGACCGCGTGCTTCACCTTTAATTCAGGAAAAACGAAACAACCATCTGCCCCCAGGGTAAGATGATATAAGAAAGAGAGAACAACCCGACCATGTCGAATTGCTCTCTCTTTTTTTATAGATTAAAAGAATGAGGTGACGACTATTTCAAGTCCGATAAAAATCAGGATAGCACCGCCGAGAATGCCGGCTTTTCCTGCGAGTTTTGTACCGGCCTTTTTGCCGATACAGATACCTGCATAGCAGATAAAGAAGGTGACAACGCCGATAAGCAGACAGGAGAGAAGGGCTTCGGGGAGGGAATAATCCGATATGGTAAATCCGACCGAGAGGGCATCAATAGAGGTGGCGACACCCTGCACGAGCAGAGCGCCGAACCCGACGGCAGGCGTCTCTTCTTCGCCTTCTTTATGTACAATACCTTCGTAGAGCATCTTGCCACCGATGAAGCCGAGCAGAGCGAGGGCAATCCAGGGAATGCATTTTTCAAATGCGCTGAAATACTGCGCGATGGTGGACACACAAATCCATCCGATAAGGGGCATGGCGAACTGAAAAAAAGAAAAGATACCTGCGACACCGCACACCCTTGTGCTTTGCATGTGTGGCTCATGCAACCCGTTCGCAAGAGACACAGAAAAGGCATCCATCGCAAGTCCTATGCCGAGCAGAATGCTCGTGAAGAAAAAAGAAAAATCGAGTGTCATTTCGACCTCCCACAATCAATAATCCAAGCGCAACCGCTCCTCGCGTTAAAAGAAAAAAAGACTCCATGCACGGCCCGTAGGCCTACATGAGTCTCGCAATTTGAAGCAAGCCAGACCTCTCTCTCTGGTCAGTATGTTGACTTGCTACGCGACGCGCTTGCTACTCCCTCAACATGCACAAGTATACCACATTTCCCCACGCTTGTCAACCCTGTCGCCTCAAAAACGCGAAAGAACTTTTCTACACTTTTCGCCCGCTGGATGAAAGCTTTTGAAGATGCAAAAAGAGAAAAGCACTTGAAAAGAAGTGAGAGGTATGCTATAATCAAGAAAAAAACGCCGTGGGCGAAGGAGGCAAAAGATATGAGTAAGGTGCAAAAGGCGATACATCCCGATGATGATGCGCATTATCAGGCGATGGGACTTAAAAAAGGTGAGGTAGAACTTTGGGAAGACGGCTCGCGTGTCGACGGCTCGAAGGGAACATATGAGTGGTGGTATTACGACTCGCATTATCCGGACGGGACGATTTTAGTTCTGTTTTTCTATTTGAAAAGTCCGATTCAGGCGGAAGGGCCGATCGCGCCGATGGCGACTGCGGAACTGACGCTTCCTGACGGACGGAAGATTTCCGAAGAGGTTTATGAGGCGATTTCAGAGAGCCACTATGCGAAAGAGAAGTGTGATGTCAAGGTCGGCGAGTGCTATTGCCAGGGCGATTTACATCACTATGATGCGGTTTTTGAAGGAAAAACCATTCGCGCGCATCTGACACTTGATGGCACCATCGATGCGTGGCGCTCACAGACGGGTAGTATTTTCTTTGGCGACAAGGAGGAATATTATTTCGCGTGGCTTCCTGCCATTCCCGAGGGCGTTGCGGTTGCTGATGTGGAATTTGAAGGCGCAGAATTGCACCTGGAAGGCTCGGGTTATCACGATCATAACTGGGGCAACCTCTCAATGCTCAAGCTGATGCACCATTGGTACTGGGGCAGAGCCAAAATTGGAGAATATAAGGTGATTTCCTCATGGATCACTGCCGCAAAGAAGTACGGCTATCAGGACTTCGATGTCTTTATGATTGCCAAGGGCGGAGAATTGCTCGGCGACAATTCCAATCACACCTTGAAATTCAAACCCGAAGATCGCTATATTGACGAATACACAGGAAAGCCTGTATACAACAAAGTGGTCTACGAATATATCACGGAGAGTGGAGAATTCTATCGCATTGTTTATGAAAGACACGGCGACATCAATAAGACATGCTTCGTCGATGTTTTGCCGAAGCCACTCGGTTTTCTTGCTAAGATTGTTGGTTTTGATGGCGGTTACCTGCGTTTCGAGGGTGTGGCAAGCATTGAAAAAATCGTCGACGGCGAGACCGTCGAGACAGTCAGCGCCCCTGCCGTCTGGGAACTTATGTACTTCGGCAAAGCCTGCGCCGACGAGCGCTACCGCGAGAAGCTGGCAAAGAAGTGACGCCATAGGCGCCCCTGTCATATTCAGACAAACAACGAGTGCAGAGCAGAGAGAGAGCCATTCCCTCCTGCTTTGCCCTCTTTTTTATTCGCATTTTTCGCGAATGCTAACCCCGTTGAGGAAAACTCCGGAAATGCTTTCACAATGTTTTCACGATTTTTCGCGATTTTCGCTATTTCTCTTGACAAAGTCGCCCTGTTATGATAAAATAACAAGTGTTATTATAACAAGCGTTATTATAACAAGTGTTATTTAATAATAGCAGGGAAAAATTGGTGGTGATGAAGATGCGGAGGCACTTAAGCCGGGGGAAAAGGAAATCACCGTGTGGATGGAAAATCGTTTGCCTGCGAAAAACAACAAAAAGGAGAATGACATGACAAGAAGGGCTTCTATTACAGAGGGCGACATATTGAATGCCACTTTGGAGATTTTGCGCGAGCGAGGCGAGGAAGCAATCAACGCCAGACGCATTGCAGAGAAATTGGGTTGCTCTACACAACCAATATGCTTTAATTTCGCCACGATGGAGGAGTTGAAGGAGGCACTACGCGAGGTGGCGTATAAGACGTACCACGGCTTTATTGAAAGAGAAGTGGCGAGTGAAAAATATCCTGCATACAAGGCGTACGGTATGGCGTATATGCGCTTTGCCAGTGAGGAAAAGGAGCTATTCAAGTTTCTTTTTATGTGCGACCGTAAGGGCGTTATGGCAAACGAGACGCCGGATTTCTCGGAATCTGTTGAGATGATTATGGAGGCGAATGGCGTCACACGGGAGTGCGCGCAGAAAATGCATTTCGAGATGTGGAGCTTTGTTCACGGCATCGGCACGATGCTTGCGACATCTTTCCTTGCGCTCGACTGGGAGAGTATCAGCAAGATGACGAGCGATGTGTATCACGGTTTACAAGTGGTACATTCAACAGAGGAGCATAAGTAAGATGAAAGAACATGAAGTATTTGCGATAGTAACAGAAAATTTGACGAAACGCTATGGAGATGTGCTTGCCGTGGATACGCTTTCGCTCTCGGTACGGGAGGGTGAGCTTTTCTCGCTTCTTGGCGTCAATGGCGCTGGAAAAAGCACGACAATCAAGATGCTTTCCGGTCTTGTCGCGCCCACCGAGGGGGACGCCTTTCTCATGGGGAAGAGCATCTCACATGAGATGAACGAGGCAAAAGCCATTCTTGCCGTATCGCCGCAGGAGACGGCGGTAGCGCCCGCGCTTTCGGTTTATGAAAACCTCGAGTTGATGTGTGGCGCGCATGGTTTTTCCAAGGAAAAACGAAAGAAAAAGTGCGAGGAGCTTCTTGCTACGCTCGGGCTTTCCGAGGTGCGTATGCGCCGTGCCGGCAAGCTCTCAGGCGGTTATCAGAGACGGCTCAGCATTGCGATGGCACTTATCAGCGAGCCGAAAATCTTATTTCTTGATGAGCCGACACTTGGACTTGATGTGCTTGCCAGGAGTGATTTATGGGAGTTAATCCGCACATTGAAAGGACAGGTCACGATTATCCTGACGACGCATTACATGGAAGAGGCAGAGGCTCTCTCTGACCGCATCGCGATTATGCGCGATGGCAGACTTCTTGTGTGCGACACGGCACAGGCAATCAAGGAAATGACGGGCGCGGAGCGTTTTGAAGAGGCATTCATCCGCGTGGTAAAGGGGGAAATCATATGAAAATGCTTACCTTCGCATCGCGTAACACCAAAGAAATTCTGCGCGATCCGCTGAACCTTTGCTTCGGGCTTGGTTTTCCTTTGGTCCTCATTCTTTTACTCTCTGCGATTCAGGCGAATATCCCCGTTCCCTTGTTTGAAATTGAGCGTTTAGCCCCTGGTATCGCGGTGTTTGGTCTATCATTTATGACGCTCTTTTCGGGGACACTCGTTGCAAAGGATCGCACAAGCTCGCTTTTGCAAAGGCTGTATACCACGCCAATGAAGCCCCTTGATTTTATCCTTGGCTACACCCTTCCATTGTTGCCGATTTCCCTGATGCAGAGCGTAATATGTTATGTTGTTGCTTTCTTTCTCGGTCTTGCACCGAGTGTTGATATCTTGCTCGCGTTGGTGTTCATTTTGCCGATATCCCTGCTTTTTGTAGCGTTTGGTTTACTTTTTGGTAGTATTTTGAATGATAAAGCGGTTGGTGGTGTCTGCGGAGCGCTTATGACAAACCTTACGGCGTGGCTCTCTGGCATCTGGTTTGACCTTGAACTTGTCGGTGGGGTGTTTCGAAAAGTCGCCTATGCGCTCCCCTTTGTGCATGCGGTAGAGCTTGAGCGCGCCGTGATAGCATCCGAGTATTCAAAGGTCTTGCCACATTTTCTTGTGGTGCTTGCGTATGCCGTCGGAATGCTCGCCGTTGCGGTTTTCCTTTTTGTAAGGCAGATGAAAAAGCAATAAGATAAAAAGGATATCTCTTTTTCGTTTTCCTTTTTGTGATCTAACAGACACATACTCGGTGTCAAGGAGGCAAGATATGATTTTTGAAAAACAAGTAGTGAATATGTATCGAGGTATGATGCACACGCGCTGTGATGACACAGAATCGGTATTTTATTTTTCCGCGGAAAATTTCCCCTCACTTAAGGCAGAGCCTTATGTCTTCTCCTCGTCCATGGGACACACCTTACAGGGCTACCTTTATCAATACGAAGGCGCGAAAGAAGGACGGCTGATGGTTTTTGACCATGGCTTTGGCGGTGGTCATCGCGCCTATATGAAGGAAATTGAAAGGTTGGCGAGAGCAGGCTATGTTGTTCTTGCTTATGACCATACAGGCTGTATGGAGAGTGGGGGCGAGTCTCCGAATGGACTTTCACAATCGCTTCGCGATCTCAATGACTGCCTTTGCGCCATTAAAAAGGATGAGCGTTTTTCGGGCGTCGATATCTCGGTGATGGGGCATAGCTGGGGCGCGTTCTCTACGATGAATATTGTGGCGCTTCACCCTGATGTTTCCCATATTGTCGCCATCAGTGGTTTCGTCTCGGTAGAAGAGATGATCCGGACATTCTTCGGGGGGCTCCTCTCTCCGTATCGCAAAGCGGTGCTCGCTCTCGAGACGGCAAGTAATCCTGACTTTGTGCAGTACCATGCGGTTCATTCTCTCTCGCAAAGCAATACCAAGGCGCTCCTGATTTATTCTGCGGACGATACTATGTGCCGCCCGATACATTATGAAATCCTGAAGGAAGGACTTTCCGACAAGGAAAACATTCGTTTCCTTTATGTGCAAAGCAAAGGACACAACCCGAACTACACCGAGGACGCAGTAAAGATGCTCGGCGCATTCTCTCGTGCGCGGGCAAAATTCCTGAAAAAGAAAAAGGCAAGCGAGGAAGAGAAGAGACGCTTCGTATCTTCCTTTGATTGGGATGCTATGACGGCGCAGGACGAGGGCGTCTGGGAAAAGATACTCGCACACCTGGATAGTTGAATGGTAATAAGAAAGGGGCTGAGTCATTAAGAATTCAGCATACTTTGGTATTGAATAAGAATTTTCACGAAAATGCTGAATTCTTAGTGCGAAGCGCCTTTGGGGCTCGCTTAATTTAGAGCAGAAATCTTCGTTTGCGAACGATAGGCGTATATACATACGGCGAGCGAGCAAACGGAGATAAAACGAAAAACCTAAATAAAAAAAAGAGAAAACCGTAGGTTTTGACCTTAGTTTCCTCTTAATCTGTAAACGACAGAGGTAATTTGATTGCACCTCTGTCGTTTTTCGTTCGGTTATGCCTAAATGAAGCAGCCCCTTTGCTATATTTTGGTGTAATAATGAACACCTTTGTTTACAAATCCTCGGTTATTTGCGAAGATTGTAAGCGGTTTTGGTTTTATGTGGCGTTCTGTTCGGTGCTGTTTTTGACTTCAGCAACGCGAGCGGCATAGTAGTCATACATGTCGGAGAGGTATGCTTTGTCCGCGTCGGAAAGGGCGGCATAGTCTTCTTCAACGGCTACCATAGCAATCAGAAGCGCGGTGCGATTTTCAGCGGTCGCAGAGAGGGAATACGCGGTGTACGCATTCGCCAAAGCGACAAGCTTTTCGCTTACGGCAATACCTGCCTCGGTGAGAACGGTGGTTTCACTTCCTTCGGGTGTCGACTTATAGAAGTTTACAAGCGCACGATAGAAGGTATCATCGATGCTCAAAAGGTGGAAGATGCTGGTATTCATTGTGTTGAATTCGCGCATCTGCTTCATAAAGGCAACAAGCGTTGCGTGGTCGGGCGCTTTGCCGTCAGTGAAATAAGCAGAGTAAAGCACATCTACCATATCGGAGAGAGTGGTTTCAAGAGCAAAGTTGACATACAGATCCCAATAGGTCTGATAGGTACTCTTGCCTTCCACTTTCACAATAGCCGATTGACCTGCGAGAACCGAAACGGTCAGCGTGTCAAGCAGGTGATATGTCTGCTCGGGGGTGTATTTCAGTGTTCCGATTTCATATTCCTTCGTATACATCGCAAGGATTGTGGATTCGTTGGCACTCGCGAGAATGGTATCGCGGAGCTCGGAGGCGCGGGCATAGAGCGCGTACATGATAGGATATACATCCGCAGAAACATTATAGCCCTGCTGGATGGTCTGATAAATCGCGCTGTAAACGGCGATGAATTTCCTTGCGGTATTCATAAATTCATCGACGAGCTTTGCTTCGGCATCGGTGAAGTCTGCCGTGGTCTCCTTCGATGTTACCTTATAAATCGCGAGGTAGTTGTTATACAGATCATCGAAGTATTCCTCGAAGTTTGCTTTTTCGTCGCCCTCAAGAAGGTCAATTTTTGCCTTCAGGGCCGCCATCTTCGTATTGAATTCATCAAGCGCGCCGTCCTTGTAACCAACAAGCACGAAGGATTCCATCGCCTGAAGAAGCTCATTGAAGAGAACCTGGTTGCCCTCGGTCATGTATTCTGCGTAATAGTTGCAAAGAAGGAGGGAGAAGATGTTATAGACGAGTTCCTGTTCGTCCTCACCTGCCGCGATGGTGTGACCAAGCATGGGATATGCACCTTCGCCATTCGTGTACAGGAGGCTGATCGAAGAGAGGAAGCCGAGAAGCTCGTTGGGAGAGAGGTTTGCAAAGGACTCATACATAGCGAGAAGCTCGGTCTTATGTGTTTCAGCATTGAGCTTCTGTGTATTGTAGAGCTTAAGAAGGGTGTAATAGTTTTCCCAGAGGGTGTGGAAATTCTCGGAGTCTATCATCGCGTTAGTGTAATGGAGGTATCCGTAGGAGTATGCGTACATGTATACATGGTTCATATTGTCACCACTGTAAACATTGTAAATGTCAATCCAGAACTGATTTCCCGAATTCTTGATCGCTTCGCAGATTTCAAGGGTAAGGAAGTAGGTATACATGTAGGATGTGGTATCAACAAGATATACACCCTGGCTTGCATAATTCTTGTAAAGGGTAGAATATCTCATGCAAGTGTTGAGACCGGTGTACCAATCCTGAAGAAGTCCGGGCATAGGCATCGAGCCCCACATATAATTGATCATGAAGTTGTGTCCATCCTCATAATCATAAAGGAAGTAAGTATAGAGGATTTCAAAGATGTCGTTCTTTTCTCTCCAGGGAGAAAGAATATGTGTGTAATAGGTCGTAGCGCCGTTCTTATAGTAGCCAGCAGCATACATCTGCATCGCAGCGGAGAGAAGGTCGTCGCCATAGGCAACAAGCGTCTCCTTGGTCCACTCCCCAGGAACATCCTTGACCAGAGCGAATACATCGACAAGGTGATTCAGGAGTGCTTTGACCTGTGTTTCCATGTCCGCGCTGTAAACAAGAACAAAGTTCTTCACAAACTTCTCTTCTGTAACAGGGAGTTCGCCGAATTCGGCAACAATTTTACGAAGAAGGGCCGCGTAAACATTGAGTGTTTCTTCCGGAGCATTGAGACGGGTGATGTCTGCAAGATATGCCTCATAGGTGGATTCCTGATTGAAATAGATGTTGCCGTCTGCGCGCAGCTCAAAGGTGTTGGCGTAGTCAGCAAGTTCAGCGGCGAACGCAGCGTTTACCGCAAGCGCGCCTGCACGGCCAACGAGGGATCTTACCTCATCGGAGAGAAGCGCTTTTTCGTCATCGGTCAGAGCGTAATATTCAGTGATGGCGGCGATTGCTGCCGTTTTCTGCGCATCGTTGAATTTTTCGCTCTCCACCTTTGTCCAGTCAATCGTAGAAAGATCGCCGTTCGCATAGTGATTGATGGCACTGACGCCGGAGAAGGTGATGTAAATGTTGTAGTAGAATTCACGGCCGAGGTATTCGACGGTAAGCGTCTGTTCGTATGCCTCGGTTCTGTTCGCAATCGTAGCGACGGAAAGGTCGAAGCCTTTGACCATCGTCTGTGTGATGGGAACATTCATCTCAAGAGTGCCATCGGAGGAGGTCACATGGAAGAAGCCGCCGCTGACATCAGGATCGCCAGCATAATGGCTCTGATAGGCATTGTTCTTCGGCGCGGTGAACTCGATGTTGGACTGTTCATAAACCGTAACATCGAACTGGCAGTAGTAAGCATTGACGCCGTCGTTGTAAACGACGGTAACGGTAGTCGTTCCTGCTTTTTCGGAATCAAAGGAAACCAAGGATACCTTCGGATCGTTCATATTTACGAAGAAGGATTTGGCATCGTCGGTGGTGATGCGGATTTTGCCCTTGGAAGAATCAAATGTGCTTCCGACAAAATACTTGGTTTCATAATTTTCTGCAACCGCACGCTCAATGACATTGACCGTGAAGGTTGTGGTCTGTTCCATGTAGGTAACAGTAATGGTCTGCTTGCCGATAACATCCTTGTCATAACCAGTGACGGAGACTTCAGGAGCGGTAAGCGGGAGAATGGTCTCTTCACCGCCGACAATGACGGTGAGTTTACCCTTCGAGAGGTCGAGATCCTGACCTTCTACATAGTCGGTACGGGGAAGGTCGGATTTCTGAATGTAAATCTCGGATACTTTGTTTTTATTGCCACAGGAGGTTGTCGCGAATACCGCAACACACAGGAGCGTGGCAAGAAGGAGCAATCCAATTAATTTAATGTAATTTTTTTTCATTTTTTACCTCAATTTGTAGCTTCGGGGGCATAGACGGCATACAGTATGGTGCCTGCGGGCGCTGTGTCTACATTTTCCGAAGTGTAAGTAGCGGTGGTGGCACCCTGTTCGGTTGTCCAACCGACGAAAGTAGATCCCTCGCAGATAGGATCGGAGATGCCATTTTTCGCTTTGGAATTCACGATGGAATCCTCACCTGCGACAATCGATACCACATATTTGCCGTCCTCGGAAAGCGTACAACCCCAGAAGGTCGGACGGAAGGAGGAGTTGAACTGGATGTTCCAGTAGGGCTTGATAGCATCGGCTTCACAGTAAAGCGTGGTGGAATTGAGTCCGTAGAACACATGCTTTCCAATGGTTTCCAGCGATTCGGGGATGATAACTGCGGTAGCATTGTTGCATCCTCTGAATGCGTAGTCACCAATGGAGACGATGGTGTCGGGAAGAACGATTTTTGTGAAGGAAGAGCATCCGTAGAATGCGTATCTGCCGATGTTCTTAACGGATTTGAAATCGAAGTCACAGAGAGAAATACAACCACGGAATGCATAATTTCCAATGCTTTCGAGGTCGTCGGAGACCACAACATTTTTGAGTGCCTCGCACTTATAGAAGAGGTATTCGCTGATGTTGGTGATACCGCTGCCGATGGTGACAGAGGTGAGAGACTGGCACTTGTAGAATGCGCGGGTGCCAAGATAGGTGACGCTATCGGGAATGACAATCTCACGAAGGCTGACACAGCCCTGGAACGCGCGGTCACCGATATATTCGATGCCCTCGCCGAGCTTGATGTAGCCTGTGACGGAGACAATGGTGGTGATGGGGTTTCCATCGGTATCGGTTTCGCCTGTGGATTCCTTGAAATCAACGGTCAGACCAACTGCTTGTGAGCCGTAGAAGGCGTACGGGCCGATGGTCTTGACGGAGCCGGGAATTTCGATGCTCAGGATGTTGGAGCAATTGTAGAACGCGCTTCGTCCGATCGATTCGGTGCCATCAGGAATCACAAGATCATAATACTTTCCGCCGAAGTTTACATAACCACAGCCGTAGAAGGCATAATCCCCGATGGATTTAAGGTTCGCGGGGAGATTTGCAATATACATCGGGCAGTTGTAAAATGCACCACGGCCGATGTATTCTACGGAATCGGGAATTACGGCGGCCATCAGTGTCGCCTTATTGAAGGTGTAGTTGGCAATACCGCGGGTTCCCTCAGCTATGATAGCGGAGTTCATTGCCACGCCGCCGGATATCTGGGTGGTGACATAATCGACTGCCCAGTTGCCCATATAAAGAATGCCTTTTGAACCCTTCTCGAGCGTGTTATACGCGGCGGTCTTACGGAAGGCGCGCGTACCAATCGAGGAGAGGGAGCTGGGGAGCGTTATGGTTTCGAGGTCCTCACAGCCGTAGAAGGCGTAGGAGCCGATGGAGGAGAGGGAGTTGCCAAGCGAGACATTGGCGAGGAAGGGGCAGGCAGCGAATGCATACTCACCGACTTCCACGAGCGCATCGTCAAAGGTAATCTTGTACAGCGAGGCGGATTGATAGAAGGCGGCGTAGCCAACATATTTCACACCCTTCAGGTTCGCCTGAATGAGCTTGGGATGCTGCGCTAAAGCAAAGCTTGCGATACCATGAATGCCTTCCTTGATGGTGAGGCTTTCGGCGGTCTGGTTTGTGTAAGCGATCAGCCAGCCGTCAACGACAAGCATCTCGTCCGCTTCATCAAGAAGCTTTGTTCCTACGAATACGGAGGAACCGACAGAGCGGATGCCACTACCAAAGGAGATGTCATCCAGAGCGCTACAATTGATGAAAGCACCGTCGGCAATCTGCTTTGTGGCATCGGGAACGCGAACACCATTGAGGGAGACGCAGGAAGCGAATGCCATGGTCTGCAACGATTCCAGAGAAGTACCGAGGTCGACTTTTGTGAGCGCCTTGCACTTGTTAAAAGCGCTCGCGCCAATGACCTGAACGCCACCAAGCCTCAGCGTGGTGAGTTTATAGCAGTCGGTAAAGGCGTAATCACTGATGGTCTGCAATGTGATAGGAAGACATGCCGCATACTCGGTGTGATCCGCACCTTCGTAGGTGATGGTTACAAGCTCTTCGCAGTTGGCAAAGGCGTATTCGCCGATGCTTGTAATGCTTTTGCCAATCTTAAGTGTGGTGAGCGCACTGCACCAGTCAAAGAGCTGGGAGGGGATGGTGGTGATATTATCCGAGAGAGTAACGCTTGTGAGCGCTTTACAACTCTGGAACGCCAACTCGCCAATGGCGCTTACATTGTCAGGGATGACAACCGTTTCGAGCTTTGAACACTTCGCAAACGCCTTCGCGCCGATTTTCTTTACATTTTCACCTACGGTGAAGTTTGTGATTTTGATGTTTCCGTAAAGCGCTTTGTCCGCGATGGAGGTGACAGGCTTTCCTCTGTATACACTCTCCATGACAACATCGCCCGATGCGGAGCCACCGCCGACGAGTTCAAACTCGGTGTCATTGTTGATGAGTTGATATTTCAGGCCGCTTTCCACCTCTCGTTTGAAGTGGAAGGTTGCATAAGCGGAGTCCTTATAAACCTCCGAATCGCTGTTCGCCTGAACTTTGATTTCGTATTCTCCGGGATCAAGCTTTTCGAGAGAGATACTTGTCTGCTTTGTCGTGATGTCTTTTTCCTGACCAGAGATGGTTACGGTATAATATTTTGCGCCTTTTACAGCATTCCATCGCAAAGTCTGGGTAGCAACATCAAGGTTCAGCCCCGAGGGTTTTGAGAGGGAATTGTCCTGACAGGAAGAGAAAACCAAGGTGCAAAACATGAGAAGAGACACCAGAATCAATAAAATATGTAATCTTTTCATTCTTTACTCCTTTTCTTTTACTTTCCCATAAGTTGTTTTTGTTTTCTCTCGCGGATAATTTCATGCGGCCACTTCCACTTGAACTTGCGCGCGGCAATATCGATCAGGAAGAGGACGATAATCAGAATCGCGAAGAGAATGCGGGGGTCGATGACAATGTGAAGGAATTCCACCGCATTTTCAAAGACCTCGAGAGGATCCGACAGGACATAACCACCAGAACGCTCTGCCAGTGTGGTGAGGAGAGCCTCGGCGATTTCCTTGTCTGCAAAGGCATCATATTCCAAAGAATATGCAAGAGTTTTGTACAGGGTGGTCGAAGCGATAACTTCGTTGTTTGCATTCAATTTCTGAATGAGAATGGTGTGAAGACCATTTTCCTTGACGGCGAAGGAAAGACGGCTGAAGCCAGTCTCCTTGTTTGCTTCAAAGACCTGTTCCTCACCCTTGGGGGAGGTGACGGTAACCTTGATTTTCTCGGTGTCACCCAAAGCTGTGAAAATACTTAAGTTCGTCGTGTAGTTGTCACCGGTAATAGTCGCCTCCACATCCTTCGGTCGGATATTCTCCGTCGGGAAGAGGGCGTAGACGATATTGTTGACAATTCTCGAACCAATCTCCGACGCGATAAAGTCTGCCGACCAGGTACCATTCAGGTCACAGGCGAAGGTGCCGACACGGCCTGTACCATATGTCCATTGAGAATACAGGGGCGTGTAGTTGCCAGAGAGTACAACGGTCGCGTTTTCCTTGATTTTTACACCATAATAACCATAAAGGGCGGGTATATCTGCCGAGTGAATGCCATTGGTTACGGCGTTTTGTGTTGTAATCTGGGGGAAGAACTTCTCGTAGTTGACCGATTTGATTTCGGGTACCTCGAGGTCCTCTCTCATGATGGTAGGAAGCTCGCCGAGATTGTCTGCGTTGATATCGTGATAATTTCTCTCCTTGCAACCAGCATAGTTGACAAGCAGGTCTATCATTTCGGCCTTGCCGTCGCTATTCGCATTGATACCGACAATGGACATGGTAACGCCGTTTTTCGCGTTTTCCTGCGCCCAGAATCTGTAATATTCTGCGTCACTTGACGCGGGCTGTGCGTCTGATACGAGAATGATATGCTTCTTTTCAATATCGGAACGGGCTGCGAGTGCTTTACCTGCGCGCTCGAGGGCGGGAGAGTACATAGTACCACCCGAAGGAAGCGTGCCGTCAACCGCGGCTTCCTCCAGCTCGGCGATAGATGCAAGAATCTTATCACGCTGTGTACGAGGGGTAAGAATCAGCTCCTCGGTATAGCGGTCGGAGAGTGTCATAACGCCCATGAAGTCGCGCTCGGTCAGCGCGTCAACACATGCCGTCGCACCCTTGAGCGCCCAGTAGAGAGGCGAGGATTCAAAGGAGCCGCCAAGCATGGATCCCGAGGTATCGACAACGACGATAACGCCTACGGGAGCGGTGTATTCAATGATCTCGACAGGAAGCATTTCCTGATAGAGCGTCTTATACATATCCTTGCGGGTGTAAGCGTTTGCCGTCCAGTCATCCTCGGTGGAGTTTTTCGTGTTACCACAGATGGTAAACAGACCGCCGCCGTAGGTGTGGACATATTGCTGGAGGATTTTGTCGAAGCCTGCGGGCATATCGCTGTTTGCGATATTCACAAGAATAACCTCGTCATATGCGCGAAGCTTTTCTACGCTGTCAGGCATCGCATTGGGGTCCTCCACATTGACTACCTTTACATTAAGTTCTTCACCAAGAAGCTCAACCAGAGAGCCTGACTCATCATCGATGCTTTCGATGACAAGAATTTCGGTAAAGGTCTCAAGATAGATGTGAGTGTGATAAACATTGTTCTGTTCCAGAACATCCTCTTGTGTTGCAATCTCAAAGGAAACGACATGCATGCCGCCCCATGCGAAGGAGTAGGGAATGCTTACGGTTGTGGTGCCGTCCTCTTCGAGTTGAATATCGACAGGAGAGCCGGCGATGTTGTTGTCATAGGGAGTAATCGTCGCAGGTCCTGCGTAGGAGCTCTGGATGGTTACCTCCATATTGAAGGGGGTATTGATTTCTACCTTGTCTGTCGACTGGGTAGCGTGAAGAATCTGTACTTCTTTTTTGTCTTCATCGGTTTCTTCAGAGAAATATACGGTATCCACGCTGATGCCCTTGGCATGAACTGCCTTGATGACATCGAGCGCCTCGTCATCTGTTTCCAGACCATCGGAGAGAAGAACAATTCTTGCACCGGTGGTGTTGGTGAAGAGGGAGGCCGCATATTCCAGCGCAGATGCGATATCGGTTGCCGTCGTGTCCGGCTCTTCGGCGGAAAGATAGTTAGAGTACGCTTTATCGAGATTACCTGTAAGCTCGACGGCGTAGACCTGATCATATCCGAACTTGACGATACCAAGCTTAAACATAGAGTCGCAGTTGTCGATGACGGTCTTGACGAAGGCATCGGCATCGTCCTCGGTATCCTCGGTGGTGAACGAGGAGTCTACCAGCACGATTACCTCATTTTCTGTGTTTGGCACATAGTAATCAAAGGTAAGTCCTGCAAGCAGAGCGATGGCAAGAAACATAATGACCAAATGCAAAGAGACAGATACAATACGGTTTCTCGTGCAACGATAGCGCTTGTTGATTCTGAAATATGAAATTAATGTCAGTACAACAGCTGGTATCAGAAGCAGAAGCCACCAGGCATTTGTAAAATTAACATTGAAATTCGTCATTTTTGTCTCCAGTACTAAATTTGCTCGCGGGATTTCAGCCACCATTCAATGAACAGCAGCATTACCACAGCCAACGCAAAATAGAATAATAAATCAAGATAATAGTCTTCCGGCAATTCGAAGAAGTAAGGATTTTGCAGGGATTCTTCTTCGAGGCAGATATCGCTTTCGGTCGCGGGGATTCTGACATAGATATTTTCAATGACGGTTTCGCCCGACATAGCCATCTGTGTCATGGTGTAGGTTCCAGGCTGGTCGATAACGATTTCGGAAGGGAATTCTTCCAGGGTGATATTGGTTTCGGGGCCTGTCACCTCAAGCACATTTGCCTGCGAGTTGACCTCTACCGTATCGCCCGGTTCATAGACGAACTTATCCTTGATCGTCTGGGGGAAGAAGTGCTCGGCGATGTTGTTGAGAAGAAGAGCGAATTCAGGAAGTGCAATCAGATTGGAATAGTGTACGCTGAAGGGCATCAGAACGATCTTCTGGTCGACATCCTCCTTCACAAGCAACATGGGGAACTCATCGTTGAAGGTGAGTAGGGTGGTATAGCCATCCGCACCAACGACATTGGTAAAGGCGGTGACTGAAATTTTGTCTGCCTGAATATTCTTCATGAGGGGGTGCTGCTCCGCGGCGGAGAGATATAACTCACCGCTTCCTTGCAAGGGACCACCGAGACGGACACCTGCATCCGCAGGAAGCTTATTCGGGTTGGAATAGATGACAAGACCATCGGAGGGGACGGTCTGAAGCGCCGTATGCTCGAAGATATAAATATCATAACCCTCTACTGCGGGCTTCTGGTTGAGGATGGGGTTGACCTCGGTGACCTCAATGATAAACTTATCGCTCTGGATATCTGCGAGAACATCGAGCGCCGTACGCCAATAGGTATTGGGCTGCGCGCTGTAATACTGTACCTTGATGACCTGCTTTCTTCCGCCGTAGAGGGAGAACTGGTTATCCATTTCCAGGGAATCGTATTCCGAGATGTGAACGAAGATCTGATCGTATTGGGTAACATAAACCTGTTCTGTGATACGGTCGATTTCTTCGTCGGTCATGCCATCGGTCGCATAACCGAGGACAATCGTGGAGATTTCATCTCCCGAGCAATATACATCGGTTTCGACAGAGAGATTGGTGTCTGCACCGTCGGAATTGAAGATGTCGCAAGTCACGGCGATACGGGCATCCGCGCCATAGCACGCCACATCAATCTCAATACGATACAGGTTTTCGACGAGAGCGGCGCGTACATCAAGGATAGCGGCATTCCACTCGGTCATCTCTGCGACATTATACACCTTGACTTCGCCGGGGGCGAGGTAGTTGGTGTCGGTGTAAAGGTTCACCTGGGTGTCAGCGCTGACGGAGGTAATCTGCTCCGCCATCTTCATCGCGCCGGCAATATCGGGATTGCCATAGGACCAGACCTCCTCGGGGAAGTCGATGATATTGGTTAAAATATCATACACGGTCTCGGCGGAGTCCGCGGTTGCCTCCTGTGCGAGGAACTCTGCTTTTTTGGAGGCGAGAATCACAGAAACCTTCTTTCCGTTTGCAAAAGCGTGTTTCGCGTCAGCGAGCGCTTGGGTAGCGGCTCTTTCCAGACGCGTCTGCGCATTGTTTTCTGCCTGCATCGAGGCGGAGGCATCGATGACAAGAATGACATCCGAGGGGGTATCATCCTCGGCGTTGCCGAGAATGGGTTGCGCCAGAATAAAGGCGGCGCCCGCAAGGATGGCTACCTGACAGATAAAGAGAAGAATGTTTCTGAGCTTGCTGATCGGGAGTTTTTTTCTTTTATATTTCAAGCTCTTTCGCCAGATAAATGTACTGGGAAGGAACTTGGTCTGGTAATTGGGCTTTATAATGTAAATGATTATCAGGGCGATAATACCGATCAGACCCAATAAACCAAGAGGGGCCAATAAACTCATGCCATAATACCTACCTTCAGCAATTCTTTGAACAACGCTCTCTCAATCGGCTCGTCCGTGCAGATCGCCACGAAGGCGGCACCGCGGGAGTCGCAGAAGTGTTTGAGCTCGTTGGTATGGTCGAGCATTGCCTGCTGGTATGCATGCAGGAACGAACGGTCCACTTTGATTTTCATGTTTTTCGCGTCGGTCATATCCTCGGACTCGGAGTCGATGAGGTGAACGCGACCGGTATAGGCA
>JAFVYW010000044.1 GCA_017508465.1 Clostridia bacterium
ACGCCTATCGTTCGCAAACGAAGATTTCTGCTCTAAATTAAGCGAGCCCCAAAGGCGCTTCGCACTAAGAATTCAGCATTTTAGTGAAAATTCTTATTCAATGCCAAAGTATGCTGAATTCTTAATGACTCAGCCCCTTTTATTTAGATGCCTTGCGATAAGCCAAGGGCGAGCAATTCATATATTGCTTGAAGATTTTATGGAAGTAGTTCGGATTGCAGAAGCCTGTCGCCTCGGATATTTCCTGAATGCTGGCGTTGGTTTCGCAAAGCATGGCAAGCGCGTGATTGATACGCAGGTCATTTATGTAGTCAATCGGTGTTTTTCCAATACTGTCGCGGAACATTTTGGTGAAATAATCAGCGCTGACCATAACTCGCTCGGAGAGCTCCTCGATGTAAATCTTGCCGACAAAGGATTCATTGATATAAGAAATCGCAGGGGCAAGGCGAAGGACATTATGGTAAATGTTTCTGTCCTGTTCCGTACGAATCGCGCAGTAATGGCGAAGAAGTGCGGTTACCATAAGGTAAATATTTGCACGAATGGGGAGCTTATAGCAAACATCCTTGGAAGCGTATTCTTCATAAGTATCATTCATGTAAACCTTAAGAATCTGATAGAAGGGATGTTCCTTTGTAAAGCGAAAGATTTTATTTCTGCTCTGTACTTCAAACATGAAGAGGATTTCCTCATCAATGGACTCCAGATTTTCTTCAATCATGGACCTCTCGAAGTCAAGGCAACGCACCTTTCCGCCTTCAAGCGATGTGACAGAATGAACAAGTCCCACAGGAATATAAAAGAAGTCGCCTTTGACGCCCTCAAGAAAAGCTGTACCAATCTGCACCTCAATCGTGCCATCAAGCACCTCTAAAAGCTCCATAGAGGTGGTATGACGGTGTGCATAAAGAAGCGTTCCTGTACCAGAATAAATATCCATTGAAAAGAGTGGCGATTTATTTTCACTACTCATAAAGTTTCTCCAATCCGTATTTTAAGAAATCAATAGAATGTGCAGACTTCGACTTCGGGCTTTTCTGCTTTTTCAATATGCTTTACGGTCAGGACAGGTCCTTCCCCCTGATAAAGCGCGGATTTCTCTATGGCGAGCGTACCCTCTACAATTGCCCAGTCGCGCGTTTTGATATTGAGACCTCCCATGCCTTTTGCAACGACACCACGGTATGCGATATCGTCAGCGCAACAGGTCATAATGTGTCTGCCGATGGCATAATGACCTTTGGGGAGACAGCGATCGAGAGCGCAGATACCCTTGAAACGAACAGTCTTACCATTGTACTTTTCAAATTCTTCGCTCATATCACGATAGAAAAGTGCGAAATCTTCGTCATTGATTTCAATCACAGGAGCAGTGATATCAAAGGGCAAGGGATCCTGGATATCATCAAATTCAATGTTTCCATCCATGTTTTCGTAGCAGATGCTCGCTTTCCTGCTGACACCGCGTACGATTTTATGAAGGACGAGACGGTCAGTCTTATCCGTGGTGCGATTGAAAACAACCATTTCTGCGCTCTGGAGCTTGTCCACCACGAGAGAACGAAGGTTCATATTATAGTTCTCAAAGGTGGTGCTGTCAGCAATCATAATCTCCTGATAAACCATAAATTCTTCGGGAAGAGCGCGATAAATGCTGTCCAGTTGCCACATACCGTTATATTCAATGACAACCACATCTGCTTTGGCGCGTTTTGCCATCGCACTGATACGATCGGCCGTAAGAAGCTCTTCGCTATCGAAGGAATTGAGGACGACATTTTCGCCAAATTCGCCTGCCTCATACTCCTCCTCCCCCTCCTCGCAACACAAAAGCAAAAACTTGGTTTTACCGTCATTGAAGTTCGGATCGTGCATTGTTTCTGTAATGAATTTTGTTTTTCCTGCCTCTATAAACCCTGTAAAAAGATAAACAGGAAGTTCTCTTGGCTGTGCCATAGTATTCTCCTTCAAAGATTACATAAAGAGCGCAGAAAGTGCTTCTTTATCAATGTGTGAGCCGATAACACAAAGTCTGCCGATAACAGCGGAACTTCCTGTACGGATATCGGGCTCACCCGGGGTATAATCAAAGTGAATAAAGGTACCATCTGTCGCCATAACAATACCCTTTGCTCTCAAAATCATGCCATAATCATCGCTTTCTGCAAACAAATCAAGGATTTTGGCAATCTCTTCTTTGGTGTACTTCCTGGCAGTTTCAATACCCCAACTGGTAAAGACCTCATCGGCATGATGGTGATGTCCGCAAGAGCAATTACCATGCTCATCATAATGATGCTCATGTTCGTGATGATGGTGGTGTTCGTGTTCGTGTTCATGCTCATGGCAACCGCATTCACAATGCTCGTCATGCTCGTGGTGATGCTCGTGGTGGTGTTCGTGGTGATGCTCATGGTGATGCTCACGATGCTCTTCTTCAAGTGCGGAAAGAACATCCTCGAGAGTGTCTTGATGCTCCATGGCGTGAAGGATATCTCTGCCGTCCAGTTTATCCCAGGGCGTAGTTACAATGGTCGCGGTAGGGTTCTGCTCACGGATACGGGTGAGACTATCGTCAATTTTCGTCTGAGGTGCCGTATCGGTGTGAGAGAGGATGATCGAAGTCGCGTTTTTCAACTGGTCGTTAAAAAATTCACCGAAGTTCTTCATATACATCTTACATTTACCCGCATCAACAACGGTAGTCAGCGCATTGAGAACTGCATCCTGAATATTCGCACCATTTACCGCGCGAATAACATCTGAAAGTTTACCGACACCCGAGGGCTCGATAATGATGCGTTCAGGGTGGAACTCGTCATAGACCTGTCCTAGTGCTTTGGTAAAATCACCCACAAGGGAGCAGCAGATGCAACCAGAGTTCATTTCAGTAATGTTTACACCAGCGTCCTGAAGAAAACCGCCGTCAATACCGATTTCGCCAAATTCATTTTCAATCAGAACAACCTTCTCGCCGGCATATGCCTCTTTGAGAAGTTTTTTTATCAAAGTGGTTTTTCCTGCGCCGAGGAAACCAGAAAAAATATCAATTTTGGTCATAATAATAATCCCGAATATATGGGTTCTCCTTACATTATATAATAGTATTATAATACACGCGAAAGCGAATGTCAAGCGGAAAAACAAAAAAACGCATCCAAAAATGAATTTGAATGTGTTTTTTGCTCGATATCTACATTATTCCGTCCGATGCAGAACATCCTGCGAATAATAATCCTGTACGATTTCCTTCTCAGAAAAAGGTATCTCGATGCCAGCTCTTATCAGATATCGCTCGTGCCCCTTCCCGAGAAGAAAAACGGTGTCACCTTCTTTTGCCAGCGAGAGCGCGAGTACAATTGCGCGCCTTCGGTCGGGCTCGACAATAGCTTTGCATTTATCGGTAAATGCACAATACAGCTGCTCAATAATGTCCTCACGCCTTTCATCGCGAGTATCATCCTCCGTAAGAATGGTAATATCAAAAAATCGCTCAAGTGTCCTCGCAAGAGGGATGCGCCGACCACGCGCCTTGTCGCCGACACTTCCTGAAACCGCAATCGTTCTCCCTTGCAGAAAAGGACGAACACCCGATACAAGCGCTTCAATACTCTCGGCATTGTGCGCATAGTCAATGATAATTTCTCTTCCCTGACAGGAAAATCTCTCTCCACGCCCTTCTATGGTAAAAGTTCGCAAAGCCGGATACAGTAGGAACGGTGGCACGGATGCAATTCTTGACGCACACAAAAGTGCCAGGGCAGCGTTTTGCAGATTGTATTCCCCGCAAAGCGAGAGAGTGTCTTCTCTGCTTCCATCTGTGTATAACATGTCCGATTTTGACATTTTTACAGGTTTTAATGTCAGATTTGATGGTGCTTTTGTATCCACAAACAAGGTCTCCTTCACTCCAGATACCATGAAGGGAGAAAGAGAAATCGTACGAGGAGAAAAGGCTGTGGTGATGCCGAAATCGGAGAAAAGCCGCCGTTTTGCATCCCGATACGATGCAAAATTTTCATGCTCCATTTCATCAATATGATCCGGACTTATACCTGTAAAAATACCATATTTCCCACGAATACCGTCAACACGGTGATTGAGAAGCGCCTGACTTGAAACCTCTAGCACGATAACGCGCGCACCCTGATTTTTCGCCTCTTCGATATAAGGGAGAAGGGTGAAAATGTCGGGAGTTGTATTTTTCAGGAGGTATGTGTTTCCTGAAAAGCAAAAACCAAGTGTCCCCGATACGGCTGTCGGAATGTCTATGCTATTGAGAATGTGCGCAAGCATATTTGCAACCGTTGTTTTTCCTTTTGTGCCAGTGACAAAAACAAACTCCAGGTCATGAAGTACCTCAAAATACAGGTGTTTTTCTAACATCAGAGCCATTTTCCCTGCTCTGTTGCTTAAAAAACATGAAGCATTCTCCAAAGTGACATTCCTGCTATCCGTCAGCACGGCACGACAACCGTGGCGCACCGCATCACAAGCGGTATCCTTCGCCAGATGACGCATTCCGTCTCTTGCATAAAACAATGTGTTTTCATCTGCCAATTCTGATGATGTGACTACCTTTGTGATTTCAATATCGGCATCTCTTCCCACGGGGGATGGCGCGCCAAAAAGATGGCTCACTTCTTTTAATTTCATCTTCTGTAAGTTCTCGCTGTTGTTTTTGTTGCTCTTGCCATGTGTACGGTATGGTAAATACGCTCGAGGGGGGAAGGGTGTCGCGCAAACGGCGTATAGGGGGATGTGGCAAAGCCATGGCGTATTTTCTCCTTGATTTCTTCTCTCAAATGCGATGGGCATAGCTCCAACACCTTCCTGTCTCTGATCGTACGCCAATATACAGGAACTGATACAAATTTTTCGGGATACGGATTATACCGATTTTGACTTTTGAAGAGAAAGTCCGCCACCTTGAAACCTGCGCCACGCAGGTGGTCGATGCTTCTCCCGACGCGCATGTTCATATCAAGAACGAAGTCACCTTCATTCGTTCTTATAATATCAAAATTTACAATACCATCATAGCCGATAGCGTCGCAGAAGGCGATAAGCTTTCTTGCCGTATCATCCAGTGAGCGCAAAAGTAAGGCAGCGTAATTCCCGCGGGAAGTATCTCCGATTTCTTCGAGAACCACCTCGGCAAGCGCAGCGCCACGAACGCCATGCTCTCTTTGCGCCAGAATTGTCAAGACAAACGATTGTTTGGCACTCATATAAGGCTGTATAAGGTAGCGTTTTCCTTTCTGATGGCGCAAAAGAAGGGCAAGAACGCCACGGAAGGCTTCCTCATCTTCCGCTATATACACCTTCTTCTGCCCCTCGAAGTGCGACAAAGCCATTTCATGACTACAAGAAGGTTTGATTATAACGGGATAAAAATCAGCGCTGACATACTCCCCGACGACAAAGGTTTTTGTTTCAGGGTGGGCAATACCATAGGTATCAAGCGCGCTGTAAAAACGCTCTTTTCTGGAGAACTCATAAAAAATATCCCTGTCGGGAACGGCTATCATAAAAGATTTCGAAAGATCCTGATAAAGACGCAAAGTAAGGTCGACATACCAATCGGTTGTGGGAATGAGAAGGCATGGGTGTTTTTGTTTTTTTGCAAAACCCAGCAGAACATTTTTCGCGACATCTGCCGAAAGCAGATTTTCGTCATGTTCACACCGGATAAGATCTGAATAATAAGAAATGCCACATCTGTGCCTGCCGAATGCATAGGATTTAAGTCCAAAGCATTCGTACATAGATGTGGCAACACTATAAGAGGCAAGATCAACGCCGAGCAAGGTGGGGACGAACATATTACTCTCCTTCTCCCCACAGAACATCAGAGACGGACGCGCGAGAGCGTCTCAAAATTATACTGACGCAAAACCTCATATACAGCAACAGCAACGGCGTTGGATTAATTCAGGCAACGCTGATGGGCAATCATTGGAATACGAAGGGTGGTATCCGGGTGCGCTTCAATGAGTTCCATTGGCAATCCCTTGGTCTCTCTTCCGAACATCAGGTAGACCTCGTCCGGATAATCCACTTCGGTATGGGCATGTGTTCCTTTTGCCGAAAAATAATAGATTTTGGCATCGGGATGCTTCCTCACGAAGTCTTCATAATTATCGTAATAAGTGACATCAAGATCCGACCAATAATCAAGTCCCGCGCGCTTCAGGGTGCGGTCTGAAATCTCAAACCCGATGGGGCGGATGATATGAAGAGCGCAACCTGTTACAACAGCGGTGCGCGAGATATTGCCTGTATTTTGAGGAATTTCGGGGGAATATAAAACAATGTGTATTTTTTTCATAGGATAGTGTTTCCTCGTTTTTTGGTATTATACAACATTTTAATGAAGAAAAGCAGTTTTGTCAAGTTTTTCTACCAAAATTGACACAAATTTTGCAAAATTATTTAAAATATTTACAAATAGGTATTTTATTTTTATTTTTCGTGTGCTATACTATATGATAAGATAAATTTTTGGAGGACTTATGGGACTTTTTAAGAAACTCTTTAAATCGTATAGCGAAAGACAAATCAAACGCATTCTGCCTATGGTAGATGCGATTGAAGCACTCGCCGATCGTTTTGGCGCGATGAGTGATACAGAACTTCGCCAATATACCGATAAACTCAAAGGTGACCTTGCCTCTGGCAAGACACTGGACGATATTCTTCCCGAGGCTTTTGCTCTGGTTCGCGAGGCGGACTTCCGCGTACTTGGCAAACGCCCCTTCCGCGTACAGCTCATGGGTGGCATTCTTCTTCATCAGGGCCGCGTGGCAGAGATGAAAACAGGTGAAGGTAAAACGCTTGTGGCGACTCTTCCTGCTTACCTGAACGCCCTTTCGGGAAAAGGTGTGCATATTGTCACAGTCAACGATTATCTGGCGCGTCGCGACAGCGAGGAGATGGGAAAGGTATACTCCTTCCTTGGTCTTACAACAGGAATTGTAGTACACGGACAATCGCCCGAAGAGAAGCGCGAGGCGTACAATGCAGATATCACTTATGGTACAAATAACGAGTTCGGCTTTGACTATCTGCGTGACAACATGGTTGTCTATAAAGAGCAGATGGTACAGAGAGGACACAATTTCGCGATTGTCGACGAGGTTGACTCAATTCTCATTGACGAAGCGAGAACTCCCCTTATCATTTCGGGTGCGGGCGCAAAGTCGACCGAGATGTACGACCTGGCAAACCGCTTCGTACGCACACTGACAAAGCATGTCATCAAGGAATTGGATGCCAAAGAGGATGCCGATGTTTACGAAGAGGACTATATCGTAGACGAGAAGGCGCGTACGGCCGTGCTGACAAAGAATGGTATTGAGAAAGCAGAACGCTATTTCCATATTGAAAACCTTTCCGATCCCGAGCATACGAGCCTTTATCACCATATCAATACCGCCCTGAAGGCTATTGGCGTCATGAAAATTGATGTCGACTATATCGTCAAAGACGATCAGGTCATCATTGTCGACTCCTTCACAGGCCGTCTGATGCCGGGACGCCGTTACAACGATGGCCTCCATCAGGCGATTGAGGCGAAGGAAGGCGTGAAAATTCAGAAGGAATCCCGCACGATTGCAACCATCACCTTCCAGAACTATTTCCGTATGTACAACAAGCTCTCTGGTATGACCGGTACAGCGATGACGGAAGATTTTGAATTCCGTGAGATTTATGCGCTCGATGTCGTCGAGGTACCGACTAACAAGCCTATGATACGAATCGACCATAATGACGCGGTCTATCGTACAAAAGCGGGAAAACTGCGTGCGATTGTCGAACAAATCAAGGTTTGCTATGCCAAAGGACAACCTGTCCTTGTCGGTACGGTATCCATTGATAAATCCGAGGAGCTTTCACATATGCTCCGCAGAGCTGGTATTCCTTACTCTGTACTTAACGCAAAGCAACACGAAAAAGAGGCACAGATTGTCGCACAGGCAGGCAAGCTCGGAGCAGTCACCATCTCAACCAACATGGCTGG
>JAFVYW010000045.1 GCA_017508465.1 Clostridia bacterium
AACTCGTTTTCCAGAGCTTTTTTAAGTTGTCTATAACCGAAAATTTCACTAATCAATACAACCAAAGAACTTGCAAAAGCTCCGCTGAAAATTACAAACAAGAACTCATTCGAAAACCAACTGCACTCAAAAGAAATGACAATGCCAAACAAATACGACAATGCTAAAAAAGCGACTGAGGTAATTACTGTATATATTAGAGTTTCTTTCTTATTTGTCATACAAGTCACTCCATCTCTTTAACCTTTGACTCAATAAATGCAATTTCTTCTGCGGTTAAGTTATACTTAGCATACAGTTGAGCATCAATCTCGCTTATCGTCTTGCTCCAATCAATATCGGAGTTTGTGGTAAAATCTTGCATATCCAAACGGTAAATGTAATTTTCTTTTATGTCAACTTTACTTATTTCCATATTTTTATCATCTCTATTATTCTACCACATACCTCTTCTCGCTACCTCTGCCGATGGTGTGGAGGATGCCTTTTTCGACCATTTGCTTCGCGAGGGTAAAGGCGCGGGTTTTCTTCAGGCCGAGAAGGTCCTGAAGTTCGGCATCGGTGATCTGACCATGCGACTTGATGTAATCGAGGACCTTTTGCATCTGTGCTGTGATGCCTTCGGTGGATTCTGCCACGGTGGCGCGATTCATGTTCGGAAGGATGATTTTGAAGGTGTTTGGGGTGACCTCAATTTTCGGCTGGGCAGGGCAGTTTTCGTACAGGGCAAATATTCTGCGAATGCCTGTGCCATAGGATTCAATCAGGTGCAGACGGTGAAAAATCGCAGCGAGGTTTTTGTTTCTCGGTTGCGAAATGCCACTACGAATGTCCTCGGGCGAAAGACCTGGCAAAAGGCCACCGATGGAGATAAATTCCATTTCCTTGTCATTGACATTGATGATGATGCTTCCGCTGAAACTATAATCACGATGCACAAGCGCATTCAAGAGCGCCTCGCGCAGAGCCTCTTCGGGATAGTCCACTTTTTCGATACGGTCAAGTCCTCTGAAAGTTGCTGTGGTTTTGTTGCAGAGCATCAGGTAATTGAAAGTGTTTTCCAGTTGCTCAAAAATCGAGCCACCAAATTCCTTGCTGTCACGGAATTTCGTGTTCCCCTCGTCCGCAAATACAGCCACCTTTGTGGTGTGTGCGCATTGATCGGAGAGCAGGAGCGCCAGATTGGTAAATAGTTCATCCCCCTGTGCCGTAATGCCGAGGGCACGATATTTTGTGTTTGAAAACTCTATTTGATAACGAGCAAACGCACGGCTCGCGCTCTCAAAGGTCAGTTCCTGCTCCATGGAACGCATCGTTTCAAATGTATCACCATCGGACTCCTTGATCATCGCACGAATCTGGTCGGGCGATGCAGGAACGGCAGAAGTACCCTGACGCACATAAACGCCACTTGGCTTCAGACCTTTCGCCTTCAGATAATAAGGCTTATATGAGCCTTCACCCACCGTGATGCGAACGACCTTGTTTTCCTGAATGGTATACTTCACAAACATCGTCACATCGGGCATGATGGCATCACGGATGCCGTTCGTAATACGGGTATAATTTGCATCTACATTGTCAATGCCTACGGCGTTGCCATCGTTGTCAATGCCGATGTAAATCACACCGCCGTCTGTGTTGGCGAATGCAATTACTTCCTTATAAATATCTTCCGTAAACTCGGATTTAAATTCTATATTTTCAGTCTCAAAAGCCATATGGCACCTCCTGAAATACTATTTTACCTTTATTATATAACAAAAATTCGCTCTTGTCAAGCGAACAGAGCGAATTTTGAGCGAACAAAGCGAATTTTCAGCGAATTTTCGCTCTTTGTTCGCTTTTTTATTTGCTTTTTTGCGATAAAACCCATTCTATTAAGGTTTTTGTCGAACTTTTTGCCTAAAAAGTTCGGAGATCGTACTCCTTCGTACTCCTTCGTCCCCTTATTCGTTTTACTTCTTCCGCTTTGCCTTGAAGTAGTTCGTGAGGATTTCGCGGCATTCGTCCGCAAGGATGCCAGAGGTGACCTCGACCTTGTGGTTGAGGGGGACCTTCGGGATGTCGATGAGAGAGCCGAAGGCGCCGAAGCGAATGTCGTGTGTGCCGTAAACTACGCGGTCGATGCGCGCGTTGATGATGGCGCCAGCGCACATCACGCAGGGCTCCATCGTCACATAGAGCGTGCATTCGGGCAGGCGCCAGCCACCGAGAACACGGCACGCCTCTTCGATGGCAAGAAGCTCCGCGTGGTGCGTGGCGCACTTGGAACTTTCGCGCGTGTTACTCGCGCGGGCGATGACCTCGCCATGATGGACGATCAGAGCGCCGACAGGCACCTCGTCGCGCGCTTCAGCTTCTCTCGCGAGAGCGAGCGCTTCTTTCATATATTGTGTGTCAATGTCTAACATGTTTTGCCTCTTTCATCAGATAAACAAAATGGTAAGCACGCCCGTAAGCGCGAGATATGCTACAATGTCCCAGGTGGCGCGGAAGCGCTCCTTTGGAGCGCGGATCTCGTCCGCCAGCTCGCGCAAGCGGTCCTTGTAAAATAGCCACATCAGAGCAATCGAAGCAACGGACAGAATAGTCAATGTCTTCATGGTAAGCGAGAAAACGGCCTCGTAGTTCTCCGTATACATGAACAAAATGGAGAGCAGATTGTTGAGCAGGTGCAGAAGAATGGACGGCAGAGGGCTCTTCGCCAGACGGTTGATGAAGAAGAACGATAACCCCGCAAAGAGCGCGTAGGGAATGGAAAAGACCGACAGGTGCGCAAAGCCGAACACGAGCGTTGAGATGATGCAAACGCTCTTCGTGTCCTCCTCACCGAGTGCCATCACAGGAAGCACGCGGTAAAAGCATTCCTCGAGAATAGCGGGCATTACGGCATAGGTCACAATCGCCTCGAAGAGAGGCAGGTCATCCAGCGGTGGATTGGAGAGCCCGAACAGCGCCATCACAAGACTTGTCGCAAGCGAGATGAAGATAATCATCAGGAGAATGGGCGCATAGAAAAGATAGGGAAGCGCACCATCTCCCTTGCCCTCATACATCGGGATGCGGAAGCCATTTTTCTTCGCGAATACAAAGACGCCTATGGCGAGCGGCAGGAAGAGCGCCAGGGCGCTGCTATACATACGGAAGCCCTCCGGCAAAAAGGAAAAGCCGAAAAGCAACCCGATTGCGAGAAGATATAAAAGTGTTAGAATTGTTCTGTTTTTCATTGTCCTCTCCTTTTGTGGATTTTTCTTCCTTTTTGAGAAAAGGAAGCGAAAAACTTTTATAGATTGGAGCTTATAGGCTCGACGCGGGGTAACCATAACACCTCTTCTATGAAAGTTTTTGACAAACTTTTTTCAAAAAGTTTGATATCGTACTCCCTGTCGTACTCCCTGTCGTACCCCTGCCTCACCAGAGCGCGAAGCGGATTTTGCCGTGGACGATGTCACATTCGACGACCTCGACCTCGATTGGCTCACCGATGCGGAAGGTGCGCGCGTGGGTGCGCAGAGTCAGGTTCTTTTCATCAAAAATGGGCATACCGATAAGGTCGCTCACAGGGAGCAGACCTTCTACGCCATTCTCAAGGGCGCAGAACATACCAAAGGATTGTACACTCACGATACGCGCGGGGAAGTGCTTTCCAATAAAGCGAGACATATAAATCGCCTCATAGAGATGCTCGATGCGTCTCTCTGCACTTACCGCGCGGAGTTCCGAATCTGTCGCTGCCGCCGCAGCTCTGCGCGCGTAGGAGGCGTATTTTTTCGCAGGCTCGCCACCGAGAAGCACCCTGTGAATGATGCGATGTGTCGCAAGGTCGGCGAGGCGGCGGATGGGCGAGGTGAAGTGGCAGTAATTCTCAATCGCGAGACCATAGTGGCTATGATGCACCTCGCTGTATTTCGCCTTCGCCATCGAGCGAAGAAGAAGGTAGGAAACACATTCGCCCATGCCCCTTTCGCTTGCCGAAACGAGCAGGCGATTGAGGTCTGCGCCCGAGGGATTTTCGGGATCAATGTGCGTGATATTGTAGCCGAGGTTCTGCATAAAAATCAGAAACTCCGAGAGCTTTGCAGGTGGCGGATTCTCGTGAATACGATACACACAGGGGATTTCCCGCTCACGCAGGGTGGTCGCGACCGCCTCATTGGCAAGCAGCATAAACTGCTCAATCATCCGCTCGCTATCACCGCGTACAACAGGAAGAATATCAACAGGCGCACCATTTTCATCAAGCAAAATCTGATTTTCTGTGCTTTCAAGCTCCACACTTCCGCGCATCTTCGCACGCGCAAGCAAAATCAGGTATAGTTCATGCATTTTCTGGAGTGTCGGATATATCTTCTCGTATTCTTTATAATAGGAAGATTTCTTTCCGTTTTCCAAAATATCATTGATTTGTGAGTAAACGCCCCTCTTTTTGCTAACAATAGTTGTCATTTCAATCGAACTTCCAACAATTTCACCCGACGCAGAGAGCGTAATAAAGCAGGAGAGGGTAGCCTTCTCTTCGCCTGCATTCAGGGAGCATGCGCCGTTGGAAAGCACCTTCGGGAGCATCGGCACAACGCGGTCGGTAAAGTACACACTTGTACCCCGCGCGAACGCCTCGCGCTCGAGCGCGCTCTTCTCGGGAATATAGGCGCTGACATCGGCGATATGCACACCGAGCTTGTATCCGCCGTCTCTTGTGCGGACAAGGGAAATGGCATCGTCAAGGTCTTTTGCATATTCGCTGTCAATGGTGAATACCGTCAGGTGCGAAAGATTGCGTCGCGCACCTGCATCAAGGTCGGCGATCGGACGCGATGCCTGCACCTCGGCGAGAGCGAGTGCTTCTTCGGAGAACTCTTCTGCAATTCCTTCTTCCGCTAAAATCGCGGCATAATTTGCCTCTTTCGAGTTCGCATCACCGAACGAGGCGACAACCTCGCCATACATTCTCTCGCCGCGGTGCAGACGGACAAAAACCTTGTCTCCGACCTTCGCCCCGCCTCGATTATGGATGGGTACCTCGACGGAAATCCTCGGATCATCCGCAATAGCAAGGTAGGCGCTCTCATGAGAACGGCCACGATTTCGCACCAATGTGCCGGCAAAGGAGGTCACGCCGTATTGCATGATTTTCGTGATACGCCCCTCGGTCTTTTCGACGCCATCGACCGTATAGGCACGGTAATGCACCTCGACGATATCCCCCGTGAGCGCACCGAGCGTCTTGCCCGACGCGACAAAGATATCGCGCTCTTCGCCCTCTACGCGCACGAAGCCATAGCCATTTTTTGAGAGCGAGAATTCGCCTTGACGGATATGGGTGGCATGTGATGCGCCGCTTTGCGCTCTGTGGTAGGCGCGCTCTTCCTTGTCAATGATGCGTACGCCGTGCGCGTCATACCCGAGACTTTCGACCATGCGACGAAGGGTAGCCTTCGCGTTTTTTCGTTTCGTGTTTTCGCGCTTGGTGAATTTTTCAAAATTTCTCTTTTTCGTCTTTTTGTTTTGTCTTTTCATAATCCTCTTTTTGTTGCTTTGGTCATCGACCAAAAAGAAAACGGGTGTTGCACCGCTCGTGCAACACCCATTCTCATATCACTTAAAAAGAACGCTTCCGTAACTGGAAAGATCCTTCCATCCGTCCATAGTGACGGCGTAGTAGTAATCAGGCTGAATAATGTAGATAACCAGGACTACGAGAGCGAAAATGATGCTGGCAACGATAGTCCACTTGCGAAGTGTCTTATCCAGACGACCAGCGTTATCTCTGCCGTAGAAGGTGTCCTGACGACCTGAAATTGCTCCGGACAGACCGTCTTCCTTCGTCTTTTGGAACAGAACCGCAACGACGAGGAACAGTGCTGCAAGAAGTAATACTACAATCAAAATGATTTCGAGTGCCATGTGTACGACCAGTTGCACGAAATATATGTGCAATCCCTTCTTATTTTACTTACATTGATAACAATGCATACAATCATAGAGGTATTTTACCACATCCGAATTAAAATTGCAATACCTTTTGCGAAAAAAATTATGTCTTTTTTGAAAAGTTTGTGAAAGGTGAATGAAAAAAACGGGCGAATCGCCGAAATGTCTCTTGGTATCTTGACTTTTTTCGTGGTGATATCTATAATTAAGGTATCACGCACGCGCCTGATACGCGAAAGGAGAATGCTATGCGTTTGTTTGAAGAAGGCGGCTACACCGCCCATGGAAATGTCCTGAGCAGAGAACAATTCATTCCCTGTCTCGGATTTGCTCACACCGAGCTCAACCCCGAACGAATGGGAGATACCATAAAGGACGCGGAGGATTTACTTTCCGCACCGCTTGAGGTCCTGCCGATCTCTCGCTTCCGCGACTTTGTCATCGATGGTAACCGTTCGCGCTATGAGGAGTTGTATTTTGCAAGACGAAATCGCCTCGTCACCCTCGCATTTGCAGAGATGTTTGAGAAAAAGGGAAGATTTACCGAGGCGCTCGTTGATACCGTCTGGGCGATTCTCGAAGAGTCCACCTGGCTTCTTCCTGCCCATAATAAGCATAATCCCGACCAGATTGACGGTCTGCCCCTGACCTATGGTGACAGACACCATGGCCTCGCCATTTTCAGCTCGTCAAACGGCTCAATGCTTGCCTTCATTTACTATAAGCTAAAGGACTCGTTCGACGCGATAAGCCCTGAAATTGGCAAGCGCATACTGTATGAGGTGCATGAAAGAGTTATCGTCCCCTTCCTTACCTTGCCATTCTGGTGGTCGGGAGAAAATGGCGGCCGCCCGAACAACTGGAATCCCTGGATCGTTTCCGAGGCGGTTCTTGCGACCGCCCTCGTTTCTGACGATATGCAGGAGCGTGAAGCGGTATTGGAACGCGCGATGCGTTACAGCGACCATTTTGTCGCAGGCTACGGCGTGGATGCGGGATGCGACGAAGGTCCTGCCTACTGGTCGGGTGCCGGCTTCGCGTACTTTACTCTGCTTTGTGTAGTGCATGACCTTACCGGTGGTAAAATCAATCTGCTCTCTCACCCCTTTGTCAGAAAAATGGGTGAGTATGTCGCAAAAGTATATATCGCAGGAAAGTATTATGTCAACAACGCCGATTGCTCGCTTCGCCCTGGCGTTTCGGGTTCTTACCTTCGCCTGTTTGGCGAACGCGTCGGCTCGTCCGTTCTCGCGGAAATGGGACAGTACATTGAGGAAGAAACGCCCTTCGTGCGCCATGCGGGCATCGTGAGCCCCTATCGTTCTTATCTCTCGCTGTGTCTGCCTCTCCCAAAAGGAAAAACCGAGATAAGGTCTCCTCTTGCCGTCTGGTTCCGCGACCTGAAAATCGCTCTCTTCCGCGAAAATCCCGATGCGTTCCGTGGACTTTGCCTTGTACTCAAGGGTGGTTGTAACGGCGAGAGCCATAACCACAACGATATCGGACAGGTCTACCTTTACGCGAACGGCAATCCTGTCATCGTCGATATGGGTGGTATGAGGTACACCAGAAAGACATTCAGTAATGAGCGCTATACCATTATGGCGATGCGTTCGTTGTTCCATAGCACCATCACGCCCGGGGGCATTGAGCAGCTGCCTGGTGATGCATACCGCTCGACAGATGAGGTTTTCGATGAAGAGGGCAGAAGGATCCGTATGCAGTTGAAGGAAGCCTATCCCCACGATGCTGGTATTCTTGACCTTGTGCGTGAAGCAAAGCTCGGGGACGGATATGCTACCATCACCGACACCGTCGCATTTGATGACGAGCGTCCCCTGGATATCCATTTCCTCTCTGCGCTCGAGCCGATGGCGAATGCTGATGGAACGCTCACCCTTGCCGAAGGCGTCACCCTGACCTATCCCGATGCGCTTTCCTGTCGCATAGAGGCTATCCCCATGGACGATCCCAATCTGCAATCCAACTGGAAACGCCCCTATCTTTATATGATGCACTTTGAGACAACGACGAAAAATGGCGTCTACACATTTAAATTTTGTAAATAAAGGTTAGCAAATAAAAGCAAAAAGGCAAAAGGACATGTTCCTTTTGCCTTTTTAATTAAAGAATGATACCGCCACCGAGAACCACTTCGCCCTGGTAGAACACCGCGCTCTGACCGCGCGTGATGGCGCGGACGGGCGTATCAAAGGTGACGGTGATGATGCCATGCTCGTCGGGAACGCAAAGCGTTGCGCCGACCTCTTTTGCGCTGTATCGTGTTTTGACGGTGCATCGTACTTCTGCCGTCGGCATCTCGCCCGAAACAAAGGAAACATCGCCGACGAGACAGCTGGTGGAGAACAGTTCGTCTCCACGACATAGGGTGACGGTGCCGTCCTCGGTCGACTTCTCCTTGACATACATCGGCTCGCCGAGAGCCAGACCAAGTCCCTTTCTCTGACCTATGGTGTAGTGTATCAGTCCCTTGTGTCTGCCGAGAATCGCGCCTGAAACATCAATAAAATCTCCACACGGGTAGGACTTTCCTGTGAAATCTTCTATAAATGCCGCATAATCACCGTCAGGAATGAAGCAGATGTCCTGGCTCTCTTTTTTCGCGGCGTTTTCCTCTCTCACCGCACCGACCACGGCGCGCACCTCATCCTTGGAGGTGAAGTCGCCGAGAGGGAAGAGAATGTGAGAAAGCTCTCTTTGCGTGAGAAAATAAAGGACATAGGTCTGGTCTTTTTTCTCGTTTTTCGAGCGCAGAAGAGTATACTTGCCTGTACTCTCGTCAAAGCCGACACGCGCGTAATGTCCCGTAGCGATTTTCTCACAGCCGTGCGCTCTGGCATAGTCAAGCAGAAGTCCGAACTTCATCGCGCGGTTGCAGAGAATGCAGGGGTTCGGGGTTGCCCCGATTTCATATTGATGAACAAATGGCGAGATGACATTCGCATGGAACGCCTCGCGCATGTCGATGGTATGATGCTCAAAGCCGAGAGCGTCGGCAAGCGCTTTCGCATCGCGCGCATCCTTTGTCGCGCCACAGGCGTCGCCCTCCTCGCCCCCGTGCAGAACCATCGTTACGCCGAGCGGAAGATAGCCTTCCTTCAGCAGGAGCGTCGCAGAGGCGGCGCTGTCGACACCGCCACTCATCGCGACAAGTACCTTCGTTTTATTATCCATAAAAAACTCCTTAAATCCATTTTCCCCGCTTGCGGTACTGCGAGGGAGATGCGCCGTACCTGTGGCGGAAGAGGGTAGAAAAATGCTTCGTATTCACGAAGCCGACCTGCTCGGCGATCTCCTCAATCGAAAGAGGGGAAGAGAGCAATAAGAGCTCCGCCTCCTCCAGCCGTTTCTGATTGATATATTGATGCACCGTTGTGCCGAGATATTGTTTCATTATCTTGTTGAGATAGCTTTCGTGATAGTTGAGCGCGTGCGCCACCTCTTCGTTGGAGGTGATGGTGCGATAATTTTCCGAAAGGTAGTCGGCGAGGGTGCGCGCAAGGGCGTTTTCCCCATCTTCTTTTTGCCCGAGAACAGAATAAATAATGTAAGAGAGTATCGCATCTGCCCGTTCGTCAGAGAAGGGAAGGGGTGTGTTTTTCTCCCGTTCCATCTTGATAAAACTATCCCGCAGATGCGATGCACCATTCAGCACGAAGGGCGAGAGAAAACGCTCTTCGCCAAAGGCAAGATGTGTCGGCTTCCATTCTGCCTCATCGAATGGCTCGGTGATGGGGACGGGGTGATAGGATCGTTTTCGTGCGATATATTGGTTCGAGAAATCAAAATTCGCGGTAATAAACGAAAAAGGGGCACCGTCCTTGGAAATCGGGAAATATTGTGTTCCCGCAGGGTAGTAACAGATCGAATTTTCCGAGATTGGAATGGTGCGGTCACAAAGGCGAAGCTCACCTTTGCCCGAGAGGACAAAGAGAAAACGGCAGTCATAAGCGCGCACAGGCGTGCGGTTGGGCAGGGCGTCCATGCGTGCGATAAATCGTAAATTGAAGTCCATAAAAACTCCTTTCTAAAAGCATTGTACCACATATAAAGAAAAAAGTCAATAAAAATGCGCCTTTTGGAAACCTTTTTGTCATTTTTCCCCCTTGCAATTTGTTGGAACAGAAAGTATAATAGAAATATATGGAGAAAGAAGGTGACATAAATGTTATTTCTGTTGGATATCAGCTTCTCCCCGAGGATGATTTTATAAACGCTATCCTGAAACACAAGGAGCGCATTTATGAGGTCTATTTCTCTTTTGGAGACATCCCCAATGGCAGACACGCCATGACATCGAAGGCGGGCTTTCTGCCGCACGAAGCGACGGAAAAACAACTGTATGATTTACACCGACTTGCCGAGGCAGGTATTCCCCTGAACATCCTCTATAACGGCAACTGCTATGGTGATACAGCACTTTCCCGCGCGTTTTTCCAATCGATTGGTGATACGGTAGATTATTTCCAGAATGCCTTTACCCTTCGTTCCATCACGACCACCTCACCCCTGATTGCGAAATTCATTAAAGCAAATTTTGAGAATATCAGAACCCGCGCTTCCATCAACATGGAAATCGGCACAAGACAAGGTATGGACTACCTCGCCGATGTCTTTGACGGCTTCTACATGAAGAGAGAGCATAATCGTTCCTTTGCGGCAATCCGCGACCTTCACGCATGGGCGCAGGAGAACGGAAAAGAGCTCTTCGCGCTTGCCAACAGCGGTTGTCTCAACCATTGTTCTTCTCATATTTTCCACGATAATCTCGTCGCGCATGAGCGCGCTATGCAGATGTACGATAATGCTTATGCTTATCGTGGCACCTGCTGGGAATACTTAAAAAATCCCGAAAAACAAGTCAGCCTGATCCGCGATACCAACTACATACGCCCCGAGGACATTCACCACTACGAAGGGTACTTTACGGCGATGAAACTCGCCACCCGTGTCAACGAAAATCCCATCCGCGTCCTCGAAAGCTATATGAGAGGCAAGCACTACGGCTCCCCTCTCGAGCTATGCGAGCCATGCCACGCGAGCCTTCTCGCCCCCTATTATCTCGACAACACGAGAATTCCCGATGACTTCGCTTTGCATGTCGGAAACTGCGACAAGCACTGCGAGAGATGTCATTATTGCGAAAGTGTATATCAACAATCAATAATAAATATGGAGGATTTCCATGCTTACCAGCCAAATGATTAAAGAAGCGGCGTACGCCGCAGGCGCGGACAAGTGCGGTATTGCACCCATCTCCCGTCTTGCCGGTGCGCCCGACGAAATGAACCCCAAGTTCCTCTTCCCGGAAGCAAAGAGTGTGATCGGCTTTGTTTTCCGTATTCCCCGTGGCGTTCAGCGCGGTATCGAAGAGGGAACGCAATTCTACCAGTATCCCTCGATGGCATACGGCGGAATTAACGAAATTCTTGCCCCTGCTGTGCTTTACCAGGTGGGTAAAGTGATTGAGGACGAAGGTTACGAAGCATTTACCTATCGTAACACAGGTGCGCGTAGCGCGATGTCCGACATGGACGGCTCGTACGGTAAAACCCTCTCGCCCGAAGAGCAGATCGAGGTCAACGAGCACGCGAAAAATGCGACCGCTCACCACAGAAGCGTTCGTTTCACCAGACCTTCCCGAGAGGGAAATGTTCCCCCCGACCTTCAGTTCCAGTTCCGTCTTTGCGCTGTCGCGTGCGGTCTTGGCGAAATCGGTTGGTCGAAGATGCTTCTCACCCCCGAGTTCGGTCCTCTTCAGCGTGTTGCGTTCCTCTTTACCGACGCGGAGCTTGAATATGATGAAATGTATCATGGCGAACCCCTTTGCCGTAAGTGCGGTGCTTGCGTACGCGAGTGTCCCGGCGGTTGTATTCCGCCCATCAACGGTGGCGCGAAGGTTACCGTAAACCTCGATGGCAAAATCTGCGAGTGGGGCGACATCGATATGTGGCGTTGCTATGCCTTCTACACCCATGCAGGCAGATATTATAACCCCTTCGTACCGAAGGAGGTTTTCGATGCCAATGAGAATGGTTCTCTCAACCTGATGGAAGTCCCCGGCACAGAAGCCAACGAGCAGGAGATTATGAAGGTCTATACCGCTCTTGCGAAGTATTTCCCCAGCTGGGTTGGTTATAATATGGCGAAGTGCGGTGGTTGTATCCGCGCCTGCGTAAGCATGCTCGAGAAGAAGGGCGGCTGTATGGAAGGCCGTTTTGAGCAGCCTCTTCGCACCAAAAAAGCATGGAAGCTTGACAGATAAGGAGGACGCGCGATGTTAACTGTTGAACAAATCAGAGAAAAAGCCCTCTCGCTCGGCGCGACGGTGTTCGGCGTCGGCGGACTTGAGCTTTTTGAAGGAGAAAATCCCCAGAGAGATCCCAAGATGATTTTGCCGAAGGCAAAGTGCATTCTCGGCTTCGGTTTCCCTGTCCCCCGTGGTCTGTATCACACCATGGAGAGTGGCACACAGTTTTATACATACACCAATGTCGGTGTCAAGTACATCGATGAAGAACTCTTTGAAATCTTCCTGTTCCAGATTGGAAACATGATTGAAAACGCAGGTTATGACGCATGCCTCCAGCGCACCGTCCCTAACCTCCGTATCAAAGGCGACCATACCACAAACCCCGAGGTTATGGACACCTATGAACTCGTCCATGCCGTACCCGTCGAGGAAGGAAAGCCCGCTCCCGATGTTATCGTCGACTTCGGCAAATGCGCCGTTGCCTGCGGTATCGGTATGCCCGGCAGAGATGGTAAAATCATCAACGAAAAGTATGGTCCGCTGATGCGCTATGCCTTTATCATTACCGATGCACCCCTTCCCACAGATGAGCCCTATCAGAAGAACCTGTGCGAGGGTTGCGATGCCTGCATCCAGGCGTGCCCTGGTCATTGTATCGATGAAAACGGTCTTGACACATGGTCCTGCGCGGTTTACTACCGTGGCGCGCATAAGTCGAACCCCTTTATGACCGAGGACTTCCTGCGCGATGATCCTCGCCGTGAGGAAATTCTGAACGGCGAATATAAGTTCGACCGCGAGAGCGCGAGAGAAATTTATCCTGAATTGGATTTCCTTCCTCGCACACAGTGGGGCTATGCACCCTGCCTTTGCGGTAAGAAGTGCGATATTGCTTGCTACCGTCACATTACGGGAAAGGAGATTTAAGATGAAAGAACAAATTATTCGTCTGGCGAAAGCAAATGGCGCCGACCTTGTCGGCTTTGCCCCTGCGTCCCGTTTTGAAAAGGACGATCCTATCTTTAAAATTTATCCCGAAACAAAGACGGTCATCTGTCTTGCCTTCCGTGTCCTTCGCGGAAACTATCGTAGCATTGAGGAAGGTACGACCTATTACCAGTATTCGACGATGGCTGTCGAAAACCTCGAGGAAACCATCATGCCCGGCGCGACCGTCCGTGTGGCAAACCTGATTGAAAGTTTTGGTTATACCGCCATTCCCCAAAGAAGAAATCAGGCAATTATGCAGGAAGAGGATGGTACAAATCCCGAAATGCTTTACAATGCCATTTATCGCGGTAAAACGGCAGAAAACACAATGAATTATACGGAAAGTGCTGTTCTTTGCGGTATCGGTGAGCGTGGCTTCCACGGTGCCCTTCTGACAGACGAATTCGGTCCGATGGTGCGTGTTTGCTTCGTGCTGACCGATGCCGAAATCGAAGGCGATGCGGTGAAAGAGCCCCATCTTTGCGACGGATGCAAGGCTTGTGTCCGTGCCTGCACCGGTCACGCTATCGATGAGGTGACAGGCAAAGTGGATGACTGGCAGTGCGCCGTCTATTACAACGGTGCAAACGGTCTGCGTAACCCCTTTATGCCCCCGGATGCTTATGCGGAATTTGAAAACCGCCTCGAAATTATCGCAGGCGAAGCAAAGGTTTCCCCCGAACTTGCCCGCAAGATTATGGACGCTACCTTCTTCTATCCGCCCATCCACCACGGTTATACAGCCTCCTTCTGTGGCAGACTTTGCGACATCGATTGCTATTGCCACCTGGAAGAGAAGGGCGTTTTGACAAAATCCTTCCACACCCCCTTCCGCAAGAGAGAAAAATGGTCTTATTCCATCGAGGATTTTAAATAATTCGCAAAGGCGCAAAGAGACAAAAAGTCAAATTTGTGCAAATAAATCTTAAGAAACCTCTTGCATATAGAGAAAAAATGGTTTATAATAGTGACGAAGAAAAAACCAAAAGGAGAAATTCGAAATGAAAGAATTTGGACTTCAACTCTTTTCTATCCGTGACCATTTTGAAACGGAAGAACAAATCAAGGAAGCATTCCTTGAAATGAAAAAGTATGGCTACTCCTACGGTCAGACCGCAGGTACATACGATTTCATCACCCCTGAAAGATATGCAGAGCTTGCTCACGAAGCAGGTATCACCATCTGTGGCACCCACTACAACTGGGACAGAATTGTCAACGATGTTGAAGGTACGGTAAAATACCACCAGGCACTTGGCACAACCAATGTTGGTATCGGCGGTATGCCCGGACCTGCAAGAGAGAGCAAAGAAGGGCTTCTCGAATTCATCGCTCTGTTCAACGAGACCGCTGAAAAGTATGCAAAATATGGTATGAAGCTCACCTACCACAACCACTCCTTCGAGTTCAAGAAATTCGACGGCAAGACCATCTTTGATTATCTTGTAGACGGTCTGAACCCTGAAACCACCTCTTTCGTTCTCGATACCTATTGGGTACAGCATGGTGGTGCAGATGTCCGCGCGACCATCGAGAGACTCGCTGGCAGAATTGATATCCTTCACCTCAAGGATATGGAAGCGTGCCACCAGTACGCCATCGAAGGCGGTAAGTTCATCAGCGCACCCGCTATCATCGAAGTCGGTCAGGGTAACATCAACTTCCGCGACATCATTCCCCTTGCCGAGAAATGTGGCGTTAAGTACTTCGTTGTAGAAGACGACAGAGCGCCCTCTGTTGGCTCTTACGCTGCTATCGAAAAGAGCGCAACCTACATCAAGGAACACCTCCTTAACCTTTGATTTTGTAAACCAAGATTTACAAAACCCATACAAAAAGGGCTGAGTCATTAAGAATTCAGCATACTTTGGCATTGAATAAGAATTTTCACTAAAATGCTGAATTCTTAGTGCGAAGCGCCTTTGGGGCTCGCTTAATTTAGAGCAGAAATCTTCGTTTGCGAACGATAGGCGTATATA
>JAFVYW010000046.1 GCA_017508465.1 Clostridia bacterium
CGAAGAGATTTAACTGCTCGCCACCTTCAATTTCTTCTTCCTTGGGCTCGGTTTCGCTCTGCGCCTTCTGGAACATAGCGTTGAGCTCTTCTGTTGTCTGGGGCAGCTCTGTCAGGTCATGCAGACCAAAGCATCGAAGGAAGTCTGATGTCGTACCATAGAGCATAGGGCGACCTGGAACATCAAGGCGTCCCTTGCATTCAATCAATCCACGGTCAAGCAGGTTGTTCATCGCATAAGAGGAATCCGCGCGACGCAAGGTGTCGACAAATACGCGCGTTACAGGCTGATTATATGCGACAATTGCAAGCGCCTCCATACTCGATGTCGAGATAGTACCTGTCTTTTTAAGACCGAGGGTGTCGCGTATTTCTGAAAGATAATGTTGCTTGGTTACCAGCTGGCAGGATTCCGGGAAGGCAAGCAGCTCTACGCCACGCGGCGTATCGCTGTGGTTGTAAACTTCGGCATATGCCATAACATATTCCTTCGCCTTATGAGGGGTGATGTCAAACACACGCGCCAGCGTTGCATAAGATATTTCATGTCCTGCCGCAAAAAGGATGGCTTCCAGTGCCTCTTCCAGCACCACTTTACGAGGGGTGTCGTCGGTAGTTGTTTCTTTTTCAATAATATGTGTCTTAAATTCGCTCATTCTTCTGTTCCTTCTTCACTTTCGTCTGTCATCTGGTTCTCGGGAGCAATATCAAATTCGCTTTCCGTTATGTCACCCGGTACATAGTTCGGGTTCAGTTTAAACATCATTTCCAGACCGTTTTCGTTATATTCAAGCACACCTTCGTCAAGGACTGTTACCGATGTGATGAGAATTCTGCGTATTTTAATCAATTCCAGCACGCCCATAAAGCGAGCGACAAGCTCGGCACGATTGTCAGCATCCTTCAGGAGGAAGAAGAGTGATGCCTCCTCCTGTTCTTCGAGAAGCTCGACGATTTCTTCAATTTTCTCTTCTACGGATACGACATGGTGTTTGATCAATGGGTTGACAAGGTCGCGCGGTTTTCTTTCCGCCTCCGCAACCTTCATTCTTCTCATAACCGCACTTAACGCCTTGATAAGCAAATCCGGATCCAGGTCAAGCGGCAGCCCCTTTTCCGGTGGAATATCATCCGTTCCCTTGACAAAGCGGTTACCATATTCTTCATACAAAGGCTTCATGGCGCCTGCCGCCAGCTTCGCTTGCTGATAAAGGAGCAGGGCGTCTGCAATCTCACGGCGTGGGTCATTTTCCGGATCGTTATCGCGTGGAAGCAGCATACGGCTTTTAATAAGCATAAGCTCACTCGCCATAACGATGAACTCGCTCGCAATATCCAGGTCCATCCTTCGCGCCTCGTCAATATATTGCATATACTGGTCGCATATCAGCGCGATAGGAATATCCGTGATACTAACCTTATTTTTGCTGATTAATGTAAGCAACAGGTCAAGCGGACCTTCAAATTGGTCCAGACGGTAGGTGAGTTGTTCGGCCATAAATACCTCAATAAATGTCAATAAATTTAGAATGGGAAAACGATTCAGGATTCTTATCTCAAAAAGGGAATGAGTTCAAAGAAGGATAACATCCATCCGGAGAGTGTTTCCGTTACCGTTGATATCAGCCCCGACAGGGAGAAAAATTGCGCCAACACAGATAACACGGGATTCGATGATACAAAAGGAATGGCAAGCAGGAAGGTCGATACATATCTGCCGAGGAAAAGCCATGCAAGCATAATGAGATAAATTTGTCTTTCGTATCTCAGAAATTTGTAGTACAATCTGTCGGGCAGAAAAGCACACAAAAGTCTCGAACCATCCAGCGGAGGCACGGGAATGAGATTGAATACGGCAAGCCCGAGATTAATCTGATGGAAAGCCAACAGGAAATAAAGGGTGTAATACAGCAGATTAAATACAAATTCATTGGGAATCGTAATGGTTGTCGCAAATTTAAAAAACGAAAGGTAAAGAAACGCACCAATGAATGCGCAGATTAAGTTTGATGCAGGACCTGCGAGTGCTACAAAGGCAAAATCCCTTTTGGGCTTTTTAAAATAGCGAATATCAACGGGGACAGGCTTTGCCCAGCCAAAACGAAACAGAACCATACATAAAGCGCCGAATATATCCAGGTGGCGCAAGGGGTTGAGCGTCAGCCGTCCTTGTTCTTTAGCAGTAGGATCTCCGAGTTTATATGCGATATATCCATGGGAGAATTCATGAATCGACAGAATAATTAAAACAGCAAGAGCAGAGATGGCATAATGTGACAAGGTTTGTAAATCCATATTTTGCTCCTTATAAAATGATTACTTGATTACAGAAAAAATCAAATTCCAGAGAAGGTCTTTTCCCTCTCTCGTAACGGCAGAGAAGGGGATGGGTTCGATACCGATTTGTGAAAACCAATCGCGTTTCAATGCTTCAATCGCTTCCTTCAAAGCGGTTTTAGATAATTTGTCGCATTTGGTGCATACAACCGTAAATGGAACTTGATTTTGCAGCATCCAGTTCATCATCAGAACATCGTCTTCCGTTGGACCGGTGCGGATATCAATCAGCTGAAATACGAGACAGAGCTTGTCCGAAGATGGATTTGATAAGAAATATGACTCTGTCAGATTTGACCACACCTTTTTTTGCTCCTTTGGTCTTTTAGCGTAGCCATACCCAGGCAGGTCAACGAGGAATAACTTTTTATCTACATCATAGTAGTTGATTGTAATTGTTTTGCCAGGGGCAGAAGAGACTCTCGCCAAGGATTTTCTTCCTAAAAGTGTGTTAATCAAAGAACTTTTTCCCACATTTGAGCGACCTGATAATGCTATTTGTGGTCTGCTATCTCTGGGGAAGCGAGAGGGATCGCCTACTGTCAAAGCAATAGATGCATTGTTAACATTAATTTTCATAGTATACACCTTATTGACAGAGAACATGCGAGAGGGCATCTTCTGCTGTTTTTACGGGGATGAATGTGAGAGCTTCTCTTGCCGCTTCGTCAACCTCGTCAAGATTTCTCATGTTTTCTTCGGGGAGAATTACCGTTTTGATACCACTTCGGTATGCGGCAAGAGTTTTTTCACGAAGTCCACCAATGGGCAGGACTTTACCGCGTAAAGTGATTTCGCCGGTCATTGCAACGGTGCGCGATGCGGGAATTTTTGAAAGCGCACTAACCATAGCACACACCATTGTAACACCCGCCGATGGACCATCCTTTGGGGTTGCGCCTTCTGGAAAGTGAATATGAATATCGGTTTTTTTATAGAATTCAGGATCGATATTATACTTTGAAGCAACAGTGCGAACAAACGAGAGTGCAATTCTCGCCGATTCTTTCATAACCTCTCCGAGAGAACCTGTTAATTCGATTTTACCAGTGCCCTCCATGACAGCAACTTCTACCTTCAGCAAATCTCCTCCGGCTTGGGTATAGGCGAGTCCATTGACAACGCCAATGGGATTTTCACATTCAGGAAATTCCGGAAGATATCTTACTTTACCAAGATAGGAAGAAAGATTCTTTTCGGTGATTCGCACAGATTTCACTTTATCCTCGGCAATTCTTTTTGCTGCCTTGCGTATCAGAGAAGCAATTTCTCTTTCAAGGTTACGCACACCAGCTTCTTTGGTATATCCTTTGATTAAGGCAAGAATACCAGCATCGCTGATGCGGAAGGCTGCTTTCGTCATGCCATGGCGAAGAAGCTGTTTTGGCACAATATGATTCTTAACAATAGACAGTTTTTCAGTATCGGTATATGTGGACAGTTCGATCACTTCCATTCTGTCGAGCAAAGGAAGGGGAATACCTTCATAACTGTTTGCTGTTGCAATAAACATACAGTCCGAGAGGTCGACTGCAATTTCCATGAAATTATCACGGAAGAATTTGTTCTGTTCGGGATCAAGAACTTCAAGAAGCGCCGATGTAGGATCTCCTTTAAAATTGCTTGACATTTTATCAATTTCATCGAGAACAATAACAGGATTATCTACTTTTGCATCACTGATAGCAGTAATAATCCGACCAGGCATAGCACCCACATATGTTTTTCTATGACCACGGATCTCCGCTTCGTCATGCATGCCACCGAGAGAGACACGAGCATATTGACGCTTCAGTGCGCGAGCAATTGATGCAGCAACAGAGGTTTTTCCTGTGCCGGGAGGTCCTATCAGGCATATAATCTGATTTTTAACATCAGGGGAAAACTGTTTGACTGCCACAAATTCAAGAATGCGCTCCTTGACTTTTTCAAGGCCGTCATGGTCTTCATCGAGTATTCTACGAGCCTCCTGAACCGTAGGGAGTTCTGTAGAATGTTTTCCAAATGGAAATTCAAGGACGGTATCCAAATATGTACGCAAAACAGTAATTTCTGCCGAACCATAAGGAGCTTTAGCGAGCTTAGTAAGTTCTTTGAATAATTTTTCTTTTATATTTTCGGATACAGCAAGTCCTTCAATGCGTTCTTCATATTCGCGGATTTCATCATCTTCATCTTCGCCAAGTTCGCTCTGGATAGCCTTCATTTGTTCGCGGAGGAAATATTGTTTTTGCGATTCATCAATTTTTTCTCGAACTTCCATCTGAATGCGATGCTCCGTTTCGAGAAGCATTGCCTCTTCGTTCAGGGCGGCAAGAAGGTTTTTGAGCCTTTCGAGAGCCGAGGAGGATTCAAGAATCTCTTGCTTGTTTTTGTAATCGATTAATGCACAAGAGGCAACAAAATCGCAAAAATAATAGGGGTCGGTGATAGCATATGCCGCCATGTTCATTTCCTCTGTAAAGGAGGGGTGTATTTCGGGGAGCTTTTTAATGAAATTACGGCATTGTGTCATCCACGCGACGATAGAAGGTGTCATTTCGACAGTCGGATCGTCTTCCTTGCTAAAGCCTTTTGCCATCAGGAATCCCGATTCTGACATATAGATCCTCTCGGCGATAAAACGGGAGTTTCCTTCAAAGACAACAGTAAGGTGGCTTTGAGGATTTTTAGATACATGCTTTATTGTTGCAATAACACCAACATTGTAAAGGTCCTCTGGCGTTGGAAGCTCGTCGGCGAACTCTTTTTGCGCAAGGAGAATTATTTTAGAATCATGATTGGTCGCGGCATCGCTGAATGCTTTCAGGGAAAGAGGGCGAGCGAGATCGACATTTAATTGCACGCCGGGAAAACCCACAAGTCCGCGCAATGCAATAACAGGTAAATCAGAAAATAC
>JAFVYW010000047.1 GCA_017508465.1 Clostridia bacterium
CAGATGGTTGCTGAATTTGACGCCGCTGTTTTCGCTATGGAAGTCGGCGAGATTACCGCAACGCCTGTCAAGACACAGTTCGGTTTCCACCTCATCCGTCTTAATGGCAAGAATCCTGCAACCCAGGTAGCGCTCGACGAGATTCGCGAGGCGCTCAAGGGCAAGCTTCTTGAAGAGAAACAGCAGCAGGCATATGAGTCGAGAGTAAACCAGCTCAAGATTGTATATCCCGTAGAAAAAGCTTAATGTCTTTACAAAATCATGATGATAGTCTTCTCTTGGAGAAGAGAATACTGGAACTTGCAGGGCGCGCCGATGCGTCCTGCACTTTCGCATTCACCGACTTCCTTGGTCTGTTTGAGCAGGATATCTTCCGAAGGATACAAAACAGACTGCCGCGTGGCGTGGGGTATACATGCTTCGGTGGCGCAGAGGGGGCAGAGCGCATGATGGTGCGTTTTGGCGATGTGGAGGAGCTTGGATATGAAATTCCCTTCCCTATCGTGATGCTACACATTGTTCCACGCGCGCCGAAGTTTGCGCAGAAGCTTTCGCATCGCGATGCTTTGGGGGCGCTGATGCACCTCGGCATTGAGCGCGAGATGCTCGGCGACATTGTGCTGCGGGAAGAGGGACAGGAGATTTTCGTGTTCGCGCATGAGAAAATTGCTCCCTTTATCGAAAGTGAACTGAAATCTATCCGAAATACGCAGGTCATGGTAAGTGTGTGCGAAGAACTGCCCGAAGGCGAGCTGTACCATACACAAAGCGTTATCGTAAAAGCGATGAGTGAGAGGCTCGACGGCATTATCGCAAAGGTATATTCGCTTTCCAGAGAGGAAGCGAGTGGCTATTTTGCCCGCTCCCTTGTCTTTGTCGAGGGGCGCTGTATCACCTCGCCGTCCTATATTCCAAAGGCAAACGAGCGTATCAGCGTACGCGGTCTCGGCCGTTTTCTTTACGAGGGGTATATCTCTGACACAAAGAAGGGGAAACTCAATCTGCGCGTCCAGAAATATGTATAAAAAAAAAGAGCAAGCAACGAAGGATACAATCTCCTTTGGTACTTGCTCTTTATTTTTTGTGATGTATCACCGTCTTCATACGCGTCGTGCGGATGCGACGGTTCATTGATACGATTTTGTTTTAGCGAAAGCCTTCGGCGTCAAAGACAAAGGTCAGACCGCGCTCGCGCCAGAAATATGAGGTATCGTAGCCAGAGCCAGGAAGCACATGGGCAAGGAAGCCGCTTGCGACGCCCGCAAAGGAGGTCGGAGGCAGAATGGCATCGGCATCCGATGGCAGGAGAACGAGGTGAGCGAGGGCAGATGCGCCACGGAATACATTTTCTTCAAAGCGGAAAACAGGACTGTCCTCGGGGACGATGAAGGTCGTGGCAATACCACCATCAAGCATGCCTTCACCGAAAATGGTGACCTTTCGTCCTGCAAAACCGACGGGGGCGGTGAGGGTAACTTGCGTCTTACCGAGCTCGGTAAGTCCTGTCAGGGTGATACCAAAATCATCGGTCTTATAGGTGAAGTACTTCATGTTTTCGTCATCCGCACCATCGTAGGTGGAGTCGAATACTTCGACCGGAGGCGCCGGAGGGATTTTCTCGAGCGAGGAAAGCGGAATGCCAAGTTCAAGGGCGAGAGCCATCAATACTTCGATGGTGTGTTTTCTCTTTCCGATGTCATTGAGGTGGAAGTTCGTGTCATAAAAATACCCTGCCTCTGACGAGAATGTACGAATATCCCCGAGGGGAGTGATATCGATTTTCTCTGCGAGATATTCCGCAAAAGCGAGTTCTTCTTCCTCGGTGTTCTGAAGCGAAGCTTCATTCATCGGGCAATAAGCAAAATAGATTTCCGCGCCCTTTCTGCGCACTTTTTGCGCATATTTGTTTACATAATCAACGAATTCATCGGATACAACGGAAGAATCAAGCTGAATTGGCTGATTCGGATCAAAGCCAGCAGGAAGGATATTCATCTCGCGAGGATAGGAGATATCTCCATAGGAATTGAAGCTTTCACGATGGTAAATGCCATCGGGATTCGGGATATTCCCGTCTTTGAGACGCTGATACTTCTTTGTGCCGAAGTTATAGAGCGCGCCGAGCGTTTTCAATAAATCATCCGGTGGAAGAGAGAAAACCAGGGAGGGGCGTTCCTCGCAGGCTTCGAGCATCTGCTCTCCGTTATAATACAGCGAGAGTGTCTGCTGTGCGAGCTCTGGCGCAATAATAACGATGTCACCCTTACGAATTTGCGGAAGGGAGAGATCCATCATCACCTTCGTACCAAGGGCGGCGTATACGCCGAAGTTTACCACGGGCATGCCGAGGTGCTTTTCCATCAGCTCGCTTTCGTAACCAAAGGCAACCGAGGAACCACCAACGATAACAATTTTCTCTTCCTTGATTTCCGTAAGCCTTTCGTATTTATCAACGAGGGACGCGGTAAAGGAGTTATGATAGACAGCAGGCATTGTGAGAATAGCGCCTATGGCGAGAGCGAAGGGAGAGAGGACAGCGAGAAATGCTAACAGGACAGATACAATGCGTTTCATTCTTCCACCTCCTTAAAATTGGAAATAAATAAAGGTCGAGGAGAGACCTTTGGAAAGAAGGAGAACCCAGAGAAGCAAAATCACCCAGATGACAAAGATAAACGCGCCGTTTTTCACAAGAGCATCCGAACCATCCTCCGTATCTTCATAATGAAGGAGATGGTCGATGACGACGAGGGTAAGAATACCAATAAGCACGGTGAGCGCGCCGACGAGGGTAATGCCCATTCCTTGGAAGACTTCGGCAAGCGGAGTGTGCCACGAGGTGAACAGTTGCTTTATCAGAGTAAAGGCTTCCGTCACCGTACGCGCGCGGAAGAAGAGCCACGCAAAGTCGACGAGAAGGAAGGTGATGAGGGTGCGTATCACGCGGACGAGGGTTCTGTGCTTTGCGACACCTGTCTTTTCCAGAAGGCGATTGCGGAAGCTTATGGTGAGGTGACCTGTAATCTGATAGATACCGTGAAGCGCACCCCAAAGAACGAAGGTCCAGTTTGCGCCATGCCAGAGACCTGACACAAGGAAAACGATAAAGAGGTTCAGGTAACGGCGCGCCTTGCCCTTACGATTTCCGCCAAGGGGAATGTAAAGGTAGTCACGAAACCATGTGGAGAGGGAAATATGCCAGCGCGACCAGAATTCCTTGATGCTCTGCGCGTGGTAGGGGTGGTCAAAATTCTTCATCAAGCGGATACCCATTATGCGCGCACAACCGATGGCGATGTCGGTATAACCCGAAAAATCGCAATAAATCTGTACGGCGAACAGCATCGTCGCAAGGAGGACACCAAGTCCTGTCGCCCCCTCGGGATTATGGTAGACGGCATCGACATAAACCGATATCGTATCGGCAACAACAATCTTTTTAAAGAAGCCAACGAGCATATGCTTCGCGCCCTTTATAAAATCATTTTTTTGCCACGGGTGGGGGTCTTTCAGCTGTGGGATGAGGTTGGAGGGGCGTTCAATCGGTCCAGCAACCAGTTGAGGGAAGAAGGACACGAAGAGGGCGTAGAAGAAGAAATTTTTCTCACTTTCAATATCGCCGCGGTAGATATCAATCACATAGGAGAGTGTCTGAAAGGTGTAGAAGGAAACACCTACGGGCAATATCAGATGGAGAGTGACAAGAGGCACTTCTCCACCAAAGAGGCGTACAAGGCTATAAGCGGAGAGGGAGAGAAAATCGAAATATTTGTAAAAGAAGAGCACGCCGAGACATACAATAAGCGTCAGGGCAAGCCAGAGCTTACGCGCCGTTTTGTTCTCTGTCTTTTCCATCTGGCGCGAGGCGAGCCAGGAAATCAGTGTCGTCAGGACAATCAGAAGCAAAAGGGCGGGCTGATAGAAGGCGTAGAAGAAATAGCTCGCCACAAGAAGCATCGGCCATTTTGCTTTTTTGGGCAGGAGGAAATAAAGGAGCAGAACAAGGGGATAAAAAATGAGAAATTCCCAGGAATTGAATGTCATACCTCATCCTCCTTCCCACCGCGTTTTTTATAGTAGAGGAAGGCGTATGTACTTACATATAAAAACAGAAGTCCGAGAAAAACAAGGGCTACGATATCCACCGTCGCACCGACGGAGAACAGGGCATTGAGAAGAAAAAGGTGCAGGGGAACGGCGAAAAAAATCACAAACTTCGCCTTCTTTTCAGGCAAAAAGAGCATCAGGGCGTAGGACAGCAGAACCAACACCGCACTGACAACAAGAATCGCTATTTCTATATGTTCAGGAAATGAAAAGGGCAACATAATGTCTCCTTTTTTACAAAAGAGGGGCTGTCTGGACCGCCCCTCTGTGTTTTATTGAAAAAGTTTCGTCGGATATTTTCTGAATTCGTGTGTATATCCTGCGCTGATAGTGGTCTCAAAAATACAACCAGGCATATTTACATTGAATACATCGTAGTTTGTGACTTCTGCGCCACGGATGCCAAGGAAGGAGCAAAGGTCGATATAAATCTGGTAGGTATGAAGCGCTCTTCCGTAATCGTTAAGGTGGAAGGCGCAATCATAGAAGTATTCATGCGCATAGACATACTTTGTGGGCTGACCAATCAGGGCATCGAAGTGGTAGGTGCGTGTAATGGTTCCCTGATAGGATGCGGGGGTATAATTGTTTCTCGCGTCCGCAACGATAGCATCCTCATCCACAGGGCAGAAGCCGAATGTGGCAGTTGCGCCTGTCGCCTTCACCTTATCGATGGCGGCATTCATCACTGCGGTATATTCTTCTTTGGTGAAGTCAACCCACGCGGTGTTCTCGGGGTTCTTATAATCATTTTCTGCATCATAATCCACATTTGCGCCGTCCCACTTATCACCGCCGAACTCGACGATGGATTTGGTCAACTCGTTGAAGGTGATGGCGTAGGCGGGAATGTATCTTCTCCAGTTGACATAAGAGGTTTTGTTATATTTGCTCTCGTCACCATATTTACTGGTCTTGCTGGACTGATTTACGATATCCTCATACGCCTGTGCCGAACGGTTATAGATATGGTCGCGCGCGAAGGAGCTGAAGGCGGAGAATACATTCTCATACTTTGAAATGTCCACATTCTTGAAGAGGTTGCCCATCATTTCCATATCGCGAATGGTCTTCCAGTACAGGTGATTGTCGCCTAACATGTAGATGCTGTTTTCAGGGGCATATACCACGATATCACCCTCATGGAGATAGGGGGCAATTGCTTCAAGATACAATGCGCCGTGGGTGGTACGGGTAGTACCGAAGTTAATAATACAATATTTATATCCGAACAGTCTCTCAAGGAAACGGCTCGATACGCCCTGATAGACGGAAGAACCACCGAGGATAATCAGGCGATTCTGTGTCGTTGTGGTCATCAGGCGCGAGAGTTTTACGGAGAATCCGCCCGGCTCATCCTTGGCATAAACGGGGGGAAGGTTGTGGTAGGTGAAAAGTGTCTTAAGTGCAGCTTTGGTCTCGCCATCCATAATCGCATCGGAAGCTTCCACGATGCCTGTGGGATAGACCACCTTGGCAAGAGAGGTACAGCCCACAAAAGCGCCGTCACGGATAAACTGGATGGTGCGAGGCAGGACAAGTTCTTTCATTCTTGTAATGCCATCAAAGGCGCCCGTATCGATACCGATAACGGCTTTTCCATCAATTTCTTCGGGGACAACAACGGTTTGCTCCGCACCCGTGTAAGAATTTATCACAATTCCCGAGGGAAGGAAGCCGTGCTTGCCAAGGAACGCGCTATCTTCAGGATAGGTGTACTCACTGAAGTTCCAGAGGTCATCGGCGCTCGCCTCTTCCCAGATGCAGTAAAGGGTGAAATCGTCTCCCGAAGAGGCAATATGATTCACCTTATCGCCCGGGGCATAGGATGTGCCCGTGCCGTCGGCTTTGGTATTATACTCTTTGAGAACATAGCCGTCACGGTAGAAGGTGCCGTCATTGTAGAAGGCAATCGCGGTGGTCTGATATTCAATCAGTTCCTTGGAGAGGGTGACCTTCAGTTTTCCGTTTCCTTCATCGGCAACGGTTGAATTTGCATTGCCCTTATAATTGTCTGTTTCGGTATTGATTTCTCCGCCATTCGCGTCATAATAGAGAACATTTGCATCCGAATAACAGGAGTAAATGACGACAACACCACGGCTATCGGCAAGCTCGGGGGTGACGGTAAAGGTAAATTCGCGGTCGGTGGAAACAATGTCGGTGCCATGACCTGTGAACGACCAGCCGACAAAGACACGCTGGGTGTCGCCCGCGGTGACGGTAATCGACATACCGGGATTGACACGCGAGTCATGAGGGGGATTTGCCTTGTCCCATTCAACACTTGCGAAATAACAATAAAAACGATAGAAAATCGAGGTATCATAACCGACATTTTTCGCAACGAGGTTAACCGAGGTCTTGCCCGAGACCGCCTTGACGGTGACGGTATTGCTCTGTGTATCGAAGGTACCTCCTGTGATGCTTTCAAACACATAGCCGTTCTCGAAGGTGACGGTAAAGGTGGCATCTTCGCCCGTGTTCACTTGTATGGGGTTTTCGCTCGTGACGGTAATGCCCTCGCTCACCGTAAGCATAACGCGGTGGGTGTCAGGATCATCGTCATCTGGAGGAATAACCGCCACGCAACCACACGCCAAAGCGAGAAGCGCAAGCATCATTGAAAGTAAAAGAAGTTTTATCCAAGTTTTCATACAGATAACCTTTCAAAATATTTTTACATATTATATCACATGGAGCACGCGTATGAAAAGAGCAAATATCACTTTCTTCACAAAAAGAAACAACATTTCAAAAAATATCAACAAAAAAACTCTTTGACTTTTGTGCATTTTTCCGTCAAAGAGTTTTCTTTTTATATTATTATCATGGGAATATCCTTTTCAATACAGAAAGGAAAGGATTTCGTCAGGCAGGGAGATGATATCCTCTGCACCATGCTCCAGAAGATACTCGCGTGAGCGATAGCCCCATGCGGCAGAGAGCGTTTTTACACGCGCGTTGTTCCCCATTCCGATATCCCATTCGCTGTCTCCGATATAAAGAACATCTTCTCTGTGCACATCAAAATACGAAAGAATGCGAAGGAGGGCATCGGGTGCGGGCTTGCGTTTTTCCTCATCGAGATAAGAAAAGAGGTAGGGGATGCCAGGACACAGGCGGTACAGAAGAGGTTTTGCGAAGGCTTCATCCCTTGGTGTCAGGACGGCAACCTCCACCCCCTGCGCTTCCAGGCGGAAGAGCAGATCCCGCATACCGGCATAGGTGTAAACAAGATCATAGTTCCCCTCCCCCGCATGCTGACGGTAGGAGCGTAAAAGCTTATCGAGCAATACCATATCGTGTATACCGCGGGAGGAGAGAAAAGAGAGGAACATCTCGCTCGTACGCTCTTCAAAATGCTCAATGCATTCGCTCACTGTAACGGGAGCAAGATTGAACGAGGAAAATGTCAGATTGATATTATCTGCCAGATATTGCGCGCTATCAAGAAGTGTGCCATCCATGTCGAAGATACACAGTTTTTTCAAGCAATATCATCTCCTTTGCTAACCATTGTTTACATTTTTAAACAATATTCATTCAATTTTGACAAGCTTTGCGTAAGTTGCCATCAGTCGTTTTTCACCAGATTTATCAAAATTCACTGTATAGAGGATGTCTCCTCCTATTGTGCGCGAGGCGGTGATAGTGCCCTCGCCAAAGATGCTATGCGAGACGCGCGTGCCAACAGGATATTCCTTCACGCCGTAGCTTTCGGGTGTGGAGGGCGCTTTCGGGCGTTGCCCGGGTGCATATGCATCTCTTCCATACGAAGAGATACGGCTTTGCCGCTGGGGTTGACGCGATGTACCTCTCTCCCCCTGATAGGAGGATGCACCCTCATGATGCACACCACCCCATCCCGAATATGGAGAATAGGTGGAACGAGGTGGTATTTTTCTGCCACCATCGATATGGAGAAGCTCGGCAGGCAGTTCCCTGCGGACAAAGGGCGAGAGAGGATTTGCCGTAGTGCGACCATAGAGCATACGGTTTTTGGCGTGGGTGATATAAAGCTTATACTTGGCGCGTGTGAATGCGACATAGCAAAGACGGCGTTCTTCCTGCAGTTCGGCAGGATCGGTCAGGTTGTTTACCGAAGGGAAAATACCCTCTTCCATGCCTGCGAGGAATACCACGGGAAATTCGAGCCCCTTCGCCGAATGGATGGTCATCAGGACAACGGCGTCCGCCTCGTCATCATACTTATCCACATCGCTGACGAGGGCGATTTCCTCGAGGAAGCCCTGCAAGGTGGGCTCGGTCGACGCGTCCTCACATCTTTCTTCATACTCGACGGCGGCCGAGACGAATTCTTCGATATGCTGAATTCTCGTTTCGCCTTCAAAGCCTTCCGCCTCCAGCATTGCTTTGTAACCCGTCATTTCAAAGACTTCGGGAATGAGCTCGGAGGGCTTGCAGTCGCGACAGCGGAGGGAAAGTATCATTTCAGCAAAGCCGAGCAGCTTATCCTGTACCTTGGTAAGTATGGGATACTCGTAAGCGTGTGAGATGACATCGAACATGGAAAGTCCGTTCATTGTAGCCAGTTGTGCTACGGTTTCGACGGTGCTTGCTCCGATTTTGCGCTTCGGCTCGTTGATGATACGCATCAGGCGCTGGTTATCCTGACCACTCATTATGGTATAAAGGTAGGCGATAATATCGCGGATTTCCTTACGGTCGGTAAAGCGTTGGGCACCGAGAACACGATACGGAATGGCGCTCTTGGCAAAGGTTTGCTCGAGGGAGCGCGCCATTTCGTTGATGCGGTAGAGGACGGCGAAGTCGGAATACTTTCTCTCGCCACGGCGGACGGCGTCGGTGATTTTCGAGAGGATATATTTTCCTTCATCAGTCTGGGTTGGCGCTTCATGCAAAACGATAGGATCGCCCTTGCCGTTTTCGCACCAAAGGCGTTTCTGGTGACGATTTTTGTTATAGGCAATCACCGCATTCGCGGCAGACAGAATGGTTTCGGTCGAACGATAGTTTTGCTCCAGTTTGATAACGGTAGCGTCGGGATATGTGCTGTCGAATTTCAGGATATTTTCCACTGTCGCACCGCGGAAGCGATAAATTGACTGGTCATCGTCGCCGACAACCATAAGATTGCGATAGCCGTCAGAAAGAAGTTTTATGAGAACAAACTGCGCATAGTTCGTGTCCTGATACTCGTCGACCAGCACATAGCGGAATTTCCTTTGATAATAATCGCGCACATCCTCATGTTCTTCCAGCAAGGTGACGGTATTCATAATGATATCGTCAAAATCCATCGCGTTATAGTCGCGGAGCTTTTCCTCATAAAGAGCATAGATACGCTGGATATTTTTCGTGCGTGGATCACGCGTGATTTCAAAATTCTCTGCCGTTTGCAGTTTTTCCTTTGCGCGACCAATCTGCTCACAGACTACCTTGCCGTTTAAGGTTTTTTCATCGATGCCGAGTTCCTTCATGCATTGACTGACAAGGCGCTTCTGGTCATCGGTATCGTAGATGGAAAAACCATTCTCATAACCGAGCAGCTCACCGTATTTACGAAGAATGCGCAGGCAGACAGAATGGAAGGTGCCCGCCCAGATGGCATTGGCGATTTCTTCGTCCTCAAAGGTCGCGAGCAAACGCTCCTTGATTTCTCTCGCCGCCTTATTGGTGAAGGTAAAGGCGAGGACCTGCCAGGGCGGAGCCGGATGTGTGATAAATTCAGGAAGAATGGTCTCTATCTCACGCGTTTCAAAGCGCAAGGCATCCTCCAGCGCTGAAATCGCTTCATCACAGATGGTATCCGGAACATCCTCGGAAAAGTAGGCGTTTCCATATTTTATCAGAAAGCAGATGCGGTTGACAAGCACCGTGGTTTTACCACTACCTGCGCCCGCAAGAACGAGCAAAGGGCCATCGGCAGTAAAGACAGCGCGACATTGTTCAGGGTTCAATCTTTCGGAATATACACGATCAAAAAGGGCGCGTTTGGCTTTCAGATAACGCTCTTTGAGTGCCTCACTGGTCATCTTGTTTTTCCTTTCTTGTATTATAGTACAAATTACGAACGAAGTATTCGCGCTTTTCGGAATTCTCCGAGATATCTATTCAAAATGCATAAGACAAGCCCTTTCCCTTTTCCATTTTCCTTCCTGAAAAAGCGCGAAATCTGAAAAAAAGTTTTCCACATTGACATGTGTTGAAAATGTGGATAAAAAAGGCGGACAAACCTTGATTTGATGCGATTTTGCCGATTTTGACAGTGGAAAGCGGTAGTTTTCCACAAAAGCAAATGTGGAAAATGTGGAAAACTCAAAAAGTATCAAATTCCGTTATCGTTCCCAAATTTACCTTTTCATTCTCAAAATCGTCTTTTTCAAAACGGGTACGGAAAGTGTCGGCTTTTTGGTCAAAAGCGTTCGTAAATTGTGCGAAGTTTTTCGGCTTCGGTAAAAATCCATTATGTTTTCTTTTATCAGAACAGAGATTTTTATCAAAAAACCATATCGTTATTTCAACATTTTATACAAAAGTGAGCGCATCATTTTCCGCGCGACCTTTTCGTAGGTGTTCTTTGGGTTGTACTTTTCGGCGCATGGACGGTTTTTTCTCTTCCCTTGTGCAAGGTTTTTTTGCCTCGGGATGCGCCTGCGCCCTCACCACCGCGGCCTTTGCCGCCGCTTACGGTATCCGCCTGTCGCAGAATTGCCGTAGCTTCTTCACCGAAAATGCGCTCAAGCTTTGATTTTTTCTTTTTTGGTTCACTGACAGCCTGATAGAAGGGGGCAGGAGATTTCGTCTTGGTTGACTTTTTTCCTCGGTGCGCCGAGGTCGGGCCTCTTTGCCCATTTCCTTTTTGCACAGTGGATTTTTGTCCCTTGCCTTTTCTTGTCTGGTGATGATTGTCACCACCCCCCTGACCAAAGGCAGGGCGTACAAGACAGCCAGGATCTGTACCAATCAGATCCTCGCGCCCAGCAAGGCGCAGTGCCTCGCGTACAAGGTTTGCATTCTCGGGTTTTCTGAATTGCAGAAGCGCTCTTTGCAGTTGCTTTTCATGGTAGTCGGTGCAGACATAAACGCTCTTGCCTGTCATCGGGTGAATGCCTGTATAATACATTACGGTAGAAATGGTACCTGGTGTGGGATAAAAATCCTGCACCTGTTCGGGAGAGTATCCCCACTTTTTCAGCCAAAGTGCCATCTCGACGGCGTCCTGCATCGTTGTGCCCGGATGGCTCGACATCAGATAGGGGACAAGGTACTGCTCCAATCCGATTTCCTGACAGTACGCAAAAAATTCGCGCTTGAAACCTTCAAAGACTTCGATAGGGGGTTTGCCCATCATAGAGAGGGCGTGGTTCGACGAATGCTCTGGGGCAACCTTAAGCTGTCCCGATGTATGCTCGCGAACAAGCTGACGGAAGAAGGTGCGATCAGGATCGAGCATCAGATAATCAAAGCGCACACCCGAACGGACGAACACCTTTTTGATGCGCGGGAGGGCGGCGATACGCGAGAGAAGGCGCGCATATTCGCTATGGTCTACGCGCAAATTCTTACACGGGGTGGGGGCAAGGCACTTGCGATTGGGACAAACGCCCTGTGTTTTCTGCTTTTCGCAGGAGGGGTAACGGAAGTTTGCAGTCGGACCGCCGACATCGTTGATATACCCCTTGAAGTCATCCATTTCACTGATGAGGCGTGCTTCCGCAAGCACGCTCTCCTCGCTTCTCGAGCGCACCTCTCTACCCTGGTGAAAGGCGATAGCGCAGAAGTTGCACGCGCCAAAGCAACCCCGGTTATGGGTAATGGAAAACTTAACCTCTGTGATGGCGGGAACGCCTCCTTCGCTTTCATAATCCGGATGATAATCGCGAGCGAAGGGCAAGGTGTAAAGGCGGTCAAGCTCTTCGCGTTCCAGGGGAGCGCTCGGAGGATTTTGCACAAGGATTTTTTCTCCATAATGCTCGACAATCGCTTTACCTTTGACGGAATCGGTGTTTTTATACTGTGTCGCGAAGGCTTCCGCATAGGCGCGTTTATCACTTTTCAGAACATCAAAATCAGGCAGGTGAATGGCTTCATAATGAATTTTATCGTCAGCACCCGAGAGATAAACCGTTCCGCGTACATCGCGGATTTTGCGAACAGGAACACCCCGCGCGAGCAGCTCTGCAATACGCGCAACCGCGCGCTCGCCCATGCCATACATCAGGATATCGGCTCGGCTATCGACGAGAATGCTGCGACGGACGCGATCATCCCAATAGTCATAGTGGGCAAAGCGGCGCAAGGAGGCTTCCAGACCGCCAATCAGGATTGGAACATCGCCATACGCCTCGCGGATGCGGTTGCAGTAGACAATAACAGCGCGGTCAGGTCGCGCGCCCATCCTACCACCTGCGCTATAATAGTCGTAGGTGCGTTTTTTCTTGGAGACGGTATAATGCGCTACCATTGAGTCAATGTTTCCCGATGTGACGAGGAAGCCGAGGCGAGGCCTTCCGTACCTTTTGAAATCATCGGTATTTTTGTAATTCGGTTGAGAGAGAATGGCGACGCGATAGCCGAGCGCCGTGAGAACGCGGCTGATAATCGCAACGCCAAAGGAGGGATGGTCCACATAGGCATCCCCTGTGATATAAACAAAGTCAACCTCACTCCAACCGAGTGTGCGAACATCCTCGGCGGTGAGTGGCAAATACGCACTTCTATCTTTCATAATACTCCAAAATGTAAACAATTCTTTTCAGAATAACAGTATTTTATAAAAACGGGCTGTCGATGTCACAACAGCCCATTGTGGTTTTCAAAAACGATTTATAGAAAGGTGAAGGTCGCGAGTTCCACCTCGGTCTGCTCACCGCTTTGCATATTGCGAAGGGGCGCTTTGCCTGCCTCGACCTCCGCATCACCGACAATCAGGGTGTATTCCGCGCCCAGCTTGTTCGCATACTTCATCTGTGCCTTCAGGCTACGGCCAACGATATCGCACTCGGCATAAACGCCTTCTTTACGAAGTCTCTCGACAATGGAGAGTGCAACAAGAGACGCGCCTTCGCCAAGGGTGGCAATATAGAGTTTCGGCACTTTGGGAGCAAGCTTGTCAAGTCCGAGGGCGCGCATCGCCAGAAGAACACGGGTAAGTCCCATACCAAAGCCGATACCGGGAAGGTCAGGACCGCCGAGGGAGGAAACCAGACCGTTGTATCTGCCACCGCCGCAAACAGTGCTTTGCGCGCCGATGCCCTCTGCGATGAATTCAAAGACGGTTCCAGTATAATAATCAAGTCCGCGGACGATCGCGGGATCGACAACATATTCGATACCCATCGCGTCAAGAGCGCTCTTAAGTTTTTCAAAGTTCTCGGAGCAACCCTCGCAGAGCGCATCGGTCGTGCGGGGCGCTTCCTTTGCCAGAGCGGCGCAATCCGGGTTCTTGCAGTCGATAAGACGCAGAGGGTTCTTGACAAGTCTTTCCTTACAGGTGTCGCAGATGCATTCCTTATGCGCCGAATAGTAATCGATAAGGGATTGACGATAGGTAGGACGGCAGGCGGGACAACCGATGGAGTTAATGTGAAGCTTCACATTCGGGAGCAAGCCGAGACGGCGGAATACCGAATGTGCCAGAGCGATAGTGGTCGCATCGGCATAGGGGCTGTCCGTACCGAACATTTCCGTACCAAACTGGAAAAATTCGCGCGAGCGTCCTGCCTGAGGCTTTTCGTGGCGGAAGCAGGAGATAATGTAGTAATACTTCAGGGGCATTGCCTCGGAGCATTTACCGTTTTCAATCAGGGCGCGTACAACAGAAGCAGTGCCTTCCGGACGCAGGGAGATGGAACGGTTTTCATCACGGTCGGCAAAGGTGTACATCTCCTTTTGCACAACATCGGTCGTATCACCGACGCCGCGGACAAACAGTTCGGTATTTTCGAAGGTGGGGGTGCGGATTTCGCCAAAGCCGAAGTTCTGCGCCTCCTCGCGCATTACCCCTTCGATGTATTGAAACAGGGCAGCTTCCTCCGGGAAGATATCCATTGTACCTTTGATTTTGCGTATCATTTTATACCTCTTTCTCCTCGTCCCCATCATCAATGTGGGCGAGCAATTCGTTCATTCTTTCTTCGTCTCCGATCCAGTAGAGCATGCCAAGCACAGCCTCAAAGCCTGTCGCGTAGCGATAATCGGCGATCGAGGTATGCTTCGGGCGATTCAGGTGCTTGGAGTTCATCGCGCGGTGGAACACCTCACGCTCGTCCTCGAGCAAGAGAGGCTCGATATGGCGCATCACACGCGCTTGTTGTTCCGCGGTAACATAACCGAGAGAGTGCTCATTCAGCGTGGCGGATTTTTCATACCCCTTCTGAATCAGCATTCTGCGGATATGGAGCGAATAGACTGCATCGCCAAGATAAGCGAGCGAAAGCGCGCTCGGCAGCTCCGCTCCTCTGATATATTCGTGCATACATAGCCCTTTCCAAGACGGATAATTTTCTACCTTACATTCTACCACATCTTTCGCTAAAAATCAAGGGAATTTTAACACCTTTTAAAAAATATAATAATTTATGAGAAAGGTCTTGCATTTTGGGTGCAATTCGTGTTATAATTTATTTTGTGGTAGTATATCCCGCGCCCAAAGCGAGCAAATGTTCTGAAAAAGGAGTGTGACTTATGGTTGATTTTTCATATATTGAGAAGAATTATCTCACCCTGAAAGAAGAAGTGTCAATCATATCACAAAGACTTGGTACGCCACCTCCGACGGTCATCGCCGTGACAAAGAGCGCGACGGATGAAGAGCTTCTCGCGCTTTCGGGCTATGGTGCTACGGACATCGCGGAAAATCGTCCGCAGGAGCTCATACGCCGTGCCGCACTGCTTTCCGAAGCGGGCTTTGCACCGCGCTATCATCAGATCGGACATCTGCAATCCAACAAGGCGGCAAAGGTGCTTACCATTTCCCCGATCATTCACTCACTCGCGAGCGAATCGCTCCTGCGCGAGCTTGAGCGCGTCTGTGCCCTGCGGGGCGTGAAGGCGCGTGTGCTGATTGAGGTGAATTCGGCGAAGGAGGCGCAGAAGAGCGGCATTCTGCCCGAAGAGGTGCTCCCTTTTTTCGAGAAGGCTCTCGCCTGTACACACATTGAGATTCTCGGGCTGATGACGATGGGCCCCGTGTGCGAAAACGCCGAGGATATCCGCCCCTACTTCCGACGGACAAAAGCCCTGCTGGATACCCTGAATGATCGCTACGGCTTCCCCGACACCCCCATATTGTCGATGGGCATGAGCGACTCCTGGAGAGTCGCTGTCGAAGAGGGCTCGACACATCTGCGCGTCGGCAGACACCTCTTTATCAGAAATTAAAAAATAAAAACTGCTCACGCAAAATGTGAGTGACAACATAAAGGAGAGAAAAACATGTTTGAACAACTCGTTGACAGATTGAAAAGAAAAACAAGAGCGGAAGAGGACGAAATACAGTTCGGCACCTTTGAAGAGACCACCGACGCCGAAGAGGTTGTTGCGGATGCGCCTGTCCAAGCGCCTGTCAGCGCACCTCAGGAGGCCCCCGCCATCCAGACAAGACAGAGCGACAATATTGAGCTTAAGGTTGTACGCCCCGAAACATATAGTGATGTATCTACTGTGGCAGACCATCTGCTTCGCGGCTGTACCGTGGTACTGAACCTTGAGGTGATGGATCGCGCGAGCATTCTTCGTATGCTTGATTTCCTGAATGGAGTGACCTATGCTACGGACGGAGAAATCAAGAAGGTCGCCCCCAATACATATATCGTCACCGCACACGGTGTCGATGTCACCGACGCCGAATAATCCCAAGCCACAGGCGTTGTAAAAGCCAATCCTCCGTTCTCGCGGGCGGGCGTTTGTTCCCAAAGGCGATTTCGGATGATGCGGCTGTCTGAAAAGGAGAAACCATGCCAGTTTTAATAGTATTAGCAAAAACCATCAGTCTTCTGATCAGCATCATTTCGACGGCGATGTTTTTGCGTGCGATCTGCTCGTTCATCCCGACGCTTGCGGAAAGTCGTTTTTTCACCTTCCTGCTCGTGTTGACCGAGCCCGTGGTCATGCCTGTACGCTATCTGTTGTATAAACTCAATATCGGTCAGGATCTGCCCATCGACATCTCATTTACCATCGCGTACTTCCTCTTGATTTTTATCGAGATGCTACTTCCTGTCATCTGACACAAGGAGAACTTATGAAACTTATCAAAAAAATGCCTCTGTCACATTATGTGATATATTCCCTCGTTATCGCTATCGGCATTTTACTCGACCAGCTTACAAAAATTCTCGCCGTTGCATTTTTAAAGCCTGTGGATACTGTGCCGCTTATCAAGGGTGTCCTCCACCTGACCTATGTCGAGAACCGCGGTGCTGCCTTCGGCATGCTCGCCGACCACAGATGGGTGTTTATGGTGGTATCGACGGTGACGATTGTCGCAATCGCGATTGCGCTCTACCTCGGTCACATTGATGGTCTTCGCTATGGCGTTTGTCTGTCCGCTATCATCTCGGGTGGCATCGGCAATATGATCGACCGCATCGCGCTTGGCTATGTCGTCGACTTCATCGATTTCCGTCTTATCAACTTCGCCGTATTCAATGGCGCAGATTCCTTCGTCTGTGTGGGCGCGGGATTTATGATTTTATTCCTTGTTTTAGACATCATCAAGGAAGCAAAGGAAAAGAAAGAATGAATGAAGAAAAACGCAACCCCTCGCCTGACAGCGAGGGGGAATTTCATACATACACCATTGTGGCGGATGGAGACGGTGTACGCGCCGATCTCTATCTCTCCCGTGTTTGCGATTTATCGCGCTCCAGGATACAGGCTCTGATGGAAGAGGGCTGTGTCACATGCGAAAGGTGCGGAAAAGTAACAAAGAAAACGGTACTGTGCGAGGGAGATATCGTAGAGATTTTTATCAAATCACCCACCCCCGTGTCAGCAAAACCAGAGGATATTCCATTGGATATCGTCTATGAGGACGATGACCTGCTCGTCATCAACAAGCCGGAGGGCATGGTGGTACACCCTGCGCCCGGCGCACCCACAGGTACACTCGTCAATGCCCTTCTCTACTATCTTGGTGAGAACCTCTCGGGCATCGGTGGCGAGCTTCGCCCCGGTATTGTGCATCGTATAGACAAAGACACCTCGGGACTGCTTGTGGTCGCCAAAAATGATTTCACTCACCTCGCTCTCTCAAAGCAGCTGGAAACGCACAGAATTCGTCGCGAGTATCATGCTCTTGTCCTCGGCGGCTTCCGCGAAGAGCATGGTACGGTGGACGCGCCCATCGGCAGACACCCTGTCGATCGCAAGAAAATGGCGGTGATCCGTGACGGCTCTGGTATGGCAAGAGAGGCGGTAACGCATTATGAGGTGCTTGAGCATCTCGGACAATTCACCTACCTGAAGCTCAACCTGGAAACAGGGCGCACCCACCAGATACGCGTGCATATGGCGTCCCTCGGTCATCCCCTCGTCGGCGATACCACCTATGGTGGTGGAAACACCCCCCTCGAACGGCGGCTTGGCGCATCTGCGACAGGTCAGGCGCTCCATGCAAGACGCCTCACATTCACGCATCCAAGAACGGGTGAAGAGATGAATTTCGAGTGTCCCTTTCCTCCATCTTTCACAAAGCTTTTAGAGGCTCTTCGCAGAGAATATACCAAATAAAAAAGTCAGGAATGTCATAAAATGTTAATCACTGTTTACAAACACGAAGGAAAATACAATCACAAGACCTGCTATGTGCATGCAAGAGGCGCCCATCTTCCTGACGGTCATCTTCTGATTACGACGCAAAAACTGAATGTATCGGGTTGTGATGACTTTGAAGGTCTTGAGGTTATGGAGGCCTATGATGGAGGCGCCAGAATAACCTCACCAAAGCCTGACGAGGCCTTTGGCAGAAAAATGCTTTCCGAAGGTATTTTCCATGCCCAATGCGATGCGACACCGATGTATCATAAAGCATCGGGCAAGATCATCGTTATCGGACACGATGCCTATTACAGTACTGCCGGCACGCATGTGCGCGGTGTGGAAAACCGCGGTTTTTATTCCGTTTATGATGATGAAAATAAACACTTCCTTCCCGTCTCCCCTTTTCAGGTATCCATTTCGGATACGCATCTTCATACTGCCCCAGGCTCTGTTCAGTTTTATGAAGATGACGAAGGACTTTTATGGATCCCATTTACCATAAAGAAGCATGGCTCGCCTTTTTATGAAGTGGTTGTCTTTTCCTTTGTCTTTGATGGTGAAAAGCTATGCGAGGTGGGACGAAGCAATATCCTTTCTTATCCCATTGCGCGAGGAGCGTATGAGCCTTCCCTGATTTATGCAGGCGGTAAGTTTTTATTAACGGTGAGAAATGATACCGTCGGGCTTTTTTCTACAAGTACGGATGGCAAGCATTTTGAAGAGCTTGCACCCTGGCGTTTTGATGACGGTGAGGTGCTGCCGAATTATAATACACAACAGCATTTTCTTGCTCTTGGAGATGCGGTTTATCTGGTTTACACCAGACGCGGTGCGAACAATGACCATGTGTTCCGCCATCGGGCGCCTCTCTTCCTGGCGCAGATCGACACCGACAGGATGCACCTTATCCGAGCAAGCGAAAGGGTTGTCGTCCCCGAGCGGGGCGCGCGCCTTGGTAATTTTGGCGTGACGAATGTCTCGCGTGATCTTGCGTATCTGACGGTCACTGAATGGATGCAGCCTGTGGGGTGTGAAAAATACGGTTCGGATAACGCGCTCTTCATTGTAAAATTTGAAAACCAATAAAAAAAGGCATCCTGCGCTCTCTTCATGGGGCGGACGCAGGATGCTTTCTGTTTACAGATATGTATAATAGGTAGAATGATTTCGTCTGATTTCGCTTTTATGCCAGGACAACAATACCGACCTCTCCCTCGGCGTCGCGGCGGTTTTCGTCCTGAATAATCTCTCCGATCGTGTTGACGGTGATGTGTCCTTTGAGGGGATTTTTGATACTGTCGACATGGCTCGATATCACGGCCTCCACCTCGGAATATTCAAAGGCAAGGTCGCAGTTTTCCATCGTGCAATTTTCAAGCACCAGCCCCTGACAGTAGCAGAGGGGTTGCGTACCGACGATATGGCAGTTTACTAATCGGATGTTCCTCGCGTACCACGCGAGATATTCACCACGGATGACGCTATCGTAGACAGTGACATTCTCGCACTCCCAGAAGGCATCCTTCGTATTGAGGATACTGTCATAAATGACGATGTTCTTACAATACTGGAAAGAATACTTGCCTTCCAGATGGAGGTGGTGTATTGTAAGATTTTGCGAATGGAGGAAAGCGTACTCACCCTTAACATAGGACTGCTCCATTGAGATTTCACGGCACATCCAACAAAATTCCGCGCTTTCGATATGCGTGGAATCGATGTGCATATTACGGCATTCGCGCACAGCCTTCGGTCCTGTAATATCAGCGCCACGCATGTTGATATCCTCTGCGTACCACAGAGGCGCGCGACATCCCTCACTCATCGTGATACTTTCAAGCACGGCTCTCTTTGTATGCCAGAAGGGGTAACGAAGATGAAAGGTCGTGTGAATGACCTCAATATCATGGCTTTCCTTGAGTGCGCTCTCACCGTCCTCTTCTCCGGAGAACGAGCAGTTCTCAACTCTCGCGCCCGAAAGGGCGTAAAGCGCGCGCTCCTCGCCAAAGCGTTTTCCTGCAATTAATTCCATAGTTTTTCCTCTTTGATTTTTATCCTCTTTAGTATAGCATAGTTTTGTCGAAAAATCAAGGTATACGCGCGCTTTATTTTTCACCTTATATATTTTTCAGGAAAAAAAGATTTTTTTTTGCAAAATCTATTGCATTGAAGAAAAAAATCCTGTATAATAGGAGCAACAGAAAAGGAACATATGCGTATAGTGCTGTGTGTACGGGGAGTTGTCACACAGACGAAGGATCAGATCTGCGGTATATGTTCGCATCCCACTGTCACCATAGGTATGAGAACACCACCTGGTGCAGAAGATGCAAAGGAGGTGTTTTTTGTTTTGAATAAAGAAATCAGAAAAAACGAACATGCCCTACGGAAAATCGTCGCACTATCACTCCTGTCGGCGATGAGTAATGTTTTTGGCAAATATCTCGCAATCCCCTGGGGAGATATCATGCGCTTCTCGCTGGAGAGCATGCCGATATTCTTCGCCGGCTTTGTCTTCGGACCACTCGAGGCGCTTGCCGTCGCGACGGTTGCTGACCTTGTCGGTTGTCTGCTCGTCGGATATACCATCAATCCGCTGATTACGCTCGGCGGCGTCATTTTAGCGCTTGTCGGCGCGTTGGTCTACCGCTTTTGTCAAATGCTCCCTGCGCCCTTGCGCACGGGACTTTCCGTCATGCTTGGTCATACGGCAGGCTCTGTGATTGTGAAAACCATAGGTCTTTCGGCGTATATGGGGATTGGTTTATGGGAGCTGATGGCGTGGCGTCTGTTCAACTACACGATTGTGGCTATATTGGATGGTGTTGTGGTATTTATTCTGATGAAAAGCCCCGTCCCCGACCTTGCGACAGGCAAAAAGATAGAAAAACGCACGGAAAAAAAGACACAAGAGGACGCGCCACTGACATACGAGAGCGCGCTCGCGTATATTCATTCCAGCAACCGTCCGTTTTTCAAGCCAGGTCTTGAGCGTATCAACGCCCTGCTCGACATTTTCGGTCATCCAGAAGCAGATCTTGCCGTCATACACATCGGTGGCACAAACGGCAAGGGATCGACATCCTCCATGCTCGCCTCGGTGCTTCAGAGCGCAGGCTATCGTGTCGGTCTTTATACCTCTCCCTTCATTCTTGATTTCAATGAACGCATCCGCGTCGATGGTGTCAATATTCCGAACGAGGACCTCGTGCGTTATACGGAAGAGCTTCGCCAGGCATCCAGATGTTTGTCTGAAGCGCCAACCGAGTTCGAGATCATCACTGCTATCGCCTTCCGCTATTTCAAGGATAAAAAATGCGATTATGTCGTCCTTGAGGTAGGTCTGGGCGGTCGGTTCGATGCGACGAATGTCATAAAATCACCCCTGCTTTCCATTATCACGGGCATCTCCCTTGACCACACGGCAATCCTTGGCGACACGGTGGAAAAGATCGCGCTTGAAAAGGCGGGCATTATCAAGAGCGGACGCCCCATTCTCTTCGGTGGCGGTGCATTACATGCGGCAAGAGCCACCATCCATGAAGAGGCAACCAAAAGAAAATCCCCCTTCTATGATGTAGACCGAAACGCGCTTACCATTCGCGAAAGAAGCCTGAAAGGCTGTGTATTTGACTACAAAGCTTTACAAAATATCAAGATTTCTCTGCTTGGCACCTATCAACCCTACAATGCTATTACGGTAATTGATGCCGTGGAAATATTGCGTGCAAACGGTGTATTCATCTCTGACCGCGACCTGTATCATGGTTTAGAGCATGCCGAATGGATGGGGCGCTTTGAGGTCTTATCGCGTGAAAACCCGCTCGTCATTTTTGACGGCGCACATAACGCGGAGGGCATCGGCGTAGCCGTCCAATCCATCCGTACCTATTTTGGCGAGGAAAAGGTATATGTACTCACAGGTGTCCTTCGCGACAAGGACTACAAGGCGATTGCCGAGACGATTTCCACCGTTGCTGAACGCGCCTACACCATTACCCCTCAAAATCCTCGTGCATTGGAAGCGTCGACCTATGCGACGATGCTCGGCTATTACGGAACAAAAGCGCGCGCCTTTGCGGACGAGGACATCAGCATCGCCTTTGCCTGTGCGTATCGGGAAGCGAAGCGAGATCATCGTCCTCTGATTGTCCTCGGCTCACTCTATACCTATGCCGATATTTATCATGCGCTTGAGAGCATTCGCGACGAGGAAACCAAAAACGATTTTTAAGGAGAACAAACCCATGCCAATGATTATCACAAAAACCACAACCAACATTTCAAAAGAACAGGAACGGGTGCTTACGCAGAAATTCGGCGAGGCGATCGCTCTGCTTCCCGGAAAAAGCGAAGAGTGGCTGATGCTCTCCTTTGAGGACGGTGCAAGAATGGCGTTCCGCGGAAAATGTGACAGTGACCTTTGCTACATCGAGGTAAATCTTCTTGGTGCGGCATCGCGCGAGGCATATGACAATCTTACCGCGCGCCTTTGCGAGGTGGTAAGTGAGACACTCGGCGTTGCACCAGGTGGCATTTACATCAAATATGAAGAGGCAAAAACCTGGGGCTACGACGGCTTCAACTTCTGAGGTGAACGATGAGAGCATACGAAAGATTTCTCCGCTATATTGCCGTTCCCACGGCATCCGATGAAAATTCAGGCGCGCATCCCAGTAGCGAAAAGGAGTGGGTGCTTGCCAGAATGCTTCGCGAGGAGCTCGAGGCGCTCGGCGCGACAGATATCACACTGTCAGAAAACTGTTATCTTTATGCAAAAATCCCTGCGACAGAAGGTCTCGATGGCCTGCCCACCCTCGGTCTTATCGCCCATATGGACACCTCGCCTGATTTTGCTGACGCGCCTGTGTGCCCGAAACTGATTGAAAACTATGACGGTGGCGCAGTGGAGCTTGGTGCAGGACGCACCCTTTCCCCCGGAATGTTTGCGCACCTTCCTCTGTTGAAAGGAAAAACACTGATTGTCACCTCGGGCAATACTCTGCTTGGCGCGGATGACAAGGCGGGAATTGCAGAAATTCTGACCTTGGCGGAGCGTCTTGAAAAGGAAAACATTCCTCACGGACCTCTTGCCATCGCCTTCACGCCCGACGAAGAAATCGGCGAGGGCGCAGATTTCTTTGATGTGGCAAGGTTCGGCGCGGATTTCGCCTACACGATGGACGGCGGATTTGAGGATACCCTTGAATACGAAAACTTCAACGCGCTCGGCGCGGTCTTTACGGTGAATGGCGTCAATGTTCATCCTGGCTCGGCAAAGGGAATTATGGTGAATGCCGCCCTGATTGCGACCGAGCTTTCGATGCTCTTCCCTGCCGAAGAGACGCCTGCGAACACCGAAGGTTACGAAGGCTTTTATCATCTGACGGATATCTCGGGCAACTGTGAGCGCGCAACACTTCAGTATATCGTGCGTGACCATAATAGCGAAAGGTTTGAAGAGCGTCGCGCGTTCCTCTACGCCGTGGAAAAGCAAATGAACGAAAAGTACGGTGAGGGTACTGTTGTTCTGAATGTGCGCGACCAGTATCGGAATATGATAGAAAAAATCCTGCCGCATATGCACCTGGTAGAGAATGCAAAGGAGGCGATGCGCCGCGCAGGACTTACGCCCAGAGTGGAAGCCATTCGCGGCGGAACGGACGGCGCGAGACTTTCCTTTATGGGACTTCCCTGCCCGAACCTTGGTACAGGCGGCTTCGCCTTCCATGGTCCGTTTGAGCATATCACCGTCGAGGATATGGATACCGCGGTGAATGTTCTGGTGGAGCTTGTAAAGTTATATGCAAAATAAAATGAAAGCAACCACATGAAAACCGTGTGGTTGCTTTCGCAAAGCGTGCTTTATGGCACGCTTTTTATTTTTCCATTTTCTTCTTTCCCCTCGAGAAGAGTTTTTTCATCTTATCTATCAGTCGACGAAACATATCTTACTCGAAGCACATCGGACCGCGCAGATTTCGTTTTTCGTCATCGGTCAGAATATCGATGGGCGAAGAAAACATTTGTGTCCACGCACGATTGGGGACGGGTGGCTCTCCCGGAAACTCGGGGTTTTCGGGAGGAAAGATTTCAGGACGAGGTAAGGAGGTATCAGGGGGATTCTGGTTTTCTCCTTCTCTCTTCTTTTTCTTATCCATAACGGCTCTCTTTCTTATCAGATTTCAAAACCACAGGTGGTTTTACCTTTAGTTTGACAAGAGAGCGGTTTTTTATGTATGAAAATTAAAACTTGATTTCGATGACGATGGGTTCCCCTGCGAGCGCGTCGGCATCTATGCCAAAAATACGGAGGTGTTCGCCCTCAAAATAGACCTGCTCGCCACGGCATTCAGGCAGAAAATCCACCTCGAAGGGGAGGGGCGTGTCAGAATTTACAAGGCGGACCGACTTCGGAAGCGAGGGAAACTTCGTCAGAAAAACAGCGTTCTGGTCGATGCCCTGATAATAGTGCAGATAGGTCGCATCCCCCTTATGATTGATGACAACAGGGCGTGTGAAGGAGACGATCTCACACGCTTCCCCTTCGTTTTCTTCTAAAATACCGCCCATTCTCCGATAGAACTCGCCGACGCGAAGAAGTCTCTCGCGGGATTTCTCGTCGATGGTTCCGTCGGGCATCGGTCCGACATTGAGAAGGTAGCTACCTCCCATCGCCATGATGCGATCGATGGAAGAGGTCAGGTAACGAACGGTATGGTAGTCCTCGTTCTTACGATAGCCCCAACTATGTGCGCCTACGGCGTTGCATGCCTCGGTCATACGGAGGAAGCGTCCACCCTCGATTTTATCCATGTCGCGCTCGGGCGTTGAAAAATCACCCTTATCGAAGCCACGGTCATTGATGTAAATATCCGGTTGCAGGGAACGGACAAGCTCGTTGAAGGAAGGATCGTGAATGCAGGGAGGGATGTCCCAGAAGAGAGAGTAAATCTCACCGTACTTTGTCAGAAGCTCGGTGATCTGCGCCTTGATGTATTCTTTGTATTTTTCAAAGTCGCCACCTTCGGTGCGGACGGCACCCCATTGGTGAGAGGACAAGGGATTGTAGGCGTCGGGATGGTGCCAATCGGGATTGGAATAGTAAATTGAGAACTTCATTCCTGCTCTGTGGCACGCGTCGGCGAGCATTCCGAGGACATCCTTGCCATAGGGCGTGTGCATTATGGAGTAGTCTGTTGTTTTCGTGTCCCACATGCAAAAGCCGTCATGATGCTTCGCGGTGAAGGTGATATATTTCATGCCGACAGACCTGGCGAGGGCAACCCACTCGTCCGGGTTATAGTTTTCGGGATTCCATGAAAGCGCCATTTTTTCATATTCCTTATGGTCAAGGCGAAGGCGGGCAAGCGCTTGCTCGTGTATACCCAACTTTGCGTATGGTCCGAAGTGAACGAACATGCCGAGCATATTTTTGTGTGTCATAAACGGCTCTCCTCAGGTAAAGCATTGTACATTTTATTATAGCACATATCCGAAGGAATTGCAATAGGTATCCATACGCTTTTGTCGAGATTGTACTAACTGTATATTTCTTTGGGAAAAGGCTTGATTTTTTGGTAGAAAAATGTTACACTGTTGATAGAGCGAATACCACTGTCTTCTTGCTGTCATTTTGAGATATGACCTTTTTTATCAAATACATAAAATCGGAGGAAAGAAAAAATGAAAAAACACAACAGCCCAGTAAAGTTTTTATTGGCTCTTATTCTGTGCCTCGGTCTCGTTTTTGCCTGCGCATGCAGTGGATTTGAGATTCCACTTCCCGGTCCGGATGACACGAATGGTGAAACCGGTGATGGTACAAACGATGATACAAACAACGGTACAAATGATAGTACGAACAACGGTACAAACGACGGTACGAACAACGGTACAAACGACGGTACGAATGACGATACGAACAACGGTACAAACGACGGTACAAACGACGGTACGAATGACGATACGAACAACAGTACAAACAATGGTACAAATGATGGTACAGGTGACGGTACAAATGATGGTACAGGTGACGGTACAAATGATGGTACGAACAACGGTACAAACGATGAGAATGAAGGTACCAATGGGGATACCAACGAAGATGTCGGCACTGAGGAAAAATACCCGCTTATCACCATAGAAGATGCTCTGAACATCATCGAGGACCGGGATGGCTACGAGAGCCAGGAGAGATACTATCTGAAGGGTGTTATTGTCGAAATCCTTGACGAAAACTATGGAAAACTGACGCTCAGGGATGCGACGGGTGACATTCTTGTCTATGGCACATATTCGGCAGATGGAAGCGTAAACTTCCCGAATCTTTCCCGAAAACCCCTCGTAGGAGATGAGATTATTGTTCACTGCATTCTGAAAAATTATAAGGGGCAAAAAGAGGTCTACAAGGCGAACCTCGTTGAGATTGTCGAAAAGGAAGCGCCTGATGTGGAATTGCCCGACTATGGCACGCCGATTGTGATTTCGACGGCAGAAGAACTCAGAAAACTGACAGACGATATCAACCAGGGCACCATTTCCGGCAGATGCGAAGTAAACCTTGGTGACAATATCGATATGCAAGGCGTTTCCTTCTCTCCCATTGTGAATTTCCGTGGCCTCTTTGACGGCAAGGGATATAAGATTTCCAATCTGACTTTGCCAAAGACGGGAGCAGACATTTCCCTGACCGATGGCAACTGGGTTGGCTACCATGTCGAGGCAATCGGTCTGTTCGGAAGCGCATATGATGCAATCGTTATCAACCTGACGCTTGAGAATGTCAATGCTACCTATGATACGGAGGATGAAATTTTTGTGGGTGCTCTTGTCGGCTACGCAGAGGGCATCACGGTAAAAGACTGCACTGTCTCTTCCTCGTTCGATATTCAGGTCAGCCATACCAATGTTACCGTTAAGAACATCAGCGGTATATCGGGGCTGATCGGCTACTCACTGGAGGCATACATTGAAGATGTAACGGTAGACAGTAAAATCGACTACGAAGCCAATAGTTATGAGGCGTTTACCGGTGCGGTTTTAGGGGTAGGAAATGTGGTGGTTGAGGCGTGTGACATCACGCTTGATATTTCCTTTGTCGGCACGACCTACGGTCACACAGGCTCGCTCATCGGTATGGAACGCACACCCGATGGTGTGGCAGTCACCACCATTCACAATTCCACAATCCGTGGAACACTCTATATTGACAACCCGATGGGTTACAGTTGGGGCGAGGTCGGTCAGGGTTATTTTTATCATCAGGATTTGACGATACTGATTGTCAGACAGTACAACGATGTTCTCGTTGAGGTTACATATCCGGAATAAAAAACAGACAAGGCTTTCCGAAAAGATACGGTTTTTACACATTGATTTTGCTAATCAAAGTTTACAAAAACGAAGAAAAATGGTAACAAAAGATGAGATTTATCATTGACCACGATATGCACCTGCACTCGCAGCTCTCGCTTTGCTCGGGAGATCCGGAGCAAACAACACATAATCTTCTCCGATACGCGAAGGAGATGGGATTTCGGAAAATCTGCCTGACCGATCATTTCTGGGACGCGGGCGTCGAGGGGGCAAGCAATTGGTACAAAGAACAGGACTATGCGCACATAGCGAAGGCTCTGCCCCTGCCACAAGAAGAAGGAATTGTCTTTGATTTCGGATGCGAGACGGACTTTGACCGTTTTATGAGATTAGGCATTTCTGGGGAGAGAATGAGGAACTTCGCGTTCATTATCGTGCCGACGAGCCATTTGCATATGAGTGGCTTTACCATAGACGAGAGCGTGACATCCGTTTCGGCACGCGCAAAACTCTATATGGAGCGCAATCATGCGCTGTTGGATATGGATTTGCCATTTGAAAAAATGGGACTTGCGCACTTCACCTGTCCTTTGATTGCCAGAAACTGCGAAGGGGGACATGCGGATATTATAAATGCCATATCCGATAGTGCCTTCGCAGAACTATTTGAGCGTATTGCCAAAAGTGGCATGGGAGTGGAGTTGAATATGCCACAGCGCGATTGCGCTTCGGCAGAGATACTGCGCCCTTATCGTATTGCGCGCGCTTGTGGTTGTAAGTTCTATCTCGGTTCGGATGCCCATACGCCCAAAGACCTCTTCTATGCGCGCACTCGTTTTGAGGCGATGGTAGAAGCACTCGGTTTGAGTGAGGATGATAAATTTGCTCTTGCGAGAAAATAAGGAAAAGCACTCTGCATTTTTGCAGAGTGCTTTTGTCATAAAAGCTTTTATCCCTTTTAAACGGAGGGAAGCCAAAATACCGATAAAGTTAAAGAGTGCAACGGTACGGTTCTTATCGGAGAGGAACAGGATTTCCGAGCCAGTCATATTCCCACTCGCCTGCCCAATAGACAGTTACATACTTCAAATTCGTAACGATTTTATTTTCATCAGATTCAACAAAGCAGTAGTTCCATGTCTCATCCCAGCCTGCAGGTTTACTTTGTGCTTCGCAGTAAATGACAAGTGAGTTGCAACCCAAAAAGGCATTTGGTCCTATAAGAGTAACACTATCGGGGATGACCAAATCAGTTAAGTTTTCACAGTATGCGAACGCGTTGCCCCCTATGCTTGTGATGGTGTCGGGAATTGTTACTTCTTTCAATTTGTTATGATACGAAAACGCGCCAAAACCGATACCATCAACGAGCGAGCCTTGGTGCTTCGACGATATCTTGACACGCGTCCTTCTGTACTCGCAACCAGTAACGCTGTATGTATCAGGCCCGATATCCGCCCAATTGATACTTGCTTCGTATGTACACGGGTCGTGCAGTACCAAAGGGGAAAAGGTAGTACACAGTAACGCTATCATCAAAATGAGGGATATGACCTTTGCCTTCAAGGCTTCTTTCTGCTTCGTGAGACGGTGGAAAGAAAAAATATAGCCAACGATGCCAGCACCCATCATAATGAAACCGGCAATATAACCATAGAGGATATAATCAAACATCCAGAACAGGTTTCCACCTACATTCAGGGAAATGATTACATTGATGAGGTAAGAGAATATGGTAAAGCCCAAGGAAGCCCAAAGCCAAATAACAAAATTATTCAGCTTTACGCTTTTCTTTGTCCCCCTTCTCAATAACTCTCTCTTCTTTTGTTCAAATTCCCCCTGCGTAATCGCGCCGAGGTCTAACAATTCCTTTAATTTCTTAATCGCATCGAACTGTTCGAGGATATCGGATAACGGTATTTCTCCTTCCGCGCTTACCTCGTGTGCGACACTTTTCGATTCATGCTCATTTTTCACTATCGTTTTCCTCCATATTACGATGAGAAAAGCTTCTTTAAAATAACATAATACATTTATTATATCGTATTATTTCACCTTTGTCAAGGATGATAGATAGAAAAAGACACTCTGCTCTCACAGAGTGCCTTTTATTTTGTGTCTGTTCAGATAACGATCGCCAAAAATCAGTTGGAAATGTAGGGAAGAAGAGCAACCTGGCGCGCTCTCTTGATTGCTACGGTCAACTGTCTCTGGTGAAGGGCACAGGTGCCAGATACGCGGCGAGGAAGGATTTTAGCGCGCTCAGAGATGAACTTTCTGAGTTTAGCAACATCCTTGTAATCGATCTCGGTTACTTTATCCTGGCAGAAAATGCAAACTTTCTTTCTTCTGTGCATATTGGGACGGAAGGATCTGGTTTCAGTCTTTTCCATTTTAAGTTCCATAACCTTTCTGACTCACGCTACTTTATTTTTACGATCTACACCGTGAGTCTTGGTGTAGTTCGGGACGATGGATTTTTCCTTTATGTCAGAAAGGAAGGCTTCCGTCGTCAGGAATATCCTCAAAGGACGCGCTGGGCGAGCTCTGGAAGGAAGGTGTGCTATAAGACGAGGGAGTGTATCCCTGCTGGGGTGCTTCAGGTGCGCCCTGCTGGCCGCCACCATTTGAAGCGGAAGAACCGAATGTAACTTCGTCTGCACGAATTTCGGTTACATTTCTCTTCTGGCCTTGATTGTCTGTCCAACTTCTGTTTTGCAGACTTCCGCAAACCAAAATTGCGCTACCTTTCTTGAAGTAACGGCTTACGAACTCAGCCGTCTTGTCCCATGCGTTTACCGTAAAGAAATCGGTATTCTGCTCGGGTTCATTACCACGGCCGAAACGACGACCGACGGCAATTCTGAAAGAACAAACAGATGTTCCGCTGGGTGTTTGTCTGAGTTCAGGATCTGCAACCATGTTGCCAAGAAGGATTACCTTGTTAAAACTTGCCATGATTGTACTCCTTAAAATTATGCTTCTGCTTCTTCAGTAGCAGGTGCCTCAACTGCAGGTGCTGCAGCAACGGGCTTCTCAACCTTGACGGTGGTCATGTAACGAATGACACCCTCGGTGATACCAAGGACACGCTCAAGCTCGAGAGGGAAGTTGGTCTCGCTCTTGTAGGACACGAGAACATAGTAACCTTCGGTGATGTAGTTGATGGTGTATGCAAGTCTTCTCTTGCCCCACTCGTCAACGGTCACATCAGTAGCGTTACCATTGATAAGGGTTACGAATTTCTCATTGATCGCCTTGTAATCTTCTTCAGAAAGGTTACCGCTTACGACATAGAGAGTTTCGTAAACATTGAACTTCTTCTCCATTTTTATTACCTCCTTATGGACTTTTGGCCGTCTCCGACGGCAAGGAGCCGAAAACATATTTTTTCGGGCTAAAAGAGATTTTACCACATATTTCACAAAAAGTCAATATGTTTTTTATAAAAAAAGGATAAAAATTTGGTTACTTAATTATATTTCCACCCCGATGCCGAGGTCATCGAGAAAGTAGGCGCAGGTGTTGGCGCGTTTGCCATCGCGCGCGACGAGATCAAAGCGGATGTAGCCATCGTCCTTTTTAAATTCAAAGGTTGCTTTATGGCGTCCTTCGTCCGCAAAGGTTTTCTTTTGTACATTACGGGTGCGGTGGCTCATAATGACGGTATCCGCACCGGAAAATTCGATCTGTGCAATTCTGCCACTTACAGTCAGGGAATGAATCAGCGGTCCCTGCGAGCAATAAAAGCGGTGATTTTCCATCGCCTCGACGATATTCTCATAGGTGAGAGATGGGGCATTGAACCAGGTCGCGCCACCGAGGGTATGGCGGATATGATGATTATCATCCCCCATCACACAGCCAATGCGATGTCCGTCGCGAAGGAAGTCATCATAGGCTTGCACATTATAATCGGGGAAGCCATCCATAACACAGGAATGGTTATAGATTTCCATTGACCAAAGCCCTGCATATCCAAGATAATCTCTCGCATTTTCAAGCGACCAACGAGGGTGGTTATAGGAAACAAGGAAGCCTCTCTTATTCGCTTCCTCAATAATTGCTGTAATGCCCTCGTGCGAATAGACGCGTTCGAAGTCGGGCTTTGTATGGACGATTTTATGTGCGATTGACGGGTTCAGAAAATGGTCGGCGACTGAACTGTAACAAGGGGTATCAATGTTATGCGGATCACGGGCGTAAAGATTCAGGTGACATACCTTCATATCGCGCCTTGTCCTTGTCGATGCCTCCGGAATTTCTTTGATAGCAATTTCACAGGCGGTCAGGGCAAGGAAACCGTCTTCATTCAGATAGGAGTTGTCAAGAATATGCTCATGGTCGGTGAAGGCGATGATATGGTAGCCATGCTTCATATAGTGTGCTTTCAGTTCCTCGGGTGTCATTTTACCGTCGGAGTTCGTGCTATGACAATGCATGTTTGCCTTGAAATAAGGCATGCTTTCGTCAAGAAGGATATGCCTCATTCCTCTGCCTCCAGAAGAGTCAGAAGGGTAGCAAGCGCATTTCCTCTGTGGCTGATGGCATTTTTTTCGTCCTCGGTATATTCTGCCAGGGTGCGTGCAGAGCCTTCGGGAAAGAAGAGAGGATCGTAGCCGAAGCCACCTGTACCGATGCGCTCGTAGCCTATGGAGCCATAAAGGTAGCCTTCACATTCGACGGTATGACCGTCGGGATAAGCCACAACCATCGCGCAGGTATAGTGTGCGCCACGATCGGTGACGCCATCAAGCTTTTCAAGAAGAAGGTCATTGTTGTCCTCGTCATTTCCGTGACCGCCCGAGAAGCGCGCGCTGAACACACCCGGCGCGCCGTCCAGAGCATCCACGCAGATGCCCGAGTCATCGGCGAGGGCAGGACAACCAGAAAGGACGGCGATTTCCTTCGCTTTCTTTCTCGCATTTTCAATAAAGGTCATGCCATCTTCGATTGTTTCATGGTCGATGCCTGCCTCGCGAAGAGAGAGGATGGGATCAAATTTTCCTTTGAGAATCTGCTTGATCTCACGGATTTTATGTGCATTGTTGGATGCGATAATCAGTTTCATAATGTGCCTCGGTATTTGTTTTATCCCTTATATTATAATGCCAAAGAGAGGAAAAGTCAAGTTTTTTCCTTGCTTTGGCTTGACAATTTTTCGCGCGCGTGTTATAATCTTTTTATTGATATAAAGGGGGGCACACAAGTGAAAAACAAAGTGCTTTCTTACAAAGAATATATCCGGCTGAAGCGTCTGCGCGACACCTTCGACGACAACTATGCCTTCACACATCTTCTCGCGCATTATCTGAACTACTATCCCGATCTTATCACAAAAGAGATGGTACAGACGCTCTCGGGCGACGGCTCGTTTACAAGAGAAGAAGCCGTGGTTGCCATTCTGACAGAAGCATTTTTGCCGAATGCGCTCACGGATGAAAAAGAGCGTACGCTCGCTCGCGCTTATCTGCCACGCGCAGTAAGAATTCTCACACCTCACACCTATTTTGAAGATGCCTATACGAAAGCGATGGCAGATGTGGTGGATACCAGATATGGCGATATGGAAATCAGGAACGAGATGTATCCTCCCTATCGTGCCATTGTCGCGAACGAGGTGGAGCTTCTCGCGGATGGTACGGAAATTGTACCTCTCGGCTTTTTCGCCGAGCCCTTCCCTTTTCTCGCGGTACTGGAGGGAGGAAACGAATGGATGACTCTGACACCCGTCGATATGGATACCTCTGGGGAGGCGATATCCGAAGCGCATGGTCGCGTGATCACCTTCGGCCTCGGTCTTGGCTACTACGCCTTCCACGCAAGCGCGAAGGAAGAGGTGACAGAGGTTGTGGTAGTGGAAAAAAGTGCTGATGTCATAAAGCTTTTCTCGGATGTTCTCCTTCCCCATTTTCCCCACAAAGAAAAGATTAAAATCATCGAGGCGGATGCCTTTCTCTATGCCGAACAGGAGATGCCGAGGGAACACTTCGACTACGCCTTCGTCGACACATGGCGCGATGTTTCCGATGGACTGCCGATGTATCTGCGCATGAAAAAGGCGGAGGAAAAGAACCCCTCCTGCACCTTTTCCTACTGGATTGAGGACTTTATTCTCTCGCACCTGCGTTCCTTCGTATTCGAGGAAATCTGGGAAAGAGAAAGCGCTGACGCGACGCATCGGGGCGAGAATGCGACAGGAACAATGGATGAGATTTTTTACGAACTCTCAAAGGAAGGACTACGAGAAGAAGCCACCAGAAGAACGAAAGGAATGTTTATTTCGTAAACTGTTATTTACAAAATGAAGAAAAAATTTAAAGTTACAGGCATGATGTGTACTGCATGCAGCGTACATGTTGAGAACGCTGTGCGAGGACTTATCGGTGTAAAAAGTGCCGAAGTCAGTCTCTTGCTTTCCAGCATGACGGTCGAATATGATGAAAATGTTTTGGATGCGGGTGCGATAATTGATGCTGTCGTGCGCGTCGGTTACCACGCCGAAGAATACAAAGAGGGGGAGAAGGTTTCCCTTCCCGAGGAGAGAGCAAGCATAAAGCCGCTTCTCTTCTCTATTCCTCTTTCCCTACTATTGATGTATCTTGAGATGGGACATCATATGTTCCCTCTTCCCTCCTTTATCAAGCCCTCTGTCAATGCACCGCTCTGGCTTGGAATGCAGTTTCTGCTCGCGCTCGTTATCTGCGTCATTAACTACCGCTATTTTGTCGGCGGTTTTAAATCACTTGTCTCACGAATGCCAAATATGGACTCGCTGATCGCGCTTGGTTCGGGGGCGGCGATGCTTTACGGCACTGGGCTTTTCATCTGCTCGCTCGTCGGGTATGGCGATGTCGCGCTTTACACAAGAGCGACATTTTCCGGTGCTGGTATGATATTGACACTCGTCACGCTCGGCAAGACACTCGAAGGTCGCGCGAAGGATAAGACCTCTTCGGCAATCCGTGCGCTCGGCAATCTTGTCCCTGACGAAGTTTGTGTGCTTCGCGAGGGTGAGGAGGTAAAAATCCCCCTCAAAGAACTTGCCATGACAGACACCATTATCCTCCGTA
>JAFVYW010000048.1 GCA_017508465.1 Clostridia bacterium
ACATGATACCTGGAATACCGAGATTCAGATGACCTGCTTTTTCGGTGAGAATTTCACCTGTGCAACCAAAGAGGAAGGTGATGCCGAGTGCAACGGCGGTTACAATATAGTCAAGTAACATTTACGCATCCTCCTTTTTTGTTTTTTCGGTGCGTTTGAGAGAATAGTTGATGAAAAATTCGCATCCGATGATAAAGAACAAAATGATACCAACAACCATATCAGGAAAAGCAGAGGCGATATTGAAGGTGGTGGTAATCTGGTTTGCTCCCTGGTTCAAGAACACGATGAAGAGCGAAGAGCCAATCATAATGAGAGGATTGAATTTCGCGAGCCAGGATGCCATAATTGCGGTAAAGCCAAGTCCGCCTACGGTTGTTTCCGAAACGGAGTGGTCAAGTGCGCTGACAATCAGGAATCCAGCAATACCACAGATAGCACCTGAAATCAACATGGTACGAACGATGACCTTTCCAACATTGATACCAACATACTTCGCGGTATTCTCACTTTCGCCGACAACGGAAATCTCATATCCGTGCTTTGCGTAACGGAGATAAACGAAAAGAAGAACGGTCAGGATAAGAACGGCAACAATCAAGGGGAAATAGTCATTGATAATCGAGGGCATATGACCATGAGGCAGTTCGCCAAGGACGCTTGAGCCGCTGGGTGTCCACAAAAGCAGGAAATATGCGACAATACCCGATGCGATATAGTTCATCATAAGGGTGAAAAGTGTTTCATTGGTGTTCCATTTTGCTTTGAAAATGGCAGGAATGCCACCCCAGACTGCGCCAACGATAACCGCTGCAACAAACATCAGAAGAAGAAGGACGCCATTCGGCATTTTTCCGCCGAGATAGTGTGCAACTGCAGCCGCGGCAAGCGCCCCCATGAGTGTCTGCCCTTCTGCGCCGATGTTCCAGAAGCGCATGCGGAATGCAGGGGTAACCGCAAGAGAAATACAAAGCAGAACGGCGGTATCTTTCGCCAGTTTCCATATTCTTCTCGTTGAACCAAATGCGCCATCAAAGAGTGTTGTAATGAATTTAATCGGGTTCGCGCCAATCAATACAGCAGAAAGGAGCGAGCATAGGAGAAGCGCCGCTACAATCGCGATAAGGCGGATAAGCATCGCTTTTTTGGTCGATATCTGAGCTCTTTTTACGACATGGAAGGGTGGCTCACTGATAAAATCTTTTACGGCAGAACATGCTTTGCCTGTGCCATTTTTTATGCATGCCCACGCCTTTTTACAAAACGCTTTGAATTTTTCCATCAGCACTCCCCTCCTTCTGTCTCAATTACATCCACATCGGTTTTTGTCATCAGAAGTCCGACTTCTTCTTTTGTTGCTGTTCTGCCATCGAGAATACCCGAAACGCGACCAGCGCAGATGACAAGAATTCTGTCGCAAAGCTCGAGCAATACATCGAGGTCTTCGCCGACGAAGATAACTGCTACACCGCGCTTTTTCTGCTCGGTGAGCAATCTGTATATGGTATACGAGGAGTTGATATCCAGTCCTCGTACAGGATAAGCAGCCATAAGTACGGTGGGAGCCGCCGCGATTTCGCGGCCGACAAGCACCTTTTGCACATTACCTCCCGAAAGGCGACGGACAGGCGTATGCGTATTGGGCGTCATAACTTCAAGATCCGCTACAATTCTATCGGCAAGATCCGACGGTGCTTTACGATCGACAAACATCGAAGGACCACGACGATAAGAACGAAGCATCATGTTGTCAATGATGTCCATATTTCCTACAAGTCCCATACCGAGACGGTCTTCAGGAACGAAGGAAAGTCTTACGCCAAGTTCGCGTATCTGGAGGGGTGTTTTATCACAGAGATCCATGATCTCATCTTCATTGAATAGTACCTTGCCAGCATTGACAAGGGCGCGGATTTGCGAGTGGCGCATGCCGCTGAAATCCACAAGCGTTCCATCTTCGTAATGGAACTTCCCTTCTTGTGCAAGTTCGACAACCTGCGCGAAGGTTTTATGATAGAAGGAGACGGGAAGATTTTTCTTCGGACGATGGAAGATAATCTCACCCGAGTCAAGTGTTTTCAGTCCCGCTATGGTCTCGAGAAGCTCACGCTGACCAGAGCCTGCGATACCTGCAATACCAAGGATTTCTCCCGCATTTGCGACAAAGGAGATATCCTCAAGGATTTTTATGCCATCGGGGCTTGTCAGATTCAGGGATTTTACAATCAGTCGCTCGGCGACATTCTCGGGTTCGGGACGATCGATGTTCAGGGAAACCTTCTTACCAACCATCATTTCGGTAAGTTGTTCTGGTGTCGTTTCTTTGGTTTCGACAGTAGCAATATGTTCTCCGCGACGAAGAACCGCCACTCTGTCGGAGATTGCCATAACCTCATGGAGTTTATGGGTAATGATAAGAATGGATTTTCCGTCCTCTCTCATACGCCGCAATACATCGAAGAGCTTCTGCGTTTCCTGGGGTGTCAGGACGGCGGTGGGCTCATCAAGGATCAGAATATCAGCGCCACGGTATAGAACCTTCAGGATTTCCACCGTCTGCTTTTCGGAGACAGACATATCGTAGATTTTTTTCGAAGGATCGACGATAAATCCGTATTTATCGGCAATTGCCTGCACATCAGACGAAACCTTTCTGATATCGTAGCGTTCCCCATCGTTGATACCGAGGGTGATATTCTCTGCCGCGGTGAAAAGGTCGACAAGTTTGAAGTGCTGGTGAATCATACCGACACCATGCAGGAATGCATCTTTGGGCGAACGGATGCTGACAACCTCGCCGCCGATAGTGATTGTACCTGCGTCGGGGCAATAAATACCCGCAATCATATTCATAAGCGTTGTCTTTCCACAGCCGTTCTCACCGAGTATCGCAAGAATTTCTCCGCGGTATACGGTAAGGTCCACATTATTGTTTGCAACTACGCTGCCGAAGGTTTTCGTTATGCCTTTCATTTCGAATGCAATCGGTTTTTCCATATTTTCTCCTTTGGTGGCAAAATCAATAGACGAAAAAACAAGTCGGGCTACCTAAAGTCGATTTGTTTTTATCGTGCCAAAAACTGAATATAAGGGTGCCACATATCAGGCGTGACACCCTCATATTTATGAGAAGATTGACTGAATTTTCTTAATTAGTCGCCGTATTCCTGGTTCAGAAGTACGATACCATCGATTCTGAGATCGAAGTAAGGAGCGCTACGATATTTGGATTCTTTGAATGCGCCGTTTTCAACAACTTCGGTATCAGGAGTGTAAGCAGCATCAGTATCTACATCGGCTTTGTGTGCTTCGGTAACCTTTTCACCTGCAACGGTAAAGGTGTCAACATCGAATACTTCAACTTCGCCAGAGATAAGTTTACCCTTAACGGTTTCAAGGTAAGCAGCGGTGCCTTCAGCAGCGGCAGCGTTGTTTACATCGGAGAGAGCAACGGAACCAGTGGAAAGTGTACCAGTCCAGTCAACAGCGATTTCCTTATCTGCCTGAACCTGCTCGCAGATGTATACGAAGTAAGGAGTCCAGTCGATCTTGGAAGATACGATGAAGGTATCGGGGCAAGAAGCTACGGTAGAACCATTGTAAGAAACATTGGGAACACCTTTGTCTTCGCAAACGGAAGGAGCGCCCATAGAGTCAGCGTGCTGAGAAATCAGTACACAACCGTTCTCGATAAGTGCGGTAGCGGCGTCTCTTTCAAGAGTTTCGTCATACCAGGAACCAGTAAACTGAACTTCCATCGTTACAGAGGGGCAAACAGATTTTGCACCAAGATAGAAGGAGGTGTAACCGGAGATAACTTCTGCATAGGTGAACGCGCCAACATAGCCCATTTTAGCCTGTTGTGCAGTAATGGTTTCAGCTTCGATCATCTCGTTAAGCTTGAGACCTGCAGCAACACCTGCAAGATATCTACCTTCGTAGATAGATGCGAATGCATTGTGGTAGTTAGGAAGGTTTTCGGTGTGAGCCTTCGTACCAGTTGCATGGCAGAATTCTACTTCGGGGAATTCTTTTGCAGCCTTGATCATGTAGTCTTCATGACCAAAGGAGTCAGCAAAGATGATGTCACAACCCTGGTCGACAAGGTCAGCAGCAGCCTCGTAGCACTCGTTGCCTTCGGGGATGTTTCTCTTATAGAGAACCTGACTGTCGGTAAGACCAAGCTCGGTCTTTGCTCTTTCAACGCCCTCGATGAAGTTCTTATCGTAGGTGGAAGCCTCATCGTGAAGAAGAATAACGCCGAGTTTGAATTCATCTTCGGTGTTGCACGATGCGAGGGTAAGGCCAACTGCAAGAGTGAGTGCCACTACAAGCACAAGGGAAAGGATTTTCTTGAACATGAAATGTTCCTCCAAAAAAAATATTTTTACACGAGACTCTGCTCGAAGTAAACTTAAGAATGGCGGAAGGTAAGCGAGTCATCCGTCATGGACTCGACCATCGCGAGAGATTCGACGCGCACACCTTCGGCACGAAGCGCATCGCCACCGCCCTGAAAAGATTTTTCAATCGCGATAGCACAACCTGCAAGCGTAGCGCCAGCCTGATCAATAATATCGCGCAGACCAACAATGGCATTACCGACAGCGAGGAAGTCATCAACAATCAGGATGTGGTCAGTCGCTTTCAGATATTCTTTCGCAACAACTGCGGTGTAGGTATTGTTATGTGTGAAGGAAGTGATTTCTGTGGTATAGAGATCTTTCGAGAGGTTTGCCGAAGCGTGCTTCTTCACAACAACACAAGGAACACCAAGCCAATACGCCGTCAAGGTCGCAAGGGCGATACCCGACGCTTCAATCGTGATGACCTTCGTCACACCAGCGTCCGCAAACAAACGAGCGAACTCACGGGTGACTTCTGCGAGAAATGCAGTATCAAGCTGTTGATTCAGGAAAGAGCCGACTTTCAGGATATTCCCAGGAAGGACGGTACCTTCACGAAGGATTTTTTCTTCCATCAGTTTCATAAAAAACCTCCAAAAAAGCAAAAAAGCAGACCTATGGTCTGCAAATAGAAATAGTTTCCCCGTGATTCCCAATAGTCGCATCTTGGCGTGCGGTAGAAACATTCAAACCATAATCATGAATTTATATTGGTGGATGAGATATTTATTACGAGAGATATTATAGCATAGCGTTTTTGTAAAGTCAACAGGTTTTGACAATTTTTTTCACCCATGAATTCCCCTTTTCATCAATTTTGTTATAATACACAATGCCAAGGGCGAAGAAGCGGATTTTTTGTAGAAAATGGCAAGTAAAAAGGGGCAACAAGTGCCCTTTTTGTTTTTATGTTATTGCTCAAAGTATTCTTATTCATTTTCATTTTTCTTCTCCCATTTATTTTCGGAACTAGTCCCACCAGTTTTCTTTTTCCCACCCCGCATAAAATTTGATTTCTTCGTAAATGCGGTTACCTTCTTCGTCAAAGCGGATTTCTACTTCGTCATTTTCAAAATCCCACGCTTCGGTGCATCCTTCGTCCTTATACCAGCCTAAAAAAGCATATCCCTCTCTGCGAGGATCGTATGGTGGCTTCATAATTTTTCCACTTTCTTCGAGTAAATCCACAAAGAAGTAGCCTTCATTCGGATTGTCATCATAGTTGAACATGTAGGAGATATTGGCTGGCAAAAAGTATTCATAATAAGTTTTTGCAATAGAGGGTTTGTCTCGCTGTTTTTTCTCCCATAGCCAATTTGTTATTACATATTTCCCCTCTTCATTATTTCTTATCTCTACTAAGTCTCCTGTAGTATCCCACCCCATGGAAGGATTAGCATTTGAACTGGATATTACATATTTTAGTACATCGCTGTTTTCTGGTCCGAAGATGATTTCAGAGAATACGCCCAATGTCCAGGAAAAATATATTCGCTCCGTGTGTGTACATGATATTCTTAAAACTGGCGTACACACATAACATCCTACACCTGCACCACTTACTTCAATATCATTTATGTAATCGGGTATAACAATCCTATCCATTTCCGATGGATTGTTGCTATCATCAATCTTTTCAATTTGATACCCATTCATAACACTTTTACAAAAATAAGAAACACCATCTTTTTCATGCTCGTCAATATAAATCCGGCATCCAATCATTGAAAACATCATAGATATCAACAAAAGGAACGATGCGATTCCATGTATTGTTTTTTTCATTCATTTATCTCCTTTTCAAAGACCTTACAACTTCATTATAGCAAAGCATACTTGGTAATGCAATAGATTTTCGGTTAATTGTTTCAGAAATTGTTCCTTGGAAGATACAAACAAAAAACGGCGAAAAAATTCGCCGTTTTTGAAAATTAAATGAAGCGGAAGGTGAATGTCATCTTTTCGCCCATTTTTTTGGGAGAGAGATCGGTAAAGAATACATCGATCGTGCCATCTGTACGATATGAACTCGGCTCGCCACCAAAGGTGACGGTGAAAAGGGATGGATCGTAAAGAAGGATGCTTTCGCCAATCTGTACTCTTCCCTCTTCGAGAAGAATGGGGGTGGTGGTCGAGACAAAACGCTCTGTCAGGCTCTTCGGTACCTCGCTGAAGTCGTAGGTATCGGTGAGTACGACGGCATCGCTTTCACACAGGAAATGTCGGGTAAGCGCGCGAAGGGTTTCATCCGCATAGTTCTGCTCCATCGAGAAAGCGTACTCGCGTTCGCTCTCCATGTAAATCTTCGCATGACGAAGTTCGGGATGGTTGTCGGCATTTTGCAATATGCCATTGATAATGGGAACAGAGTGACCGCGTGAGGAAGATTCCACGAAGGTATATCTTTCACTCGAAAAATATTGTTTACAATATTTTGCACCACCGAGATCGGTCAGGGTGATTTCTCCGTTTTTCGAGATAACAAAAGTACCGACATCGTTATGGTTATGGAATTCGCCGTTTGTGCCTGCCTTACAAGCCATATTATACTTCGCGCTTTTGAAGATAAACCACTGGTTTTCGTGGAAGATATGACTCTTCTGCACGAGCTTTTCACTCTGGATATCTGCGTCCATCCACATAATGAAACGGGGAAACGAGAAGGAACAGCGAAGGGGCGCTTCAGGAACGATACAATCGGGATATTGTCTCTTCAGGAAATGGCAAAGATATGTCGCGGGTGAGAATTTGCTTCCACAATCGGAGAACGGAATGACATGTTTTTCGTCCAGGGTAGCGTTATCCTGGAAGTGTGCTATTGCGCGAACCTTCGGAAGTTTGAAGAGGTCTTCTTTACCATCGGTATAGGCGCGAAGAAGCTCGGCAAATTCGCAGAAATGCTCAAAGCCATATACCCAGTAGCCAAAGCCTTCCTTGCAACAGCCTTCATCATCAAAACCAAGAAGGTAGTTGTCAATCAGGCTTCGAAGCACGGGAAGCTGTTCTTCGATTTCCTCGGGGGTAGCCTCATAAAGATAAACGCCGAACACGCCAGAGGCAATCACGGCCGCCCAGTTGTTTCGCGTATTGAAATACCAATGGTACTGGCGATTTTTGAAGGCGTCGACAATTCTCTCGCGGAGTTCAAAGTGTACTCTTTTCGTCAGGCGCTCGGGAAGTTTATCCTCGAAAAGATACAGAATCTCTGCGATAATCAAGCCTTGAGTTGCTGCGGCGAGGTCGATATGCTCGCGACGGGCTACGGTATCTTCAAAATTACAATGTGCCTGGAGAGACCATGTCTCAAAGTCGCAGAAGCTCCAGAGGACATCGGCAAGGTGAGGGAGAAACACCTCGTCCTCGGTGAGAAGATATGCCATTGCAAAAAGTCCGATGCGTGTCTGGTATTCAGAAAACACCCGTTCAAATGTCTTTCGGTCACCATTCACATTGAACATGTTGAGTTCGGTAAATCGAACATAAGGGGGAGGGGTTTGTATCTTTTCTCTCGCGCTCACGATAAGCTGTTCACGGAAGGTTTCAAAAACGGGAGAGGTTTTAAAACGCACAAAGCGCTCTTCTGTCATATCGGGGAAATATTTGTTATAACGGATCATGAGACTTCCTCCAACATCTTATGAAGAAGCGCAACGAATTCGGTCTCTGCTTCTTCCAGTGTTTTTTCGTTTGTGTAATAGTAATTGTAGGTAAAGTTTTCGACCTCATCATCAGAGGCGTTTCCAAGCGCGCCTCCAAGCATTCTTTCGCCACCGCGAATTAAAAGAGCAACAGCTCTTCCGCCTGTACGATCGATGAATTTCTGAATTTCGACACCCTCTCGGATATGGACAAAGAATACCTCCTTATCACCTTCAAGAAATTCGAGATATTCGCGATATGCCCAATCGGTAGGAAAATCATTATATTCAATTGTGAGTTTTTTCAGGTCAGAGAGGAATTTACGGCTCTTTGGATCCTTTCGTCCATCCCAACCGCACATTGAGGCGATTTCTTTAATGGGAGTAACGGAGGAGATATTCTTCACGCGGAAGTGTCGCGCAGCGAGGTCGCATAAGGTATCTTTACCGACGCCGCCACGACCATTGATTACGATGGCTATTTTTTTCATCACTTTATCTGCCTTTCGTCTTATTGGTTTCATTGTATCACAATGGACCTGCTTTGTCAAGTTTTTTCGCGCGGGTTTTTCCCTTTTTTATGTTGACTTTTACACTTTTTGAGTGTATAATTGTTGTGATAAATAATTGAGAGGTTTTGGAAAATGAAAAAAGAGATTTTCGGTTATCTTCCGAGTGGTGAAGCTGTAGAGATGTATCTTCTGAAAAGCGATGTGGCAAGCGTTGAAATCATCACTTGTGGTGGTGCGATTCGCTCTTTTGTCGCTTTTGGTACATCGATTGTCGGTGGTTTTGATACGCTCGATTCTTATCTGAAGGATGGTTCCCACCAGGGCGCTTTGATCGGCCGTGTGGCAAACCGTATTGCCCTTGGCAAATTCGAAATGGACGGTGTGACTTACACCCTCGAGCAGAATTCGGACACCAACTGTCTGCATGGAGGCTCCCGTGGCTTTGACAGACGCTTATGGAAGGTCGAAGAATATACAGACAGCAGTATTCTTCTCTCTTACTATTCCCAAGATGGTGAAGAGGGCTTCCCGAATGCACTTCTGGTGAAAGTGAGATATACGCTCGAGGACGCTACCCTTTTACTTACATACGAGGCAATCCCCTGAAGGAAAGACGCCTATCGCTCTGACAAACCACTCCTATTTCAATCTTGACGGCTTTGGTGGCACCATTTGTGACCACACGGCGGTTATTTACGCGGACAAGTACTCCGAGATTGATGAAGCGATGATTCCCACTGGGAATGTTCCGGTCAAGGGTACGGTATTTGACTTTACCGAGCCGCATACCATTGGGGAACGGATTGGCGGCGACTTTATTGGTTATGACCATAACTTTGTTCTCTCCCCGACGACAACCGAAGAGGTGATAGGACATACACTTCCCCTTGTGGCAGAGGTTTCGGGCAAGAGACTGAAAATGCATGTATACACAGACACCCCCGGTATTCAATTCTACATTGGAAATTTTCTTGGCGAAGGCGAGCATTTTTCCGGTAATATTCCGCAGGTGCAACACGGTGCATTCTGCCTGGAAGCGCAAACCGAGCCGAATATCATCAATCATGGTGAGTGTTTTTATGAGGCTGGCGAGGTCTATCGCCAGATGACGGCTTACAGGGTTATGAAGAGATGAAAATCAGATTTCTCGGTTCAGGCACGGCGGGATGCAAGATAAAGAAAAAGAATACCAAAGAGTTCCGTCGTCGCACTACACTTTTTGTCGACGAAAAGATTCTTATCAACCCGACGATGGATATTTTCGATTTTGAAGCAACATTCAACCTTACGGGAATGTTCCGTCGCATTTCCGCCATATTGGTAACAGATACGCTCTCGCTGGATATCGAGGCTGTCAGGAGGTTGACGCAGAGGACCACAATTCCTGTGTTGGCGAGCGCCTTCGTTCTCAATCAGTTATCCGATTGTGAGGGTGTGCGCGCGGCGTATCTTACGCCCTTCAATCTTACACAGCTCGGCGAATATAAGATTCTCCCCCTCCCACTTGGTCGAAAGACAGAAATTGCGAGAGAATGCCCTTTGGGCTTCTATATCAGCCGCGATAAAAACCTTTTCTATGCCACACCGGGTGGAATGCTCCGTTATGATGCCTGGCAATTGCTTGGAAAATTAGGCGCTGACGAGAGTATGAAGCTCGATATTGTCGTTCTGGACGGCAGTCGGGGTGATGCACCTTATGGCGCAGAGGATTTCGAGGCGCTCTCACTCGAGGGCGCTGTGCTGACAAAGCGCACATTACAAAGTGGCGGTGTCGCAGCAGAACATTGCCGTTTTATTGTCGCTAATCTTCCGACGGACAAAAAGAAAAACAACCATGAAGAGTGGCTTCCTTACGCTGAAGAAAACGGATTGACACTCTGTTATGATGGATATTTTACAGGAATGTGAGGCAGTATGGGGAAATTTGATGGTTATTTGATTTGTTCCGACCTTGATAATACGCTGACCTACGAAGGAAAAATACCCGAGGCGAACATCAAGGCAATACGCTATTTCCAGGAAAATGGAGGATTTTTTACCATTTGTTCCGGCAGGAATCCCGAATTTCTCCGTCAATTTACCGAGTGGATAGATCTCAATACTTATGTGATTGGATTCGGTGGAGCAAAAGCGGTGAACCTGAAAACCGGAGATGTTCTTTTTCACTCCACATATACCGAGCGTATGAAGGAAATCTACCAGGAGATGATAGACGGTTTATGCGAAGTCCGTGATGTCTTCTTTCACTTTTCCAGCGATAGCACCTTTACTTCATTCTCTCTTTCGGATTATCTTGAGAAGAGAGAGTTGATTATGAAGCGCTCCATCTCAAAGGGTGGCGTTCGGTTTCTGCCAGGTGCGGACGATGAAGGGCAGACATGGCGTCTGCGGGAAAAATACAAGGGCGAGGATGTCGAGATTGTCCGTAGTTATGTAGGCTGTCTTGAACTGATCTCCGCGTTCGGTTCCAAGCGCACTGCGTCGCACAAGCTCAAGGAGGTAATTGACGCGCACACCCTGATTTGTGTCGGCGATTTCGAGAACGATATCTCTATGGTTGAGGGGGCGGATATCGGCTACGCTGTTGGCAACGCCTGCGAAGCGCTCAAAGCCGTGGCAGACCGTATCACTGTACCTGCGTCTCATGGGGCAATCGCTGCCATTATTGATGACATTGAAAAGAGTTTGTAAAATAGAGAACTTTTTTAATCCCCGGCTATGGAAATGATGCAAGTACATGGTGTAATAATCTATGAAATAAGAAAAGAAGAAAAATGATCCATGATAAGGGAGTTGTTCTATGAAAAGAGTAATCAAAGTAATCATTTCAGTTCTTTTGTTAGTAACAATTATATTATCTGTTTGGGATTGCCGGTATTTATTTGTAAAACCTAAAGGTGTTGAAATGGATGGAGTGACATATACTTTCGATAAGGCTCCTCAAAGAAAGGCGTACGCTATAAAGCACATTGATGATATTAACAATCCCCAAGAATTGAAACATATCATTATACCGGATTTTATCAATGGGTATAAGGTAAGAATTGTGGGAGAGTATCCAGTTTTATGGGGAATGCCAGAATTGGGAATTAACTATTCGCACACAGAACGAATTTATTTTCCTTGGACAGTAGACATTTTTACAAAAATTAACCTTGGACTTCAGGATAGCGATGTGCTGAAGTATTTTGTATTTCCTACCAACAATAAGAGTTTATACTATTTCGAACAAAATATTCTCGCGAAACCTATGATCAAGTTAATTATAAACAATCACCTTTATGAATATTTGGAACTGGAATATTGGAGTAAACGTGGCTACCATGACGAAGATTTTTTACCAGCCAATATTTCCTACATGTTTAATCATGCAGAAAATCCCAACGATGGTTATTTTTTCATTGACCTGATAGAAGAAAGTGAAAAATTGATGAAGCCACCATACGATCCTCGCAGAGAGGGATATACTTTTTTAGGCTGGTATAAGGACGAAGGATGCACCGAAGCGTGGGATTTTGAAAATGACGAAGTAGAAATCCACTTTGACGAAGAAGGTAACCGCATTTACGAAGAAATCAAACTTTATGCGGGGTGGGAAAAAGAAAACTGGTGGGACTGGTTTCGAAAATAAATGGGAGAAAAGATGACATTCACCTTCCGCTTCATTTAACAAACAAAACAAAATCTTATTGAAATAGTTTGTAAAAAAGAAAAAATGCCCCTTGACAAAAGGGGTGGGTTTTGCTATAATATATGAGAAAGCGAAGATAAGAAATAGTAGTAGGAATGTTTCTTTTACAGAGAGTTGCCGTTTGGTGAGAGGCGCAAAGAATGTCTTACGAATACCTCTTTGAGTGCGTACCGAAGCCGAAGGGTGTGTAGGCTACGACGGGGACTTCCCGTTACAGAAGGCGACTATGATAGTAGTCCATGAGGCTTTTTCTGTGAAGAAGGAGCGAAACAAGGTGGTAACACGATAATTCGTCCTTGGGTATATGCCCAAGGACTTTTTGTATTTTTGCTAATAATTATTTACATAAAGGAGTTATTCTATGAAAATTTATGAGGAACTCGTCGCTCGTGGCCTGATTGCACAGGTAACGAACGAGGAAGAAATCAGAACGATGATTAACGAAGGTAAGGCTACCTTCTACATCGGTTTTGACTGCACGGCAGACAGTCTTACCGCAGGTCACTTTATGGCTCTCACTCTGATGAAGAGACTTCAGATGGCGGGAAATAAACCTATCGCCCTG
>JAFVYW010000049.1 GCA_017508465.1 Clostridia bacterium
TAATGTCGACCTTCTCGCCCTGGGCAAAGGTATCGACGGTTACCACAGAACCAACTTCATACGCACTTGTGTCTTCAAGTCTGAACTCTTTCAGGTGCTTCTTGGGGCTGACGCCAGCCTTTTTGAAATGTCCCATCTCAGCTTTGGTGAGATGCTTTTCCTTTGCTTCTACAAACGCAAGCTGCAGAGCATCGTAGCCGTCATGCTCGACGGTCTTCTTTTGTACTACCACGCAGGGACCTGCTTCAATCAGGGTTACGGGTACTACATTGCCTTTTTCGTCGAAGATCTGGGTCATGCCCAACTTCTTACCGATAATGCCTTTTTTCATTTTTCCTCCATTAGGTTATTGGTTGACAAGCTTTGAATTTGCGCCGTAGCGCTCCTGCCAACTTGACCACGAGGCCGTGGTGTGGATACGGGATTTGAAGCTCCCGCCCTCGACTGTGAGGGAATAGGTTTTACGCCTTGATCTCAATCTCAACGCCTGCGGGAAGCTCGATGCTCATGAGAGCCTCAACGGTCTTCGCGCCGGGATCAAGAATGTCGATCAGTCTCTTGTGAGTTCTCATTTCGAATTGCTCACGGCTGTCCTTGTACTTGTGAACTGCGCGGAGAATGGTGATAATCTCCTTGTCAGTAGGAAGCGGAATAGGACCGCTGACCTTGCTTCCATTTCTCTTCGCTACATCTACAACCTTCTGTGCTGCGGCATCGATGATTGCACTGTCATAGCTCTTGAGCTTCACTCTGATCTTTCCTTGTGCCATTTTGGTGTCCTCCTTTTTACAAATTGCTCTGTCGTCAAGAGGGCGATAGGTTTACACCGTGCCGTGCGTGTCTTTCACGCCCCGTAAAAATCAGTTCTGAATGTCATCCGCAGTGACAACCAAAACCGACCATCTGCACGGCATCTGCTTTCGCAGTACCACTTGTTTCGCCCGGTTAAATATCGGACATACTCCACGGAAATTACCTGTCAGGGACAGCAACCTCCCGCTTCATCGCATATCAAGCCTTTATATTATAAAGGATTATACCTTAAAATGCAAGACTTTTTTCAATTTTCTCCAAAACTGATCATAGAAATTTTAACGATTTTTTTGTGTTTTTTTGTGCATCATGTACAAAATGACATTTATAAAAGGTTTTTATGCCCAAAAATGCCATTTTTTTGCACATATTCGTCAAAAAATTATTTTCGGGTTTTTTCAGAATATGCCCTTTTGTATACATTTTGTTCATAATTATATAGTAAAATATAGGCATACAAAATCTCTCACGCGCGCCCTATATAATAATAAAGGTAGAAAAGTGCTTTTTGCACGAACGAAAAAACGATGAACAAACACATCCAAACCAAATTTGGCCCCTATCCGCTCATTGCCATTCTGCTATGCGTTGTGGCATGTACCCTGCGAACGGTGGCAACCTTCCTCGGCGTAGATGCCTTTGGCTATTTTGAGCATAGCACCTTATACAAGGTTTCTGCATGGATCATAGTATCTGCGGTGGTCATACTGCTCACACTTTCTCTCACATACCGCAAGCGCCGCGATACTCTGGTTGAGCAAACCACGCCGCACACCTTCCTTCCCTCTCTGATGATGGGAATGCTTTTCCTGTTCTTTGTCGGCGAAGGTGTCTTTGCTCTGACAAGTGAATATTTCATTCCCACCCTCGACAAGATAACCTTTCTTCTTGCGCTCGCGCTTGGCCTTGGCGCCTGCATTTATTTCTTTGCGCTCGCTATTCTGGAAAGTGCAATCAACGATCGCAAGGCGAATCTCGGCATGACTTGTGTTCTGTTCTTCGGCATTTATGCGGCGTATTTATATCTTAATGTCAAAACGCCAAGAAATGCACACATTGAGTTGTCCAAGGAAATGACCTTCATCGCCCTGATGCTCTATTTTCTCTACGAGGTACGCATCTCGCTTGGAAAACAGAAGCAAAACCTCTATGTAACCTTTGCGCTGATCGGTGGCATTCTGTGTTCATACTGCGTCATTCCTACATTAATATATTATATTGCGTCAGGACGCCTGCTCGCCAGCTCTCTGACAGCATTCCTGCTTTTGTGTGGTACACTCGCGTTCATCACGATGCGTCTTGCGTTGTTTGAAAAATCTCCGACAGATGCGCCGATTCCTCTTGTCGAACAGCTTCTTACCGTCGCCAAAGCACGCGAGGAAGAGGTCAGAGAGACAGAGGCACTTTACACCCCCTCCTCCGTCGAAGCGCCCGAAGCTATCGCGGAAGAAACCGACACCATCCTACAAGAGTGCGAGGTCGCAAGTGATGAGACGACATCAACGGAAGAGGACAGTACCGCAGAAGATGCACAAATCGTCATAGAAGAGATGGAAATTGTCGGAGAGTCCGAAGCCGTCACAGAATATGAAGTCACCGAAGAAAGTGAAAACCTGTACGAGGACGAGATGGTCACAGCGGACGAACCCATAGTGGCGGACGAACCCATAGTGGCGGACGAACCCATGGTGGTGGACGAACCCATGGTGGTGGACGAACCCATGGTGGTGGATACAGAACCATCCCCGGAGGCTATCGACACAAGCGAGAGCTTACCGCAGGAGCAAGCACAAACGGCAGATTCCGCTCTCCCCGACGAAGAGCCATCAGCGCCGCAAGACACAGAAGAAGCGCGTCCGACAGCCCCGTCCGAACACAACGAACCAAAGGAAGAAGAGAATGAAGAAAATATTAGTAATTGACGGCAACAGCATCATTAACCGTGCGTTTTTCGGTGTGCGACCCCTGACCACAAAGAGTGGTAAAAACACCAACGCCATTTATGGCATGATGAATATCGTCAAGCGCCATCTCGACCACATCAAGCCAGACTATGCCGTGGCGGCATTCGATATCAAAGCCCCTACCTTCCGTCACCAAATGTATGATGCCTATAAGGCGGGCAGACATGCGACGCCCCCCGAGCTGCTTGAGCAGTTCGCCGATGCGAAGGAATGCCTTTCCTATCTCGGCTTCCATGTTCTCACTCTTGAAGGCTATGAAGCGGATGATATCCAGGGTACTGTCGCAAAGTTTGCGGAAGATCACGAGGATGTTGAAAGCTTTATTCTCTCGGGCGACCGCGATCTTCTGCAGCTGATCTCCGATAAGGTAACCGTGCTTCTCGCAACCAATGCAGACACCGTCGCGATGCATCGGGAGGAGTTTGTTGAAAAGTACGGCATTCAGCCAGAATATTTTGTAGAGATGAAGGCCCTGATGGGCGACTCCTCCGATAATATTCCCGGCGTTGCCGGCGTCGGCGAAAAGACAGCGGGCAACCTTATCCGTGAGTTTTTAACGCTCGAAGGCATTTATGAAAACATCGAGGACAAACGCATCTCCAAGGGTGTGCGCGAAAAACTTCTGCGCGACAGAGAAAATGCTTTCCTATCCCGCACCCTCGCCCGCATCGAGACCAAAGCACCAATCGGTTATACTTTGGAGCAACTCGCCTACAAGGGAATATCGCGCGGCGAACTCTATCAAAAGTTTACAGAACTTGAATTAAATTCATTAATTGCAAAGTTTGGTTTACATCCAGAGGATGTAACCGCCATAAAAACACCACAACCCACCGTAAAAGGAGCGAGCGAAAATGCGCCTTCGCAGGGCATGCAGACAAGCTTATTTGATGTTTTGCCTCAAGAGCGCCCCCTTTCCGTTGTAAAGACGGAGACTCTGACAGAGGTCAGTGATGCGCAGGAGATTCTCTCGCGCGCAAGCGACATTTTTGCCGCCCGCGTTGACGAGGACGGCAAGCTCTGCATTTCCTTTGGCGAAGAAACCTATCGCTACCTCGGTGAAAAAAAGGACCTTGCTTCTCTCTTTCTGTCAGGTCATAAATGTATCGTTTTTGACGGAAAGCATCTGCTTAAGGAACTCGCAAAAGATGGATTTTTCCCGACACGGGATACCACTTATTTGGATTTAATGCTTTACGGCTATGTGATTTCCCCCGGAACGGGTGCGCCCACACTTTCGTCCTACGCTACCCAATTTCTTGGAGAAATCTACGCCGAGCCCGTAGCTCTCTGCGCCTTGTTCCCACTCGAGCAGGCAATGCGCGAGCGCATCGCCGCAGATAATATGGCTTATGTTCTTGACGAGATTGAGCTTCCGCTGATGCCAATCCTCGCAGAGATGGAAGAAATCGGTTTTCTTGTTGACACAGAGGGGTTGACCGAATTCGGTGAAGCGCTTTCTGCTCTCATGGATGAACTGCAACAAAAAATTCACGAAAAAGCGGGTGCGCCATTCAATATCAACTCTCCGAAGCAGCTCGGCGAGGTTCTTTTTGAAAAGCTCGGGCTCAATGCAGGAAAAAAGAAAACAAAAACGGGATATTCAACCTCTCACGAAACCCTCGAGGAGCTTCGTGGTGAGCATCCCATTATTGAAGATATTCTTGAATATCGCCAGGTGAGCAAGCTTTACAGCACTTATGCAACCGCCCTTGTAGAGGTAGCAGACCGTGAAGGGCGCATTCACACCGAATTCAAGCAGGCGCTGACGGCAACAGGAAGGCTTTCCAGCGCAGACCCAAACCTCCAGAACATTCCAATCCGGACAAAAATGGGGCGTCAGATGCGCAAATACTTCAAGGCGCGCGAGGGATATGTTCTTGTTGACGCCGACTATTCGCAGATTGAGCTTCGTCTGCTCGCGCATATCTCTGACGATTACACCATGTGTGAGGCATTCCGCGAGAATCGCGACATTCACCGCATGACCGCCGCCGCGGTATTTGGTCTGCCGGAAGAGATGATTGACGAGGATTTGCGCAAGCGCGCCAAGGCGGTCAACTTCGGCATTGTCTACGGCATCAGCGGCTTCTCGCTCGCCAAGGATATCGGAACGAGCGTAGCCGAGGCAACGCGTTACATCAAGAATTATATGATGAATTACCCGAATGTCGAGGCATATCTTGAAGATGTTGTTGCAAAGGCAA
>JAFVYW010000050.1 GCA_017508465.1 Clostridia bacterium
CATGTGTTCCGTGCCGGCACAATCGGTACGGTTGCAGAAAAGACTGCGTACGGTTATATTCCTGAAAAATGGCTCAATACAGAAACCTATCCCATCGTTGCCTTCAATGTGAATACTGGTGAAGCCCTTTTTGCTACGGCACTCCTGACAGGCGAAGGTGATGACAAAGCCTTCTACCCCTTCTGTAACGGAGCCTATAAGGGAGCAGGTAATTATGCACTTCTGCTTCGCCGCGATTATTCTCAAAGTGGTGGCAACAACTGGTGGATGGGCGCACTTCAGGCAGATCTCGTGTTTGACTTGGGCACAAACACATTGACGCTGACCTCTCGTCTGTATGCAATGCAGACCAGACGCGCAGGACACTGTACTCTGACGACGAAAAATGGTACTATTGTAGTAAATGGTCAGATGGTGCTCGATGTCGGTGGTACACACAATGACAAGAGCATGGATGTTATCTTCGAGAATATCGTCTTTGATAATATCAAGACTGGCGTTATCTGTGACAGTCAGGGTTCGACGAAAGTAACGACATGGAATGTCACCTATAAGAACTGTACCTTCAATGTTTCCGGCGCTTGCACAACTCCTGTATTTAATCTTGGTAATAACGACAAAAATGCTACCGTAAATGTCAAGGTTCTTGGCGGTAAGTTTAATTTTGTTGTTGCACAACCGAATATTTACTCGACACGGGATGTTTCCAACAAAACCGTAACCTTTGGTAAATACAACGGTGAATATCCCTCTGTTACACTTGCTGGTAATACCGAGCATCCTGTCCTGACCGTTACTTCGGACGATGGTAAGCTTCTCGGTCTTTGCAAGACAACAGATGGCTATGTATTCTCAACCGAAGCCTTTGTAAGTGCTTATGTTAACCTTAAGAACGGTATCAACCTTGTTTATCGTGTATTCCTTCCTTATGGTTCGGGTGCAGAATCGATGACCTTTGTACTGAATGGCACCATAGTCACGATTACAGACTATGTCATCGACGAAAACGGCTTCTATTGCTTCACCCTCACCGAAATCGGACCGCACCTTATGGGCGATACCATATCGGCAACGCTGAATGCCACCGTCAATGGAAACGCGGTTGAACTTGTAAACAACATCTTAAGCATCAAGTCCTACCTTGAGAGCGTAAAGAGCACAAATGCAACAAATGATGCACTCGTCTCTCTTTGCGATGATCTTCTTCTCTATGGTGCATATGCACAAGTTTATATGAATCACAATACAACGGACCTTGTTACAGAACTTGCTGCCACAGACGCTATCCCTGAAGAAGAGAACACCTTGACGCTCTCTGGTACGGCGGCATCCGATGTCGGCTTTGCAGCATGTGGTCTTTACCTCGATGGTGCATTTGCTCTGCGTGTCACTGTATATGCAGCAAATACGGAAGGGTTGAAGCTTGAAATCACCAAAGGTGAAGATAAACAGGTAGTAGACCTTTCAACTCTTGCTTTCAAAGACAACAAAGCAACCATCTATTATGACAATATTACCGCGAGCGAGCTTGACACAGATGTCACCTTCACCCTCGTTCGCGATGGTGTCACAGTAGGTCAGGCACTCACTTACAGTGCGAATGCATATCTCTATCGCATCTCTGTCGGCGAGAACGAAGCGCTTGCAAACCTTGCTCGCGCAATTTACGCATATGGAAAGAGCGCTCGCGCTCTTTCCAACTGAAAACAGTTGGTAAAACAAATTAAGAAATAGGAGAAAACATATGAAAAACTCATTTTGGGGCAAACTTCTCATTCTCATCGCCCTCGTTGTGACTCTTGTTTGCACAATGTCTGTTCTCGCATTTGCAGAGGAAGTAACCGACGAGACAACAGGCGAGGAGGCGCAACCTGTTACTCTCAACACGCCATACGGCGACTTTGTGATTCCTGCAGAATATGCGGATTCGGGTGCTTATCCATGGGTATCCTTCAAGAAGGATGGTACCTTTATTGTAGCATCCAACATTTTCTGTAATGGTAGTGATACGGATATATCTATCATGAAAAAGAACTACCATACAACTCCAGGTGAAACGCACTATGTGTTTCTTCGTGAAGATTTTACACATGCGGTAAATGCTACCTTCTGGAACTTTGCTCACATTCAAAGCCCGGTAATCATCGATTTATTAGACCACACCTTTACGGTTAAGACCTGTACGAATAACGGACTGTTTTTTGGTGAAGGTAAGTCGAATAACCATGTGCAAATCACCATGAAAAATGGAAACTATGTGCATGCAAGCAGCAATCCTTACTTCAAAGCGCATCCTGGTGCAAAGAGCCCCTCATTCACCTTTGTTTTTGAGGATATGCATATTTCATTTGCTTCGGGACTCGCTCCGGCTGCTGGTGTAGGTCTTTTAGTGAATGTTCAAGCAAATACTAACCAGCCACAAAGTTATTCCATGACCTTTATCGATTCCACCATCGATATGACAAACCTTCCTGCAGCGAACTATCTTTGTGTCAGTGGAAACCAGTACGATACTGTTACCTCGAATGTTGTTTTTAAAGGTGGAAACATCATCGGTAATCTGAATCAGATTGTACATCTTCGCGGTTATGCGAACAAATCCTTCTCCTTCGAGAAGAATGAAGCAGGTGAATATACCACCTGCACCACTTTGTCCGATACTGCTCCTACACGAATTGTCTCCTCTCCCGAAGGATTGCTTACCTTCAAAGCGGCAGATGTTGTGACGGGTGAAAACGGCACTTTTGTATACAAGCCCACACATGAAACGAGTGAATTTGCTACCGCGAACGGATGGCTCCCGAATGATGGCAGCAAGATGGTCCTCTTCAACTGCACCACTCAAGAGGCTATCTATTCTGGTAATAAATTGATGGATTATTATAGCAATGCGGATCACGACGCCGTTCTTTATCTGATAGATAAAGCGAGTGAAAACTATCTCGTATATTTCCGCGACGATGTTGGTGCGGAGGCATTCACAGGAAGCGTTTATAACCTTTCAAGAAATCATTCGACTCTTATCTTTGAAATGAATGGTCACACGCTCACCCTGGCAAACACGCTCTTCCGCGCGCAAATTAAGTCCACGAATATGGTTCAGAAGTTTATGATCAATGGCGGAACCATCAATCTGAACGGACGCCCTTTGATTCAGACAGGTTCAAACGAGTCCCCGACAAATGGTAGAGTGGATTTCGTGTTCAATCAGGTGAATTTCACGAATATCAATAGTACAGCTACCCTGATTTCGGATAATGTCGATCGTCAGGATAATAATCATAACTACTTTATCGATTTTAACGATTGTGTATTCAATACTACATCGGATTATACAGGCAAGATTATCAATCTTAATAAGAGTGTAACCAATCACAAAATCACCTTCAATGGTGGCACATTCAACTGCGAGAAAGCCACTCTGCCCACGATTTCCTATATTGTTGATGGCGGAGTTTCTTCCGTTACATTTGCTCCTGGCGAAGCAGGAAAATATCCCGTATTCATCAGTGCTGAGTCGGCTACCGAACTCAATTCTGAAGTGATTTCGACACCCTATGGTAAAGGTCAGTATCTGAATGTCCTGACGGCAGATGGTAAAAGCACATGGAACATTGTAGAAGTTACGCCTTACGGCTATATTCCCGAAGCGTATATGAACACAACGCTTTATCCTTTTGCCGTATTCAGAACTTCTACAAATGATTTCCTTCTGGCAACTGCTCACCTGAAAGGTGGAACAACTAACGATTATGCGCTTTATTATATCGTTCAGAATATTGTAACGAACGATCAATATGTCGTTTATATGCGCTGTGATTATACTTCCAAAACGACAGAAAATACGGATTTGGGAACGATTGGCATACAACTCATAACAGAGGCGGAAAAAACAAAAATTACGATTGACCTGGGTTCGCACACCCTGACGCTCGCGAGCAGTAAAAATACTACGGCCCTGTTCTATGTTCTATCCTATCAATCCGCAAATGGTAATGTAACCTTTGTTGCGAAAAACGGTACGATTTCCACAGGTAACGAGATTGTATACAACATTGGTCAGACATGGAATCCTAAATTCTATTATGTATATTTTGAAAATGTACATTTCACCAATATCAAGAATAGCATCGTTAAAGAAATAAAAACAACGAGTAAACACAATACATCAACTACGATGTATTTTACAAATTGCACATTTGATTTTGACAACGCAAACACCTCTACCATGTTTAATCTTGGTACGGTAACCGATTCTTATAGACTTCCCATTACAATATATATGAATGGTGGCTGTATCAATTATGCCGGAACAGGTGCATTCTTTACTACCAATAACGTTGATACAAAACAAATCTTCTTTGGTCCTGATGCAAATGGAAATTATACTACCATCAAGACCGCGGATGCAACACCGTTTACCTCCCTCGTTTATCAGACATCTGATAAGGAATCGCTTCTGTTATATGAAAGCGGAGCAGAGGGCGATAAAAAGGTATATGTTGTAACACCTTTCACCTTCGTTTCCACCTATCTGAATCTGACACATGACATCAATTTTGTTTATCGTGTATTCCTTTCTTCTGGCTACATCAACCCTGTCGCAACCTTCACCGTTGGTGGTGATACCGTAACCGTGGAGGACTACACCATTGACGAAAATGGTCTGTATTGCTTCAAGTTCACTGGTATTGCACCTCATAAGATGGGAGACATCGTCAGCGCAAGCGTTAGCGCAACCTATGGCGAACTTCAGAAAACCATCGTAAACGAGAAGGTAAGTGTCAAGAACTATGCAGATGCTCTTCGTACCCAGTATGCAGAGGATACCGATATGCTTGCGCTTCTTGATAACCTTCTGGTATACGGCGCCGCATCCCAGGTTTACATGAACTACAATCTCGATGCTCTTGTAGCAGAGATTGGTGAACTTTCCGAGGTAGCAGAAGCTCCCATCACCCTCACGGGTGAAGCAAGTGATGTGGCAAACATCGTGGCATGCGGACTTCTTCTGGATGGTGCATTTGACCTTCGCGTTGGTATCAAAGCGAACTCCCTTGAGGGACTTACCCTGGATATCACCAAAGGTGATGTAACAACAACCGTTACGCTTACCGAGGATATGATTGACGGCGAATATATCGTAGTTTATTATGATGGTCTTTACATCAATGAACTGGATAGTGAGGTTACCTTCACCCTGAAGCAGAATGGCGAAGTTGTCGGAAAGACGCTCACCTTCTCGGCAAATGCATATCTGTATAGAATGCAGACGAGCGAAGACGCCGCTCTCGCAAATCTTACTAAGGCACTTTACGCCTATGGTATGAGTGCGAAAACTTATAATGCATAAGGGAGTGTATAAATGACAAAGTACACAAAACCTCAAATCGAACTGATTGAATCCATCGGCGAAGATGTAATCACCACCTCTTTTGCCGTCGAACTTCCCTGGACTCCTCTGGAGAACGGAGAAGGCGAGCTTTGAGATTCCTCAAAATGAAAAACAAGCCTGCAACTTCGGTTGCAGGCTTGTTTCCTTTTATATGATGTTGAAATAGGATTATACGCCAGAGTATGCAGCGAAACCGCCGTCAACAGGAAGCACTACGCCAGAGATGAAGGAGGAAGCCTTATCGTTGAGGAAGAAGAGAAGAGCGCCGAGCAACTCATCAGATTCACCGAAACGGCCCATAGGTGTGCCACGAAGAATTTTTTCTGTTCTTGCGGTGGGTTTGCCTTCATCATCATAGAGAAGCGCACGGTTCTGGTTGGTTACGAAGAAGCCGGGCGCGATGGCATTGACGCGGATACCGCTTCCAGCGAAGTGAACAGCAAGCCATTGGGTGAAGTTGGATACACCCGCCTTTGCTGCGCTGTAAGCAGGGATTTTGGTGAGAGGACGGAAGGCATTCATAGAAGAGATATTGATAATGTTACCATAGCCGAGCTTTGCCATATCGAGCGCAAATACCTGTGTGGTAAGGAAAGCTGCGGTAACATTGAGATCAAGTACAAATTTAAAGCCCTTGTCATCCATGTTGAAGAAGTTGGTTTTTTCACCTCCGAGACTTTCGGGATCAAAGTATTCGTCTGCTGTGGTTGCGCGAGGATTGTTTCCGCCTGCACCATTGATAAGAATATCGCATGGACCGAGGGTAAAGTCTACAACTTTCTTTGCTTCCTCGAGAGATTCTTTTTCAAGGCAATTGGCACGGACTGCGATCGCCTGATAACCAGCCGCGCGGATTTCCTGTGCGACGGTTTCAGCGGCATCAAGATTGAGGTCAAGAAGTGCAACTTTAGCGCCACATTGTGCAAGTGCGCGAGCGAAGTCGGAGCAGAGAACACCGCCTGCGCCAGTAACGACAGCAACCTTATCGGTAAGGTCTACTTGAAAGGGAAGATTCATTTTTTATTCTCCTTAATATGATTTTAAACAACTGTTTCTGTTCCATTGGATTGATACGCTGCGAGCAAGAGACGCAGGGCGTATTGCGCGCTTTCTGTGTCGACAGGCATTTCATAGCCCCCTCTTATTGCCTGATAAAAGAGGGAAATGAGCGCTTGATGCCCCTTGCCGTAGCATTCCTTGCCATAGTATTCAGACTCGGTTTCAACCATTTCATATTTTTCACCATCAAGGTAAAGATGCTCGTTCTGGATGAATATGGTATGGTTTTTTGTGGTCAGATACAGCGAAGTGACATTCCCACCATCGAAAGCTGTTGTGGTATAGAAGAGCGCTTGTCTGCCATTTTGAAAGCGGATAAGCCCCTCGCACATATCTTCTACTTCGATAATTCCTTCGAGGTGATGATTCTGACACGACGCTTTTACACTTTCTGGTGTGCCTAAAAACTGACAGAGCAAATCAAGGGTGTGGATGGCTTGGTTAATCATTACGCCACCGCCCTCTGTCGCCCATTTGCCACGCCAGGACAGGTCTTGTGCATAGTAGCTTGCATCCCTGTTCCATATAACCGTTGCATAAGCGGATAAAACACCGCCATCTGCTTCGATGATTTTTTTTGCATTTACCGTGGTGTCTGAAAAACGATTCTGGAAGCAAACACAGACGCGCCTTCCACTTTGCTTTTCCGCAGTTCTGATCGCATCAATATCAGAAAGAGAAATACCCATTGGCTTTTCAAGAAAAACATCAAGCCCGTGCTCGAGCGCATATACCGTCATTGGTGCGTGCAGATAATGTGGTGTCAGAATATGCACCGTATCGAGCTTCTCGTTCTCTATCATTTCCTTATAATCGGTATACAGGGAAACATCAAGGGAAAAATCAAGCTTTTTCTTTTGGAGCTTTTCTTCATTGATGTCGCACAGAGCGCACAATTCTACATTTTCCAAAGAGAGAAGGGGACGGATGTGGTTGTTCGAAACAGCACCGAGTCCGATAACTCCAACGCGGATTCGTTTGTTTTCATTCATAGTCATTGTTTTACCAGGTCAATATTTCCGATGTGGAAGATCTCACTCTGTGAGGCTTCGAGATAGCGATTCTCTTCTTAAGCTCTTCATAAAAGAGTTCGTCATCGAAGGGCATCGTGATATCGCAATCAAGCCAACTTGAGAGGTGCATTGCATTGGCAAGTGCGACACCATCAAGTCCGTCGCGTGCGGGAGCATAAACTTCTTCCAAACCGAGAATAGCATTCGCGATATTGTTCATGATGCCACTGTGTTGAGGATTGGGTTCGATAATTTCAATTTCAACTGTGTCATTTGCCGGAGGTTTGTCAAATCCTTGCGTGGATTCGAAACAATGCACGCGCTCGTCGACCTTCAGTTGACGGTAGTAGAGTTTATCGTTTTCAAAAATCAAAGTTCCCTTGGTGCCTGTAACTTCAAAACGGTTGGTGCCAGGGGCATCCGCAGTGGTGGTGATAAATACACCTGTCGCGCCGTTGGCATATTCGCAATAACAGGTTACATCATCCTCTACCTCGATATCGTGCCACTTGCCGTAATGGCAGAATGCGCGTACCTTTGTTGGCTTCATACCGGTAATCCACTGGAAGAGGTCAAGCTGGTGTGGAGCCTGGTTATAAAGGACGCCTCCGCCTTCTCCTGCCCAGGTTGCACGCCACGAACCACTATCATAATAATATTGTGTACGATACCAGGTGGTAATAATCCAGTTGGTGCGTTTAATTTCACCAAGTTCACCATCTAAAATCATCTGGCGCATCTTTTTGAAAGCCGGATTGGTTCTCTGGTTGAACATAATACCGACAATGGTATCTGCTGTCTTTTCTCTCTCGAGCATTTCTTTTACCTGGAGAGTATATACACCGGCAGGTTTTTCGACGATGCAGTGTGTGTGATAATCCATAGCAAGAATTGCAAGGGGTGGATGGTCATAGTGCGGTGTGCAAATCATAACCACATCGCAAGCTTTTGCTTTAAGCATTTCCTCCGCCGTAGCAAAATACTGAATGGTATCGCCATAGACTTCCTTCATTTTTTCAAGTTTATCTGGTGCAGTATCACAGCATGCCGAAAGAACACCGTTTTCAATTTCGCCTCCCGCAAGTCTTCTTGCGTGGCTTGTTCCCATATTACCGCAACCGATAATGCCAAATCTTACTTTTTCCATATATGGTCATCTCCTTCATGATATCCAAGTTTAATTAAAATATTTTTAAGAGAGGTCACCGCAAAAGCAAATGCTTCCGTTGCACTCTCAAAATGATGTGTTCCTCGAAGCTCGTGTTCGTCGATGCTCTTATACGCCTCGAACGCGAAGAGGTGGGGTTCAAGGGTGAGGGTGATGACATCATCTGTCACTTTATCGACAAGAGCGAGTACTTCTTCGATTTTTCCTTCTCCTTCTCCTGCGGGAACAATCGTCTGTGTTTCAAAGATGGCATCCTTGATATGCAGATAGCCGAGACGTTTCAATGTCGCCTGAATACCCGCGTCAATATCGCCGTCATTCATACGATAGTTTGCTGGATCAAAAATCATATAAAGCCCAGGGAGATTTTCGACGAGGTCATTGACCTCTTCTGGCATCTGTCCGTAAATACGGGATTCATTTTCGTGACAAAGACGCACATCGGCGCACTTTGCTAAAGCGAGAAGGGTACTCATTCTTTGAAGTACCGTGTCCCGATATTTTGCAAGGTCTGCCTGCTCAACGAAGAAAGAAAACATACGCATATTCTTCGCACCTAAAATCTGGCAGGCGCGAAGTGCCTTTGCGAAAGCATCGATATGAACTTCAAAGGGTTCATCAATCGGATATTTACCAATCGGAGAGCCGAGTGAGTAAACGCCGATGCCGTTGTCCTTCAACTTTTGAGATATAACGGTAAGTTCTTCCTCGCTTAAATCCAGGATGCCTTTTTTGTCAATGTTACGGGGTTCGATCTGATAAATACCGTTCGAGAGAAGCGCCTCAATTTGTCCGTCAAGACTTTCGGCAGCTTCATCAGCGAATGCGGAAAGAATAAATTTTGCCATAATCTATCTCCTTAAAAGAGAGGACGAAGGTTATCGTGAGAGATACGCATCTGACCAACGCTATCTCCGGTAGCAGGTGCATTATCCTGTTCCACGAGAGCATTTACAATACCGAGTTCATCACAAAGTGTGATAATAGGCTTGAACTGTATAATACCGGTGCCGCAGGGGCAAATCAGTTCATGCTTGGGAGCATCGGGCTCAAGCATAGTGTGATATTCTTTCATATCCTTGAAGTGTACATTCTTGATACGCGCGACGCCAAGGTCACGAATATATTTCATCGGGTCACGGTTGGCATAAACAAACCAGAATGTGTCCAAAATAAAATTCATAGTAGGTGCTTCTTCAATAAGAACATCGAAATAGTCACCGCCTTCGGGTGCATTGAACTCAAAGTGATGGTTGTGATAAGCAAAGGAAAGACCGGCAGCCTCAATTTTCTTCATAGGCTCGCGCATTACCTTGACGAATTCGCGCACGCCCTCGAAGGAATTACGGAATTTTTCGGGCATCGAACCGACACCGATGGTAGGACAACCGTATGCGATATGGTCACGAATTACAGCGTCCGTATCATCCACAATGCGATCAAACGCAGTGTGTGTACAGGTGACGGGCATGCTGTATTTAGCGATAATCTCGCGGATTGCGCCGGCATCAATCGGACCGATCGCCGAGAGCTGCGCAATGTCATAGCCGATTTCTTTCATCTGCGAAAAAACCTTATCAAGACCTTCTGCCGTCTGCGTCAGGTCACGAACGGAATAGAGTTGTGCGCCAAGTTTCATAATTTTATACCTCACAGTAATGTATTGTCAAATCTATTTTAGCAGATATACACAAAAAATGCAACCTTTTTTAAAAAAAAATACTTTGTTACATTTGCAAAAACTATTGCAAAAATTGACTATTTGTGCTATAATGGGGAGGCAATACAAAAAACAGGGAGCGAAGAAAAGAAATTGGATAACAGATTCAGTATTGGCGGAGATGGTATAACTGCAAGACATTCAAGACAAACTACCCATCCGCAACAACTAAATAACAATCATTGCCACGAGTACTTTGAAATCCTGTATATTATTGAAGGCTCGGGGCGTTTTGTTGTGGAAGGCGAAGAATATCCTGTGCATTCCGGTTGTCTGTTTCTTATTCGTCCCTATAAGTATCATTTTGTTAACATCGAGCTCGAAAAGCCCTACGAAAGATATGTTCTCCATTTTTCACTTTCCAGTCTTCCGAGCAACCTGCGCCCTCTTTTTTTACCAAATGATGATAAAAAGAATGAGCTCTGCACCTATTTCAGCGCAGGAAATGTTCCTGCTACCATCCGTTCCACGCTGGAAAGGCTTGATGTCGTTACGACCTTGTCAGAAGAAAAAAGGATGCTTTATCTTTCACTGCTGGTCTCTGAGGTAGTGGTGCTTTTGTCTGACGCTCACATTGAGAGGGAAGTACACCATAACAGTGAGCTCGGCGCGCGTGTTATCCGTTATCTGAATGATCATATTGAAGAGCCTATCTCTCTTGATGATATTGCACGCCATTTCTTTGTGAGTAAATTTTATCTTTGCCGTGCATTTAAAAAGCATAACGGCATATCCATACACGGCTACATTACGCAAAAGCGTGTAATGCTTGCCAAAAAACTGATGGAATCGGGTGAATCTGCATCAGGCGCCGCATATCGCGTCGGCTTTTGTGATTATTCTGCATTCTATCGCGCTTACATAAAAATTCTCGGGACATCTCCTGTCGCGTCCCGAGGGGAAAGGAGAGAAAATGTCAAAAATTCTTGATAATATCCATTCCCCCGACGATTTGATGTTTTTGTCCTCTGACGAGATAAAACAGCTCTGTGAGGAGCTTCGCGCCTTTCTTGTGGAAAATGTCTCAAAAACAGGCGGTCACCTTGCATCCAATCTCGGTGTGGTTGAAATGACGGTTGCCATGCACCGCGTTTTCGATTCGCCGAACGATAAAATCATCTTTGATGTCGGTCATCAATCGTATGTTCACAAAATATTGACAGGCAGGCGTGAGGCATTTGCCACCCTGCGTCAGGTTGGTGGTCTTTCAGGCTTTACCTCGATGCGCGAGAGTGAACACGATCCTTTTGGTGCAGGGCATAGCTCCACCGCACTCTCTGCCGCCCTCGGAATCGCCGAGGCGAACAAATTGCTCGGCTCTGATGCCTACACCATATGTGTTATGGGCGATGGTGCATATACTGGTGGCATGGTCCACGAAGCGTTGAACAACACGAAAAAAGACCTGAAGCTTATCATCATTTTAAATGAAAATCGCATGTCGATTTCTCGCAATCGTGGCAATTTTTCGTCCTATCTCTCCAAGGTTCGCGTATCTAAAAAATACAACGCTTTTAAGGTTAAGGTAAAACGCGCACTTTCAAAAATCCCCCTTGTCGGCAAACCGATAGTCTCTTTCATGAGCGCCACGCGAAACTTTGTCCGCGGCACCGTTTATCCGATGAGCTATTTTGAAATGCTCGGCATAGATTATATCGGCGTTATCAATGGCCATGACGAAGCCGCACTCGAAAAAGCACTCCGTTTAGCGAAAAGTTTGGATAAAACCGTAATTATCCACATTAAAACCAAAAAAGGCAAGGGATACGAGCCTGCGGAAAAATCTCCTGACCTTTTCCATAGCGTTTACCAGACGGTTGACGAGAGCGATAATTTCCATTCTGTTTTTGTGTCCGATTTGATTTCTATGGCGAAAACAGACGAGCGGATTGTTGCCGTAACCGCCGCCATGGGTATCGGTACGGGGTTGCAAGCGTTTGGCGAAAAATACAATTCCAGATATTTCGATGTCGGAATCGCAGAAGCACATGCTCTTACCTTCTCGGCAGGTCTTTGTGCGAGAGGACTTCGTCCGTATACCGTGATATATTCTACCTTCCTTCAACGCGCCTATGACAACATCCTCCATGACATCGCCCTCCAGAAGCTTCCCGTCCGCATTATGATCGATCGCGCAGGGCTTTCCCCTCATGATGGCGCAACACACCATGGTATTTTCGATGTTTCCTTCCTCTCTCACATTCCTGATATTGAGATTTATGCGCCTATCACTTATCGTTCGCTCCATCAGGTGCTGGAACAAACAAAGGAAACGCCATCTCCTGTTGCCATCCGCTACCCGAATCAGGCACAATCCGAGCGAATCGTGTCCGCCTTCTTCACAGACGGAGATTTCACCTCGCTGCCAGGTAAAGTCTCTGTTGACAGTGAGAATGAGAATCTGATAATTACCTATGGTTCGGTAGCGCTCAAATGTCTTGACGCACGGAATCTGTTGCGTGGCGTCGGGCAACGCGTCGATATTATTCTTCTTGAGCAATTGAAGCCCTACGATAAGGTTATCGATTTTATCTTGCCTTACCTTCGTGGGAAGAAAAAGGTTCTTTTCGTTGAGGAAGGAATCTATTATGGTGGCGCAGGTATGATTTTGCACGAAAAACTTTCGTCTGTGGGCGCTCTCGATGGCGTCGAATCCCGTGTTTTTGCCATTGATGACAATTTTGCGCAACCAACCGAGCCTTGTGATATTTATGATTACCTCGGCTTATCTCCAATGCATATCAAAAATTTTTTTACAATAGAGGAAAATGAAAATGAGTGAAAAAATGCAAGACATTATCAGGGAGGGCATCGACTCCAATGCTCTCGCCCTCTCATTTCTTCGCCTCGGAAAATTTGAAGACGCCGTCTCCTTTTTTACTGAAGCGTTGAATGAAAACAAAGAATCTCCCGTAACTCTCCTTGGTCTGCTTTCCGTGCATCTGCGTGCCAAAAAGTTCGCTGACTATGTTCTCGGAATCGAAAAGGAACTCGACATTGATGAAATTCATGGCGAAGCCCTTTCGACATACTCGAGCATCGTTATCCTGACTATTAAGGTGCTGGAAGGCGATGTTGGCGAGCGGTTTATTCACGCTCTCGACTTATACCTGTGCCGACTTCTTTCTGTCAGCGACTTCGTTCTTTTTGCAAAAATCTGCCCAGTGATGCCCAAAGATGCTCCCGCCGGTCAGCCATATCAATTCGTAAAGGAATACACAAAACAGTTCGATAATATCGCAAAGACACTCTCTTCTCAACCTTTTGATATTCTTTCCTCTCTGGTGTATGACCGTATGCTCACCAACGGACAGAGAAGAGAACTGACGGAGCGCGCCATAGCCCATTTCACGAAAACGAGCGTGCGTGGCGGTATTGCCAGCTGGTATGGCAAATTGATGCTCCTTGAGGATGTCACGGTCGAAGAACTCCAAAAGGGTGTCGACGATATGCTCGCGCTTTCTATGGCGAACGAGGCGAATATTCTCCTTCGCCAGATTCTTCTTCGCGATCCCGAAAATGCAAACGCAAAACAAAACGCCCTTCTGATAACCCTCCAATCTCATATCAACTCTTCATCTTTCGACGCCCTTTGCGGTGAAAAAGAGGCTGTTGTTTCCTACATTGATTCCCTTGGAAAATCGAATGCGTCTGCCATCTCGGCATTCATCGAGTTGCTCAAACCCGTAGTTGCGAAGGTGTATTCAAGCCTTGGTCACTTCGATCTTCTGGATGCCATCCTCGATAGACTGTACGCGTCGAAAAAGACTACATATGGCAAGGTTTGCATCGAAATTGCCAATGATTGTTTACAAAATGGTCTGTTTGATGTAGCGAAGGCTTATTATAGTAACGCACTTCCTCATGCAGGTAAAAACGCGCACAAAGCACATTTCGCCCTTCTTATGATTGCCTTGAAGTGTAAGAATGAGGAAGAGCTGAAGTCTTCAATGGACTTTAAAAAGAACATGGAAGAGTACAGAACACTTCTTTTTGCCGTTCGTGAGGACGAAAAGCTTCTGAAATATTATTCCGACCTCGCTGACGAGATTGAAAAGAACCAGATTGTCCGTCGCGATGCCGAAACCATTCTCTCTCTGATGGCACAGCAGGATGAGCTACTTTCGAAGGAAAGAAAAAAAGATAGAATTATTGCGAAAATCGCACGCTTCATCCAATGGGCTATCCTGGTCTTTGGTGTTGTATTCTACTTCACAACACCCTTTGTATTCAATAAATCTCTTCTTATCGTTCTGATTCCTTTTGCCGCAGGTATTGGCTTCTATTACTTGTACAGCGCACTCCGTTACAGAAGGCGTGTGAAATGCGTCAAAGCATTCTCTTACAAAGAAGCAGATCTTGTAGCGGATGAACACTACCATGTTGGTCGTCTTGGGAAACCGTTCGGGTTGACCGTCTTCTGTGGTGTTTTAATTCTCTTTGTAGCTTTTATTTTCTTCCCCGGTGACCATTTTGATGGTTTTGGCAGAGGATATTTGTATAGTTACAGTTCATATAAGGATGGCATCAAAATAGATACGATTGGCAAAGGTGACCTTTATATGATTCCTGAAAAAATCAAAGGTGTTGAAGTTGTAGAAGTATCTGTTACTTTCCACGAAAACGACGAAGTTGTTTTCGGTTCTTTTGATACATATGATCGTTTTAGCAATTGTGTAAGAGATTGCGAAACCGTTTGTATCATCGCATCCACAGAAGAGGATATCCGATCTGCAATCAGCAGTTCCACAATAGATTATATCTACTTTGATGGCACCCAGGAAGAACTGGACGAAGTGATGGGTGAAGATAATTATACAAACGAAAAAGTATACACAAGAAGAACATCCGCAAATGACAATCTCTGGGTTTATAATCTTCGCCGTATTCCGAAACGCAAATAACCATAAAACTGCCACGCCCGCGTGGCAGTTTTTTTCATGCCTTGCCACTTGACAAAATATATATTTTATGTTAAAATATAATGTCAAATTATTTTAATGTGAGAATGAACATGAATTTATGTGAAAATATAAATGCGATAGCACTTGTAAAGAAGAAGATTTCGGATAAAAATCTCCGCTATTATGTTATGACCTTTGGTTGTCAGCAGAATGAAGCGGACAGCGAAAAAATCCGCGGTCTGTGTGAAGAGATGGGCTATATCGGAGCGGACAAGCCTGACGATGCCTCCCTCATAATCATCAATACCTGTGCAATTCGCCACCATGCCGAAGAAAAAGCGCTCTCGTATGTCGGTACATTAAAGCACTTGAAAGAAGAAAATCCAGCGCTCATCATCGGTATCGGCGGTTGTATGTCCGCCGAGCCTTCTACTGTGAAAAAAATCAAAACGAGTTTCCGTTATGTTTCTTTCACATTTGAACCTGCAAAAATCCATATGTTACCGACCTTGGTCTATCAGACTCTGAACACCCTTCACCAAAGAGAATACCTTACCATCGACGACGAATGTCCTCCCATCCGTGAAGATTTGCCGACGGTACGACTCTCGGGACATCGCGCCTGGGTTTCGATTATGTACGGCTGTAACAATTTCTGCTCCTACTGCATCGTCCCTTATGTTCGCGGCCGTGAGCGTAGCCGTGCTTCGAGTGAAGTTTTGCGCGAGTGCAGGGAGCTGATAGAGCAGGGCTATAAGGAAATCACCCTCCTCGGTCAGAATGTGAACTCTTACAGAAGTGATATGGATTTTGCCGATCTTCTGGATGCCATCGCGTCGATTGACGGTGAGTTTTGGCTTCGCTTTATGACGAGTCACCCGAAGGATGTCCCCGATAAGCTGATTGAAGTTATGGCGCGTCACCGCGATAAAATCTGTCCCGCCTTCCACCTGCCTCTGCAGTCGGGCAGTGACAGAATCCTTCGTCTGATGAATCGCACCTATGACCGTGCAAGATACCTTTCCATTGTGGATAAACTCCGCCATGCCATTCCCGATATTGCGATAACCACAGATATTATTGTTGCTTTTCCCTCCGAGACGGAAGAGGACTTTCAAGGAACGCTCGATGTTGTTGAGCGTGTTGGATACGATAAGGTTTTCCCCTTTATTTATTCACCGAGAGAGGGCACCCGTGCCGCAAAAATGCCTATGGATATCCCCGATGCGACCAAAGCGGATCGCATGGCTCGCCTGATTGCGAAAATCAATGAGGGAGCGCTTGCATGTAACGATGAATACCTCGATAAAACTGTTCGTGTTCTGGTCGACTCCGATTCGAGAGAAGGCAAGGGACATTACCTTGCCCGTACGAATACTGGTAAGCTCGTTCGTATCTTTACCGATGGCGAAAGTCCCGTCGGACAATTTTTAAATGTGAAAATACAAAAAACAACGCCCTTTGATATGTTCGGGGCAGTAATGAAAGAAGGATAAATAAATGACTAAAATTATTGAACTTGCGCATAGCCTTGGCGAAGAAATCGCGAAGAGTGAAGAAATTAAAAATCTGGAGGCTGCACAGACCGCTTATCAGACCGATGCAGAGCTTCAGGCATGGCTCTCCGAGCACGAAGCAGATCGCAGAGTTCTCGCCGATGAATTCTCAAAGAATCCCGAAGAGGTGGACGAAAAAGCGATTGCTGATCTTCGCGCACGCATCGATGAACTGACCGCGCTGATTCTCGCAAATGAAAATTACACGGCATTCGCGAACGCGCAGAAGGTGATGAACGAACTTATGACCGCTGTCAACGATGAAATCAAATTCGTTATCACAGGCGTTCGCCCTGACCATTGTACACACGATTGTTCTACCTGTGGTGGTTGTCATTAATTTTTTTGAGGTAAATTATGTCTGAAACGATTACACGCCGTAGCGACCTTACCAAAGCTACGCCGATGATGCAACAATATCTCGATATTCGCTCGCAGTACGAGGGATATATTATGATGTATCGACTCGGCGATTTCTATGAGTGCTTTTTTGAGGACGCCATTGTTGCCTCGCGTGAACTGGAGCTGACTCTTACCGGCCGCGATTGCGGCGAAGGAAGACGCGCCGCTATGTGTGGCGTACCATTTCATAAATCCGATGTCTATATCGGCAGACTTGTAGAAAAGGGTTACAGAGTTGCTATCTGTGAGCAGGTGGAGGATCCGAAAGCGGCGCAAGGACTTGTCCGTCGTGATGTTGTCCGCGTGGTAACGCCGGGTACGGTGACCGATGCTTCCTTGCTGAATGAGACGAAGAATAACTATCTTGCATCCCTTTGCTATGGCAAATTTGGCATCGGCCTCGCCTTTCTTGATATATCAACAGGTGAGATTTCTGCCACCTATATTTCGACGGAGCAGGAAAGCGTGCGCCTGGAAAACGAGCTTTCCGCCGCGAGTCCTTCTGAATGTATTATCAATGTACCTGAAAGCGATTGCTCACGCGCATCTCGTTTTTTGCGTGAGCGTTGCGGTACGGTTGTAAGCGCAGGACAGAGCCGTTATTTTGCCTATGAGAATGCGAGAAATCGCACAAGACAGGTGTTTTCTCTCGATGCCGAGCGCCTTTCCGAGGTGGAAACTACCATGGCGGTCGGTGCGCTCCTGCAGTATGTTACGGAAACCCAAAAGACAGATGTCACCTTTATCCGTGAATTGAATGTTTATTCGGAAGGGCAGTATCTTGAACTTGACCTGAATACCAGACGAAACCTTGAGCTTGTCGAATCCATGCGTACCAAGGAAAAGAAAGGCTCGCTTCTCTGGGTTCTGGATAAGACGAAAACGGCGATGGGTGCGCGCCTTCTTCGCACATGGCTCTTAAAGCCTCTTCTTTCTCCTGTGCTGATAGAAAAAAGGCAGAGCGCGACAGAGGAGCTATATAACAATGCCATCCTGCGCGAGGAACTCACAGAAGCCCTGGCGAATATCTCCGATATTGAACGCCTCTGCGCGAAAGCGGTATATGGTACGGCAAACGCGAAGGATCTTTACGCGATAGGAAAAAGCCTTCTGCAAATTCCAATTATCAAAGACCTGATTTCAACAGGAAAAACCGTTGCGATGCGCGATTTGTACCAGCGTCTGGACACCCTTGACGATGTTGCCGAGCTACTCATGCGCGCTATCGTGGAGAATCCCCCCTTCACCATTCGTGAGGGCGGTATGATTCGCGATGGATTTAATGAGGATCTCGATTACTATCGTGGTATTCAGGCGAATGCCAGAAGCATCATGCACTCGATCGAAGAGCGCGAGCGCGAAAATACGGGAATCCGCACCCTGAAGGTTGACTATAACAAGGTTTTTGGCTATTATATCGAAGTGTCAAAGTCCTTCATTCCCGATGTTCCCGATCGTTACATAAGAAAACAAACGCTTACCAACGCAGAAAGATATATTACCCAGGAACTCAAAGAAATGGAAAGCACCATTTTGGGTGCAGATGAAAAAATTGTCAGTCTTGAGTTTGAAATCTTCAATCAACTGCGCCTCTATGTCGCTGAAAACAGCGACAGAATCCGCCGTAGTGCCTCCTTACTCGCGGAACTTGATGTATATCGTTCGTTTGCCGAGGTGGCAAGTAAGAATGCTTATTGTCGTCCTGAAGTGGATATGACCACAGACCTGATCATTCAGGATGGAAGACACCCTGTGGTGGAAAAATTCGTCGACAACTCGTATTTTGTCCCGAACGATACCACTCTCGATACCTCGAAAAACCGCATGATGCTTATTACCGGACCGAATATGGCAGGTAAATCGACCTACATGCGTCAGGTTGCTCTGATCGTCATTATGGCACAGATTGGTTCGTTCGTTCCTGCGCGCTCGGCGCGCATTGGCATCGTTGATAAGGTCTTTACCCGTGTCGGCGCATCGGACGATTTAGCATCTGGTCAATCGACCTTCATGCTCGAGATGAATGAAGTGGCATCTATTCTGAAAAACGCCACCAAAAAGTCTCTCATTGTCTATGACGAGGTTGGCAGAGGCACCAGTACCTTTGACGGCATGGCAATTGCACGCGCGGTAGTCGAATATACACACTCGTCAAAACTCGGTGCAAAAACCCTCTTTGCTACCCACTATCATGAGCTTGTGGAAATGGAAGAGCAGTTTGAGGGCATTGTAAACTATAATATTGCTGCGAAGAAGCGTAACGATACCATCACCTTTCTTCGTAAAATCGTCAGAGGTGGTACGGACGATTCCTACGGAATCGAGGTTGCCAAACTTGCAGGCGTACCAAACGAGGTGGTAAAACGCGCTCGTGAAATTCTCGCTGATATTGAGCATAAAGAGGCCATTCGTCCTGCAAGGGGGCAGAAGGCGAAAACAGAGGATGCGCCCGATCTGTTCACATCCCTGATTTCTGCGCGCGAGAGCGAGGTCTGCGCGGCACTTCGTGCCATTGATTTGAACACCACCACCCCCATCGAAGCCATCGGCGTGCTTTATTCGCTGAAAAAACAACTTGAGGAATAAGAAAGGAGGCCTGTCGTGGGAAACATTAATGTATTAAGTTTTGAAATTGCCAACCTGATTGCGGCAGGTGAAGTCGTGGAGCGACCTTCTTCCGTTCTCAAAGAGTTGATTGAAAACGCTATCGATGCAGGCTCTACAAAAATAGTTGCAGAAATCAAAAGAGGCGGTGTCGCGCTGATTCGTGTGTCCGACAATGGCGTCGGCATGTCGAAAGAAGACCTTCCTGTCTCAATAAAACGCCATGCGACAAGCAAAATACGCACCAAAGAGGACCTTGACGGCATTCTGACGCTTGGTTTCCGTGGGGAAGCACTTGCGGCAATTTCTTCTGTCAGTGCGGTAACGATTATCACCAAAAGAGCCGAGGATGAAATTGGCTCTATGCTTGTCAGCGAGGGCGGCGAAATCCTTGAAATCGGTGAGGTTGGTGCGGCAGACGGTACTACTGTCGTGGTCGAAAACCTCTTCTTCAATGTCCCCGCGCGCCGTAAATTTCTGAAAAAAGATGCGACCGAAGCGATGAATGTTTCGGCTCTTGTAGAGCGTGTTGCGCTCTCGCGTCCGGATATCTCAATCCAACTTCTGATTGATGGAGAAGAGAAGTTCCGCACCCCGGGCGATGGTGACCTTCTTCATACCGTACAGTCGGTGCTTGGCAGGGATTTCCCGAAAAAGACAATTGCTGTTGATGGCGAGACCTCCAGCGTTCGCGTGCATGGATTGATTGGACGCTCCGATAATGTCAGGAAAAACCGTAATCTTGAAAAATTCTTAATCAATGTCAGATATATCAAGAGCCTGACCGCGCAAGCGGCTCTCGAAAAAGCATTCACCTCTTTTATCGCCCCCGAGTGCTTTCCTTCCTGCGTTCTGTTTCTCGAAATGAACCCCGCCCTGATTGATGTCAATGTTCACCCGACCAAATTGGAAGTGAAGTTTTCCGATGAACGCTCGGTGTTTGAAGCGGTATATTACACTGTTAAAAACGCCTTGGAAGAGGCAGAATATCGCCCCGAGCTCGCTCTTGGTAACACAAAAACAGGACTGAAGGGCTATCAGAACCCTATGGGTGCATTTGTTCCAATCGAGGATGATCGTCGCGTTTCGCAAATGACATTTCATGAAGCGCGAGGTGCGCAAGCCTCCACTCGCGAAGTGCCTGCTACACAAACACATTCAGGAGCTACAACATCGTTTGATGATCGTTTCTCACTCCTTGGCAGACCATCTCCTTCCCCCACAACCCAGGTGGCAGACCCTACGGCATCCTCTGCCAGAAGAACTCCTACCTGCGAGCCACAGCACTCTTCGCCTGTCACGATGCATTCACCTGCGACACATAGCGCCTCTGCTTCGTCGAGGGTGGAGGAAATGTCACCGAAAGCATCGGTCGAAATCATTAAAGAGGCGTCGGAAATCAGAGGAAGAGAAGAGCAGGTGCCTCCGATTCACGATTGTTTTTCCGATGATATTGACTATCGTTATGTCGGTGAAGCATTCGATACCTATGTAATGGTGGAATATGATGGTGCGCTTCTTGTCATCGATAAGCACGCGGCGCATGAAAGAATTATCTTCGAGGATTTGAAGAAGAATCGTGCGATGGATTCGCGTTCCCTCTCTCAGACGCTACTTGTTCCTATAACACTTTCCCTGGCATCAGATGAACTTGAAGTGGCAAGAGAAAATCAAGCGCAACTCGAATATGTCGGTTTCTCCTACACCTTTGTAGACAATGGGGTAGAACTTCATGCCATTCCGGATATGATTCAAGCGGATGAAGCAAAGGGACTCTTTGAAGCAACGCTCGCGGATCTTATCACCTGTGCATTAGATCCTTCTATCAATGAGGAAATCCGCCGTGAAAAGGCACTGTACCAGATCGCTTGCAAAGCGGCAATCAAGGGTGGTCGTCTTTATGATAAGTCAATCATTGATTGGCTGATCAAACGCGTTCTTTCCTTGCCCGATATCACAGTTTGTCCTCATGGCAGACCGATTGCCTATCGTTTGACAAAACGAGAGCTCGACCGCCAATTTGACAGAATTAAGTAAACAAAGGTATACATTATGGGTAAATTTACACTATTAAAACAAGAAGGAAAGGCAAGACGCGGAACTTTTGAAACGGTTCATGGTACGGTACAGACACCCGTATTTATGAATGTCGGCACCTCCGCCGCCATCAAGGGTGGTATCTCAACCGAGGACCTTTATGCCCTTGGTTGTCAGGTGGAACTTTCGAATACCTATCACCTTCATATCCGTCCTGGAGACACCGTTATCCGTGCGCTCGGTGGCATTCATAAATTTTTTAACTGGGATCGCCCGGTTTTAACCGATTCTGGCGGATTTCAGGTTTTCTCTCTGGCAAGCCTTCGCAAGATTACGGAAGAGGGCGTAGCCTTCAACTCCCATTTTGATGGCAAACGCATTTTTATGGGACCGGAAGAGTCCATGCAGATACAATCTAACCTTGGCTCCACCATCGCGATGGCATTTGACGAATGTATCGAAAACCCAGCACCCTATGCCTATGTTAAGGCATCGCAGGAGAGAACCATTCGTTGGCTTCGCCGTTGCCGCGCGGAGTTGGATCGTCTGAATGCGCTTCCCGATACCGTAAATCCGCATCAGATGCTTTTTGGTATCAATCAGGGCGGTACTTATGACGATCTCAGTATCCAGAACATGATTGAAACGGCGAAAATCCCCTGTGATGGCTATGCTATCGGCGGTCTCGCCGTTGGTGAAGATGCCGAAA
>JAFVYW010000051.1 GCA_017508465.1 Clostridia bacterium
TCAAATTGCCTCTGTCGTTTACAGATTAAGAGGAAACTAAGGTCAAAACCTACGGTTTTCTCTTTTTTTATTTAGGTTTTTCGTTCGGTTATGCCTGAATGAAGCGAGCCCCAAAGGCGCTTCGCACTAAGAATTCAGCATTTTAGTGAAAATTCTTATTCAATGCCAAAGTATGCTGAATTCTTAATGACTCAGCCCCTTTCTCTTGACATTATGTTTCTCGCGTGTTATACTGAATGCGAAAAAAGTTTTTCTTTTTTTGAAAAAGTTGTAACCTTTTGGCTGGATTTTTCGTCTTTATAGGTGTAAAGGCATTTCAAACACGATAAGGAGGTGTCACGGATGAATATCGATGAGCGATTTGTCGAACGCTTTTTTGGGCGCGATGAAAAGGTGCTTGAAGACATCGAGACACAATATGGCGCATATTGCCGCAGTGTTGCAAGAAATATCTTGAACAATGCGACCGAAGCACAGGATTGTGTTACCGACGCATATATGCACGCGTGGAACCATATTCCCCCTGAAAAACCCCAGAGCCTTCTTGCCTATCTTTGCCGTATTGCGAGAAATCTCGCTATCGACCTCTATCGCAGGAAGCGCGCGGGGAAACGCTCCTTGCATATGGAGACGGTGCTTTCCGAACTTGAGGAATGCATCCCTGCAAACAATGAGGATATCGCCGAAACCATCGCCCTGCGTGATGCCTTGAATGGCTACCTCTCCACCCTCCCCACCCTTGTGCGCAAGGTTTTTGTCCGCCGTTACTTCTACGCCTCCACCATCAGCGAGATTGCGAAGGAATATGGACTGACCGATAGTGCTGTAAAGACCTCGCTCCATCGCACGAGACAGGGACTGAAAAACTACCTCCAGCAGAAAGGAATACAAGTATGAAAAGAGACAGACTTTTTTCCACCTTTTCGGACATCGATGATGCCTATATCGAAGAGGCGAGACCGAAAAAAATGAAGAAAACAAAAGCAAAATGGATACGCCTTGGCGCACTTGCCGCCGCCCTCACCTTGCTACTCGCTTGGCTCTTCGTTCCCTTTACCTACAACCCGGGCGCGAAGGTCAAAAAGTATGAGGGAAGTGAATACTATCCTGTTATTACGAAACTCAATGCCTATCTTTCCACCCCACCAAGATACCAGAACAACTTCGATAAAATCTTCTCAAACCTCGTCTCCTGCTCCAAGAATGATATGATGGCACCGGGGGATGCACCCGATATGGATTTTGATTATGAGACCGGCAAACCCGAGGGCTCTTATGAAGAGGTGACTGACAATCAGGTGGAGGGCGTCATTGAAGCCGACCTCATCAAACGCACCACCACCCACTTTTTCTACCTCGACGGTCTCTCTATCAAGGTTTATTCTATCGCAGGCGAGGCGTCTGAGCTCGTCCATACCTTTGAAATTCCTCGTCCTGAAAATGCAAAGTATATCTATTCCGAAAATCTTGAATTTTACCTCTCCACCGATGCGAGACGCCTGACCGTCATTTATCCCTACAATGATAAAAATTACGAAAGTGTCTATGACATCATCTCTCTCAATGTCGAAAATCCCCTCGGCATCACCGAGCAAAACCGCACCACTGTAACAGGCGCATATACCTCCAGCCGTCTGGTGAACGGTACGCTCCTTGTGGTTGGCGAATACTATGTTCACTATAAACCCGATTATGATAAGGAGGAAACCTTCCTTCCGCAGTACAATACAGGTGATGGCTTTGAGAGCGTGCCGATGGATAATATCATCGCCCCCGACAAAGTGAATAGCCGTCGTTATACCGTTGTTACGAAATATGACGAGAGCACTCTGACACTAAAAGACACCCTCGCCGTTCTTTCATATAGCGATGTACTCTATGTATCAAATTCTTCGATTTACCTCACGCGAGGATATACCGAAAACATCACCAGCAATTCGCAGGAATTTTCGGTCTCAAAAAGTGAAATCCTTCGCATCGACTATACAGGTGATACCTTCGTGGAGCAGGGAAGTACTACCGTCGATGGCACCTTCCTCAATCAGTACAGCCTTGACGAACACGAAGGCATCCTCCGTGCTGTCACCACTACAACAAAGAATCGCGTTTATAACACCAACTGGCACAGCGATATGGCGCTCGCTCCCGATATGCTCTCTTTGGGCACAAGCGCGAGCCTCTACCTTATCAACATCGAAAATATGCAGACGATGAACAGCGTCATCGACTTCGCCCCCATTGGCGAGACCGTTCGTTCCGTCCGCTTCGATGGCACAAACGCTTATGTCTGTACCGCCGTTCAGAACACCGACCCCGTATTCTTCTTCGACCTCTCCGATACAGAGAACATTACCTATAAGGATACTGGTACCATTACAGGCTTCTCAACCTCCCTTATCCAACTCGGAGGCGGCTTCCTCCTTGGCATTGGTCAGGGAGAGGTGTGGGACACCGTGAAGGTGGAAATCTACGAAGAGAGTGAAAATGGCGTTGTCTCCGTCGCAAAATACGAAGTCGAGCATGCAGGCTATTATGCGACAGAATACAAATCCTATCTCATCGACCGTAAAAACGGTCTCTTCGGCTTCTCCTATACCGATTACAAGTACCAGGATAGTTATGGAAAATACGAGAGCACATTCTATGTTGTCCTCCATTTTGATGGTTATCATCTCACAGAACTCACCAAGGTCACTCTCCCCGGTGGCAACACCTCCCGTGCCGTACACATTGATGACTATATCTACTTCTTCGGCGGTAACACCTTTGTCGTAGATAATATCACAGATTGAATGGTTTTTAAAACCTCTTCCAACAAAAAATGCAGATTTTGCCTTGTGCAAAATCTGCATTTTTATATCACCTCGCCTATGGGAAAGGCGAAGGCTTTGTGATGTAGGGCGGGGGTTTACTCCCGCCGCTTTTCGTCTTACCCTTCGGTAAAGTTCTGCGTAAACTTACGCGGGGAATGTGGGCACCGTAACAAAGGTCTTTTCTTCCGTGATAGCATGCGTGAAAAGCATCTCGGGGCGCTTGCCATGCTCTACCCAATCGCGCATCGCATCGAGCAGAGAGCCCTCCTCCTCGTGATAGGTGACAATCGAGGTGTTTCCGTTCGCAACACAATGGTTGCGCGTCGGCAAGCAGAAGAATACAAAGTTCTCAAGGTATTCTTCAGCGACTGTCTCGCGCACCTCTTTTACATAATCGATAGTTCCACCATAAGGTACGATGCAATCGTTTGTACCCGCGAGCATCAGTAGTTTGCCTCCGCGCGAGAGGAATGCAGTAATGTCAGGAGAGGATGCATCGAGATTTTCCGAGAGAAGCGCCATCGACTTTTCATAATCCCGACCAAAATCAAAGGTGTAGGGATTGAAATCGTGACCAAGCGCCCAGAGGGAAATGAACTTGTGCGCGAGCATCTTTTCGGAAGTGGAAGCGCTATAAAGTCCGAATGGCTCAAACTCGCTGCCAATGGGATAACCGCGATAAAAACGCTTTCCCGTGTTCGGGTTGACAGGTCCTTGGTAAACATCATAGAGTGCCTGCTTTTGTGCATCGGTCAGCGGAAGTGCCTTGGCGACTTCGGCGAGGAATTCATCAATTTCACACTCCTCTGTCACAGGGAAGGCGATCGTGTCGGGTGCTTCTGCGAGCATTCTGCCCCTCGCCTTATGGAATTCGATCGCAACGCGGTGGATGGTTTCACAATCCGCCTTATTGAAAAATGGACGGTGATATTCTCCGACCTCGCGCAGTTTTTGGTGGCTCCAGACAAAATAGGTGTGCAGGGAAACGCGATTATTCGCAGGCGCACCCACGATAACGCCATCGAAGCACTCGGGGTGACGAAGCACCATACTCATGCCCATCTGTCCGCCTGTCGAACCGGACCAGTAATATGTATATTCAGGTGCTTTTCCGTAGATAAAAGAATAAAGCTCCAGACCGATGCGATGCGTTTCATAAATAGCAACATGACCGAAATCCTCGAGGAGCGTCGGGTTATTATAACCTGAAAGCTCACCATGTGAAGTGCCAAGGTTACAGTTCATGAAGGCATATCCCTCACTGGTGAAACGAGCTGTTGTTGTGATTGGAAGTCCGCTGGCAAGACCACCGTTACCTCCCTGAAGAAGAACACCATTATGTCCGCTTGGAAAGTAAAAACCCATATAAATCAGAGAGTTTGGTTTTCTGCGTCTGGTAATACGGATGCTGATGCCTTCCACGATATTACCAACATCATCGGTAATATTATCTTCAAGTTCAATGGTGTCATATGGACCAACAATCTTGGAGATGTAGTCGGAAATGTCAATTTTTGTTTTCATTTTTTTCTCCTTTCGCTTGAAAACGGTTGATTAACAGGGCGTTGCAAACAACGCATAGAGATGAGCATGCCATCGCGAGAGACGCCATCATTGGCTCAAGTGTAATGCCGAGGAAGGATAGCGCGCCTGCGGCGATAGGAATGCAGATGCTATTATATATCAAAGCCCAGAACAGGTTTTGTCTGATTTTACGAAGAGTAAGTCTGCCAAGCGCGAGGAGCGTTGGTACCATCATAAGTCCCGAGGAGCGAAGCACGACATCACAACTCTCCATCGCGACATCCGTACCGCTTCCCATCGCGATACCAATATCAGCGCTTACAAGAGGAAGAGCATCGTTGATACCGTCGCCGACCATCGCCACAATGCTGCCATCCGCTTTGCATGCCCCGATTTTTTCGCCCTTTCCTTCAGGCGTCAGAGATGCGTAAATCTCTCCGATACCGACCGCCTCGCCGATGGCTTTCGCGGCAGGCTCACTGTCACCCGTGACCATCACGGTTCGGATATGCATATGCTCAAGGGCTTCCATCACTTTGGCGCTTTCTTCTCTCGGCGTATCTGCCACAGCGAACGCGCCGAGCAGGCCATCGAGATTTGCCACATAAATCACACTTGCGCCACGGCTTTCTGCCGCCCGCGCGAACTCCTGCGCCTCATCGGTTTCAATGTCGCATTCTTCCATCAATGCGCCATTACCGATTGCGAAAGCGCCACATTCTCCTTTGGCAAAAATACCCTTGCCTGCGAGAACGGAAATCTTTCCGACATCACGCTCGGGTACATCACCGATGTATTTCACAATCGCCTTGGCAATCGGATGAGAGGAAGTACCTTCGATTGACGAGGTCAGCGCAAACATTTCTTCTTTTGTTATATCACCACAAGCCATGACATCCACAACCTGCATCTCGCCCTTCGTGAGCGTTCCTGTCTTATCGAATGCCACTGTGGTGCATCTGCCGACCGCCTCGAGCGTCTCGGCGTTTTTGATTAAAATACCAAGAGTTGCGCCCTTGCCCATCGCGCACATAATTGCCGTGGGCGTCGCCAGTCCCAAAGCGCAGGGACAGGAGATAACAAGGACGGAAATCGCGTGATTTACCGCGTCTCCGAAGTCACCGAAGATCCACCAGAGCGCAAAGGTAAGAGTGGCAATCAGGAGAACTGCGGGGACAAAAACAGCGCTCACACGGTCCGCCATACGCGCAATCGGTGCTTTGCTGGCGGAGGCCTCGCTTACCATGCGCACAGTTTGGGAGAGGGAAGTATCCTCGCCGAGCGCTGTTGGTACGGCCTCGCCGTAGCCGTCAACCACAACTGTGCCGCAAATCAGAGTTCCACCACTCTTATAATCCAAAGGGAGACTTTCACCTGTAAGAGACGACTCATCGACCGAAATCTCACCCGAAATCAAAGTTGCGTCTGCGGGTATCCTGTCACCTGTACGGAGGA
>JAFVYW010000052.1 GCA_017508465.1 Clostridia bacterium
CTTGAACAAAAGAAGGCAGTCGTTGAGACTCTCGCTGCAAAGCTGCAGAGCGCTCAGGCTGGCGTTCTTGTAAAGTACGAAGGCATTACCGTTGCACAGGATACTGAACTGCGTGCCGCACTCCGCAAAGCAGGCGTTGAGTACACTGTCATGAAGAACACCCTCACAGGTAGAGCATGCGAAATCGCTGGTCTCGGTGAGATGAAGGAGCACCTCTCTGGCATGACCGCTATCGCAATCAGCCAGGACGATCCCCTCGCTCCCGCTAAGATCATCAAGACCTTCGCAGACAAGATTCAGACCTTTGAAATCAAGGCTGGTTTTGTTGACGGTGGCGTTATTGACGCGTCTGCCGTTGAAGCTCTTGCAGCTACACCTTCGAAGGAAGTTCTTATCGCAAAGATGATGGGCAGCCTTATGTCCCCTCTTTACGGTCTTGCTTATGTTCTTCAAGGAAAGATCGACAAAGAAAATGGTGGCGAAGAAACCACCGAAGCGCCTGCAGAAGCGTAATCTCTGCATAATAAATAATTTTTGAATTAATATTTTGGAGGATTATAAAAATGAACGAAAAGTCCACTCAAATTCTTGAACTCGTTAAAGGTCTCACCATTCTTGAACTTGCAGACCTTGTTAAAGCACTTGAAGAGGAGTTCGGTGTATCCGCAGCTCCCGTAGCAGTTGCAGCAGCTCCTGGCGCAGCAGCAGCTCCCGCAGCAGAAGAAAAGACCGAATTCGATGTTGTTCTTAAAGCAGCTGGTGCTTCTAAGCTCAATGTTATCAAGGTTGTCCGCGAACTTACTGGTCTCGGCCTTAAGGACGCTAAGGACCTTGTTGAAGCAGCTCCTAAGACCATCAAAGAGGGCGTTTCCAAGGAAGAAGCTGAAAAGATCGCTGAACAGCTCAAGGCTGCAGGCGCAGAAGTTGAAGTTAAGTAATTTATTCTATCTTCATTCAGGATGGAAAAGGGTAACCTGCTACCCTCTTCCATCCTTTTTCTTTTTCAAAAAATGCTTTTGTTTTCTCTGACATCATTTTGTCTTTTTCGATAAAAACTACCAAAAAACGAGGCATACCAAGAAGTTGTTCTTTGATATACCCCGTTTTTTTAATAAACTTGATATTGGTGTTTTTTGCGGTATTTGGATGGTGTCATACCGAAGGCTCGCGCAAATGTCATCGAGAAATACGAGTGACTTGTAAATCCACAGATGCTTGAAATTTTGGTAATGCTCTTCTGCGACTCGCGCAGGTAATACTTTGCCTTTTGCAGACGGAAGTTAAGAATGTATTCGCGCAATGTCTGTCCTGTCATTTTTTTCATGGTGGCACTGATATAGTATGGATGGTACGATAGTGCAGAAGCGATGTCCGAGTTCGTAATCTGCTCGTGATAATGCTCCTCAAGATAGTTTTCTACCATAGAGAGCATATCTCCCTTGGTATTGATCTTTTCGTTTCTCACTTCGCACTCAATCAGAAGTAATTTCATGATGGTACTGATAAGAGCAAGATAATGCTCGCCGCGCTTTGCGTATCTGGAGATCATATCATTCACCATATACTCAAGATCCTCAATACCGACATAATGCTTCACCGTATCGAATGGCTTCTGTGTTGCCGTGCATTTCATGTTTTTAGGAACTTTCGCGGCTGGAAACGGGCCGAGGTTGACTCGGTTATAGTCTTCGCCCTCAAGGTCGAAGTCGATGACACGAAAGATGGACAGTTCCTGATAATCGAGACCTATTGTGTAAACAGATCCTGGTGGAATCAACAAGCCCTCTCCTTTGGAGAGTTTTCCTCGTACACCATTGATTTCATAGGTGAAAAATCCTCTTGTCATATAGAAGAAAAGATAGTCTTTGCGTATGTTGGTAACTCTCTTTCTTTTATGTGTGAAAAATTGTTCCTTGGCATAAGTAACATATGGATTGAATGTAAAATACATTTGGTCACCCCTCGGCTTTTTCTTTCTTATATTAAAGCATAATCGAAAGAAAAATGCAATATATTACAAGAAAATATTTGTCTGATTATATTTTTGCCTTTTTAAACAATAAAGCCCCCTGACGAAAGAGATAAAAATCCTTATTGTCAGGGGGTATATATTATCTTGTTTCTTGTTGTTGTGCGGCAGCGAGTTCTTCATCATAAACTGCGCCAACGCGAGCAACGCCTGCGCGCACATAGGTGTCGCGGCGGATGTTCTTGATAACAGCGCCATTTACGGTCTTGGTCTTTTTGAAGAGAGCGCAACCTACACGGAATTCACGGCTTTCTGCCGTAGGTACGCCGATGGTAAGTACATCGGTAATCTTGCCACTTGTCTTATCAAGCTTTTTATAAGCGGTAAGGAGAGAGGTACATTCATCTACCTCGAAGTTGTCCTTGTCAACAGGTCGACTGATGGTAAAGGATGCGTTTTCCTTCGTGCAAAGGTAGATGGTCTTTTCGTCGAATTCCTTGATGGATACGACATTGAAAGCAATCTTCTTGAGGTCTGTACCCTTCAGGGTAGTCGTGTAAAGCGAGCAGGACATACCGTCGCCCTCCACACTGACATCACCGACCATTTCACGGCGCAGATAGTAGATGTTCTTATCATCAATGATAATATCATCGCGGGAAACCTCGCGCGCGATGGTGTGATCGTTTCTGCCGTCGGTACGAACCATATGAAGCTCGTCACGGGAGTTGACATAGTAAATCACGCCGGCGCCCATGCGGACGATGCGAGAAACGCGGGATGCGATGCAGAGTGTTTCCTTTCCGTCAGTCGAAACACGCATCAGAACAGCGTTGCGGTCGTTGCCCTTCATGTAGTAAAGGTACTCTTCGCCAAGGCTGACAATCTCACCGATGGAAGAGAGCATTTCCGCGCTTTCGCCACTCTCGAGGTCATAGGAGTAGAGGTGTGCGAGGTCTGCGCTACCGACGGTGTAGAAAATCTTGTCGCCGGAATTCTGGTAGTAGCCACATACATTTGCGGCGATGAGCTTCGGCTCCTTCGTCTTGATGTCGATGACACTGAGGTCAAGGTTGTAGGCGTTGGGAGCATATACCGAGTAGACAATCTTCGTGCCAATCATCGCATGGATGATGCAATCGGAGTCGAGAATCGCTTCGTCACTCTCGGTCGTGATGTTGTAAACATGGAAGGAGGGGAGAGCGGTTTCAGGGGAGAGGTAGGTATAGAAAATACTGTCGCCGTAGTAGTCCATGACATCAATGACTTCGGGAAGTATTTCCTTCACAGTTACATTGTCCATGTCGACGAGGACGATGGTATAATTGTTTCTGCGGTCGACGCGAGGTGTTTTCTTCTTCTTTCTGAAGAGGGCGCATCCGCGTTTTTCTTCGGGAGAGCGGAGCTTCTTACGGATAAAGAAGCGGCTTCCGTCCTCGGTGTATTTCACCGTGTTATAGGCATCATCAATCGCGAAGTCGCCGACAGGCGCCGTATAAAGGACCTGCTCGGGAATGAATACATCGCTCTTTTTCGTGTTGTATACACAGATATTCGTGTCATTCTTAATGAAATAAATGCGTGTGCCGAACGCGCCGAGAATACGGGTAATACCAGTAACGGTAGGTCTGGAAGCAGGCACACCATCCACGATTTCATAAAGATTCTTGCAGGGGCACTTCTTGTAGCCCGTAGGATCGTTGACATCGAAATAGGTGTTCATGCCATCGCGCAGGTAGAATACCTGACCGCCAAGCTCAATCAGCTCACCATTGTATGTAAAAATCTTCGAGTGCTTCTCGATAATCGCCGCGCTATCCATATAGCCACGGATGGAGAGAAGAAGGTGGAGCGCATTTTCGGTATCGCCGCTATCGAGCAGGGAAGATGCCTTCGAATAGGTCGCAAGCGCGTCTATGCCAGCCTCGGCAAGCTCGCGCGCAAGGACGGCGTCCTTCTCGTTTTTATAACGGGTGAATACGCCACTCTGCTTGAGATCGTCCGCAGGCTTGATGGTGTCAAGTGCCGCTACGAATTCCGAGAAGCTCTTTTTGAGGTTCTCCACAATTTCCGCGTCTGCGCCATATTTCTCGGCAAGCTCGATATCCTGAAGAAGCGTGCGCTTCATGGTCTCCTTTTCTTCACCGATGGATTCCGCAAGGCAGGAATACTTGTCGAAATAAGAATAGAGAACAGAAATATCGGAGGCATGACGGGAGATCAGTTCGCTTTCGATTTTCTTAAGCGCCTCAATCTTCTTCGCTACGGGAACAACAATTCTGCGGAAATCAAGCACATAGGTAAGAGGATTGGTCGCAAATTTCAGTTTATAGGATTCGGATATCGCATTGAATCTCGGCAGCGTGAGAGAAGAAGAGGTGGCAAAAGCCTCCCAGTCGAAGTTCTCGCAGAAGTGATTGAAATATACAAGTCCTGCGCTGACCGTCGTCACATTTTCCATAGCGAAGCGGTCCTCTTCGAGAATCTCTTCCTGTGCGCCTGTGCATTCAAGCAAGAGCAAAGATGTCGCCACGACATGATCGCACGCGTGACAATGCACCGCCTCGTCACCCGGAAGATAGTCGAGTGCCGTGTGGCAGTAGGGGCAACGCCCACTCAGATAGAGGTTGGTAGAATCCATAAAAAATCTCCTTATCATAATGAGACTAAAAATCAAAAACAGCTTATGGCAGGTCCTCGCCACCATTCGGTGGGTGACAACGGCAGATGCGTCGGATTCCCTTATAAAGCCCGACAATCAGACCGTATTTCTGAAGAGCCATAATCATATAGGTCGAGCAACAAGGCTCAAAGCGACATCGGTCACGCAAGGACATCGGAGCCACCGCCTTATAAAGCAGCACAAGTCCGATGGCAAGGTTGCGAAGGGTAAAGAGGGAGAGCAGAACGCCGACGAGAATAAAGTAAATCGGGCGAATGACATCACCATACCAATGACATGTGAGAACAACCGTGCCGAAAATCGCAAGAATGAGCAGGAGAGGGAACAATAAATAGTGGGCAAGATCGACCAGACGAACTTCACGAATCTGCTTCTTCATAACCCCTCCTGTTCCAAATGCTCATAATTATACAAATTAATTATAACAAAACGCGCACGCGTTGTCAAGTATTTTTTTGTGAGTTTTTGTCTTTTTTCATAAACACTACGGATTTTTATCGAAACCGTATGTACATGCGAAAAAATCGCCCCGAAAAAGAAAACAGACGAGGGATGACCATAGTCCTCGTCTGTTAAAAATGATTTTCCCCCTGATTATCTTTCGCTTATCCGCCGAGTATATACGGCCTTTTCTTTATCGCGAGGTAAAGAAGCGTGCCGAGCAAAAAGCAGACAACACCCTCACCCAGCGCCACCGAGCCGACCGTCGGCCAGTAAAACGCATGTGTAAATTCACCATTCAGGGTGTAACACAGGACAAGGGGAACGATAACGGCATTGGAAAGCACGCTTGGCAGCGTATAAAGTACATAAGGAAAATGCTTAATACGGCACAGAAATTGCGTGCCGAGTGCGCCGAGCGCTGTGGCGAGCGTACCGAAAATAATATCGAGAATATGACCGCCTGTCACAAGATTTGAAACAAGACACCCGAGCGTAAGTCCCACCGTGGCTTCCGGGAGGAATACGGGGAGAATGCACAACGCCTCAGAAAGACGGAATTGCACAGGTCCGCTGGCAAGACCGAAGAGGGAGGTGAAATAGGTCAGGACGGTGTAAAGAGCGGCAATAATGCCACTCCGTGTCAGAAAAATCAGGTTTTTTTGCGTTGTTTTTTTCATTTTTGAGGTTTGCTCCTTTAGTTTTGTTTTAGGTGAGGAAGGTCTCGAACTCACCATGATTCACCCCATTCCCCCTTTTTGTGTATACTATTTGGGAAGGAGGGGTGCATTTTGAAAATACTGAAAATAAGAGAGGGAAAATTGAAGTTATCCTTATCTGTCGACGAGGCGACGAAATACGGCCTCGGACGCGACAAGGTCATTTCCAATAAGGATTTATGCGCCACCGTCCGCCGTTTGTTGAAGAACTCGCTGTCGGGGACGGCATGGGAAAAGCTACTCGTCGAAGGATATCCGAAACTGGATGGTTCCTACGAAATATTTGTTTATGGAGAGTGCGTTATGGAAAAAAGTGAGAGGTCATGTGCCCTTCATTACTATGGCTTCGAGCGAGCAGAACATCTTGCGTTTGCCCTCTATGTTCTCCTGAAGGAGAAATCGCAGACAAAGCCCATAGGCGAGGGAACGGAAGAGACATGTATCAGCCCTGCGGAACAAGTCAATTTTATCGAAGACGGCAGCGCATCGCAAACAGATAGTATTCTTCCGCAGGAGGTATATGACCTCTTTTTTTGTGGCGAGAGAAAAAACGAAAACCCCGAGCGCGACCGTCTCTTCCACAGATTACCACCCCTGTCGCTCTATCGCATGGGGCATCGGGAGAACCTTGGCGTGTGTTTTCCCTATATCCTCTCTGTCATGGAGGCGGACGGCATTGGCGCAATCCATCTCTCTCCTATGTCGGAATTCGGTAAGGAACTCACAGGAATCAGTGAAGAGCTTCTGCTCGAGCACACCTCGTGCATTGATGTCAGCGAGGTATTTTCAGAGCTCTGATATTATTTTTGCTTCTGCTCGATTTCCGCAATCATCCCGACGCGAATGGCATGTCTGCCACCTTCGTATTCTGCACAAAGAAAGGCATCAAGAATGTCAAGGGCGAGGCAGGAGCCGGTAACTCTCGCACCCATGCAAAGCACATTTGCATCGTTGTGCGCTCGTGTCATTTTTGCCGAGTAGGTGTCGCCGCAACATGCCGCACGAACACCGTTATATTTGTTCGCGCACATGCTCATACCAATACCTGTGCCACAGATGAGAATGCCGAATACATCATCCGGAGCCTTCTGCACTTCGCTCGCAACTGCGCTTGCAAAGACAGGATAGTGGCAGGATGCCGTGGAGTCCGTGCCACAGTCAACAACCTCATATCCCTTTGTGATAAGGTATTCCTTCACCTCTTCCTTAAGAGGGTAACCGGCGCTGTCCGCGCCAATGTAAATCTTTCTCATTTTATTTATCTCCTTGTGTTTGTTTTTCTCGCTGTAGTCTCTCACGCTCCGCTTGTGCGGGCTTGAGGTACACGGCAGTCAATGTGCTGTCATCACAAAACGCTCCGTCGCAAAGCCGTTTCTCTGCGATGAGCAACAGGGAAGCAGCGTTTGGCAAACGCATCGCGTGTGGCGTATTTTCCATAGGGACGCCGAGCGGTTCCAGCAGGGACTTCGCCTTATCATAGGCATCGCCGACAAGATAAATCGGCGTGTCAGGGTATTCCTGAAGCATCGGCGCAAGATCAAGGATACGCATCTGCGTATCGGGTGTCAGTCTTTCAATTGTCTCACCATCCGATGAGAAGAGAGCCGTGTAGCACTCGTTTCTTCTGCAATCCATCACAGGGACGAAAATGCCTGTGAGTCCGTTGAGATTATATGCCAGCCCTTCCAGTGAAGAAATGCCGATACATTGTGCCTCTTTCCCGAACGCCAAGCCCTTGACCGTCGCCACACCGATGCGGATTCCCGTAAAACTTCCGGGACCTGTCGTGACCGCATACGCGTCAATGTCACCAAAGGTGATTTTGCTTTCCTTCAGAAGGTCCTCCGCCATAGGCAGTAGAATTTCACTATGTGTAAGTCCGGCATCCACCGTCATCGCACCGACAAGTTTTCCGTCCTTCGCGAGAGCGACCGATGCCGTCTTTGCACTGCTTTCAAATGCTAAAATGTTCATATGTTCTCCTATACCGTGTAGCCGTCGCCGAGACGGATTTCAATATCTCTTGCGCCCTCGTTTTCGGAGGTGCGCGATATGGTGACAAAAATACCACCCTCCGAGAGATACTCGTCAATATTTTCCGTCCATTCAAAGAGCAGATATGCGCTCTCGTCGGCGGTATAATCATCGAAGCCGATGGAATATAAATCCTCCTCCGAGGAAATTCGCACCATATCGAAGTGATAAACACGACATTCGCCACGATACTCATTTACCATGGTGTATGTCGGGCTTTTCACACCCGAAATCCCAAACGCGCGACAAAATCCGCGCACAAAGGCGGTCTTGCCGACACCCATCTCGCCATACAGACGAATATGGGCGCGAATCTGCTTTTCCTTCAGTTTTGTTGCTACCCGAAAACCAACTTCTTCGGTTTCGCTCGGGGAGTATGTCCGTACTGTTTCGTTCATATATACCTACAATTGCAAATAATAGTTGTCAAATCATGCCGTTAAGATAGGAAGAAGCGCCATCTCCTAACAAAAATGTAAGAGCATCCTGATATTCTTTTTTCTTCTTCTCATCATGCGCTTTTTTCTTGATGGCGACGAGAAGCGTGTTCTTTGGCGTATCCTCCGCATCGACGAGTTCATAGGCATTCACAAGATAGCCATAACCTTCAAGATACAAAAGGCGCAGACCATCGGTCAGTCCCTCGCACACCTTGTCGGAGAGCTTGCCGAATCTTGTCGCAAAGGCGAGAGGTGCGCAGGAAATGTGTCGCGAAAGCTCTCTGTGACAGCAGGGTGTCGAAAGGATGACCTTCGCATTCAGTTGAACTGCACAGGAGAGGACAATATCCGTTGCGACATCGCACGCGTGCAGGGAAATCACAAGATCGGGTGTGACATCCTTCGGCGTATTTTTCACATCGTCGCACACAAAATGCATGCCGTGGAAGCCCACCTCTCTTGCATAACCTTCGCAAGCACGGATAACATCGGCTTTGAGGTCGATAGACAGAAGGTTGACTTCCCGATGAAGATTGTTTGTCAGGTGGTGATAGAGGGCGAAGGAGAGATAACTCTTGCCGGAGCAAAGGTCATAGACGGTAAGCACGCCTTCTTTGGGCAGGGCATCATACACCTGATTGAAATATTCGAGAAAACGATTGATCTGGCGGAACTTTCCTTGTTTTTTGTCATGCACTCTGCCGTTTTTATCCGAGATACCAAGCACAAAGAGGAAGGGCTCGTCTCCCTTCAGGATATAGTTTTTCTTTCGTTCCAGCCCTTCGGGCGTAACGGCAAAGCCTGTCAGGTCACCCGAAAGCTTGCGCTCGAGCGCGCCGTCACCGAGCAGTACACACTTGCCTGATTTTGAAATTTTATATTCGACATCGCCAAGGGAAGTGATTAAATTCGCTTGCCCGAACTTGTCCATCAGGGATTGGAAGAGGACATAACCCTCTTCAAATTTTACATTCTTTTGCGACACGGTATCCCCTTTGGTATATTCAAGGGCAAAAAACCGCTGGGAACGATGGCATACCATGCGGCAGCTTACCTTCGTTTCTTCTCCCTTGACATATGGCCTTGAAAACACAAGCTTGCGCATAACCTCGCTCGCACTTGCGCGTCTCACAAGAGTCAGAAATTTTTCTTTCATTCTTCCTCTTTGCCTTCTTCTTCGACTTCTTCAGGGGCGACTTCCTTCTTTTTAAAGGAAATCTGGCTTTCTGTACGATCCATAATGCGTTTGAGGTTTCCTCTGTGACAGTAGATGATAAGAAC
>JAFVYW010000053.1 GCA_017508465.1 Clostridia bacterium
ATCCTACATCGCATCGACCAACCCTTAATTCTCACAGAACATAAAACACAAAAACAAAAGCACTTTGCTCCAAAACACGGAGCAAAGTGCTTTTTTGTTAATCAAAGTTTACAAAATCAAACTTTGAAGACGAGATTTTCAGAGGCGAGGCCTGCCGTGAGTTTTTCAATCACGGGGGCAAGCTCCTGCTTCGAGAGCGTCTTTTCCATGGAGGAGAAGGTGAAACGAAGCGTCAGGGCGCATTCGTTTTCGCTCTCGTAAATGTCATGCACCTTCACATCGGTGAGAAGCTCACCGACGAGGCTGTGAGCAAGAGTGACTACTCTGTCAAAGACAACCGCTTCGCGTTCTGCGCGGAAGGTGAGGTCAATGTCGATTGAGGGGAACTTGGAGGGCTCTTTATACTTGGTAGGAACTACCTTGTGACGCGAGAGCTTCGTCGTATTGACTTCAAAGAAGGCAATCGCCGCTTTCTTGTCAATAGCTTCCAGCACCACGGGATGCGGGACGGAGAGGAAGCCTACGCATTCGCCCTCTACCAGAATGTTATAAGCGTTTGCGGGGTGCATGAAATCGCGAGGCGCTTCGCACAGCTCGAAGGTGGGGTTGTAGTGGAGAATATCAGAGACAACCTCGCATACGGCATCGCGTGCGCGGAGGAATACGCATTCCTCATTCGCCTTCTTGTCAAAGAAGACCGCACCGAGCTTCTTATATTCATCACAGTAACCATTTTCCTTGAAGCCCTCGACAACATGTCCGATCTCGAAGATGCCGAAGCTTTCGCCATAAGCGCGATTGTCGCGCACGAAGGAGAGAAGGGTAGGGATCATGGTCGAGCGCAGGTACTGGTGGTCGGGTGTCTGGGCGTTGATAATACGGACATTTTCCTCGGTCGCAATGCCAAGGGAGGCGTTCTTCGCCTGATCCTGCCAGATGTACGAATGCACTTCATGCATACGGTAGGACTTGACCATAAGGTCTTTGAGCCTGTCCTCGTCGGACTTTTCTCTTTCCTTCATAATCGGGTAAATCGCGCCGACAGAGGTCTCGACGGCGAAGTTATCATAACCGTAAATACGGGAGATTTCCTCGATGATATCCGCCTTCATTGTGACATCCTTTGTCGAACGCCAGGAAGGAACGGTAACGGTAAAGATATCGCCCTCGAGAGTGACGGCAAAGCCGAGGTTCGTCAAGGTGGTGACGATGGTCTCGTTCGCGATTTCAATACCAGTATAACGATTGACAAAGTGCTTATCAAAGGTCAGGGTGATGGTTTCATACTTGCGTACATACGCGTCGGTAAAAGAGGAAACCACACGGACATCACTGTCGCATTCCTTAAGGATGTAGAGCAAGCGTTCGGTAGCCACCTTACACAGCTCGGGGTCGAGCATCTTCTCATAGCGCATCGAAGCGTCGGTACGAAGGCCGAGACGCGTCGAGGTCTTGCGGACGCTGACGCCGTCGAAGGTTGCGCTCTCCAAAAGAAGGGAGGTGGTGGTGTCCTCAATCTTCGATGCGTCGCCACCCATGATACCTGCGACAGCCACAGGCGCATCGCCCGAGGTAATCATAAGCATCTGCTCGTCCATCTGGCGCTCGATACCATCGAGGGTGGTGAAGGTGAAGGGCGCAGGGAAGGTCTGCACTTCGATTTTATCTACCTTTTCGTTGTCAAACGCGTGCATGGGCTGACCGAGTTCCATCATAACATAGTTGGTAAGGTCGGCGAGGAAGTTAATCGCGCGGCTACCGCAGTAGTAAAGACGGATACGCATATTGACAGGCGAGGTCTTACGGGTAATATTTTCTACCTTGAGCGCGGTATAACGCCATACAAGGTCGGTCGCCTTGACATCCACGGCGACGGGAGGAAGGCTATCGAATTCCTTCGTGTCATAGAGCGTAGGTGCTTTCAGGGGACGGTTGGTAATGGTAGCAAACTCACGCGCGATACCGTAGTGCGACCACAGGTCAGGACGGTTGGTGAGCGACTTGTTGTCCACCTCAAAAATGATATCATCGATATCGTAAAGGTCTTTGATATCCGTGCCGAGCGCAGCATCCTCGAAAATCTCCATCAGACCGCTGTGGTCATCGGAAATACCGATTTCACTCTCGGAACAGCACATACCAAAGGAAGGATAACCTGCGATGGTTGCTTCGGTGATAGCGTGACCGCTGACCGAGCCACCAACGCCGACAAAGGGAATGCGCATGCCGACGCGTACATTGGGCGCACCACAGACGACATCCAGGATTTCCTTGCCGTTGTTGACCTTCAGAAGATGGAGCTTTTTGGAGTTCGGGTGGTTTTCAATCGATACGATCTCCGCCACAACAACACCATAGGTGTCCTCGCCCTTGACAATGATATCTTCGACTTCGGCAGTCGAAAGGGTAAAGTTTTTAATGAGCGACTTTCTGTCAAGACCTGAAAGGTCAACGAAATCGCAAATCCAGTTCATAGAAAGAAACATATTTCCCTGACCTCCTTATACAGACTTGAATTGCATGAGTGCTTGCAGGTTACCGCTGTTGAAATCGCGGATATCCTTGACGCCGAACTTCATCATTGCAAGACGCGTCAGACCGAGACCAAACGCAAAGCCTGTGTACTTTTCGGTATCAATGCCACCCTCGCGAAGTACATTGGGGTGGATCATGCCACAGGGGCAAAGCTCAAGCCAGCCGGAGTTCTTGCAGGAGGGGCAACCCTCGCCGCCGCAGATCAGGCAGTTGATGTCAAGCTCAAAGCCGGGTTCGACAAAGGGGAAGAAGCCGGGGCGCAGGCGCACCTTGATATCTCTCTTGAACACCTCGGAGAGCATCGTTTTCATGAAGTAAATCAGATTGGAAATCGAAATGTTTTCGTCAATCATCATACCTTCCATCTGGAAGAAGGTGTTTTCGTGACAGGCATCGGTCGACTCGTTACGGAAGCAACGGCCGGGGAAAATCGCGCGCAGGGGTGCGCCGTATTTTCTCATAATGGCGTTTTGTGCCGCCGAGGTCTGTGTTTTGAGAAGCTGTCCGTTTTCCAGATAATAAGTATCCTGCATATCGCGGGCAGGGTGGTGCTTCGGAATATTGAGCGCTTCAAAGCATTCGTAATCGTCCACAACCTCTGCATAATCCTCGAAGGTGAAGCCCATACCGGCGAATACCTCTTCGCAGTCACGCGTAGCGAGCGTGATAGGGTGGTAAGAACCGAACTCGCGCTCTGCCATCAGAGTAGGGTTGTACTTTCTTGCGCTGCGGATCTGCATCGAGAGCGCCTCTGCGCGCTTTGCCTCAATGCCCTCGGTGATGGCGCGTTCCACCTCACACTTGAAGTCATTGATCAGTTGACCTGCTGTTTTCTTGTCCTGGACATCACGCAGTCCCTTCATCAGGTCGGCAATACATCCCTTTTTACCAAGGTATGCAATGCGAAGACTCTCGAGAGCCTCTTCTGTGTTTGCCTCTGCGATAGCGCTCTGGAAGGCCTCGCGAAGCACTTGAATTTTTTCTTGCATAGATTTTAAACCTCTATCATTCAGTAAATTATCATTCTTAAATATTATATATCCTAAAGGCTTCTTTGTCAATGATTTTTGATAAATTCAATGACTTTTTTTGGAAGGATGTCATCGAGTGACTCGCCATTTTGCAGTTTTTGCCTTGCGAGTGTCGAGGAAATGCCGACAAGCTCGCCCGGACTGTACAGGTATTCTGTGGGATAGCCGCCGTGGGCGAGGTTGTATTCCTCTTGTGCGCGCTCATAGGCGAGATCATCGTCATTACGGATTCCCTTGATGATTTTCTCAATATGGTGCTCGCGCATGTAATCCACCACGCGTCCAAGAGAGTAGGACACGAGGACATTGGGAAACTCCTCCGTGGCAAGCATCAGCATGCTCACGCGGTCTGTGAGCGAAAAGGTGTAGTTCTTGTCGGGATTGATAAACACCACCACGAACACCTCGTCATACATCTCGCTTGCGCGTCGGATAACATCGAGATGCCCGAGTGTGACAGGATCATAGCTACCGGGTAAAATCACACGCATGTTATTCCCCCCTGTGAAAGAGCAGAATGGCGACGGCGCTCTTTTTGCCGTAATGTGTCAGCTTCTGCACTTCAAATCCTGCGAATTCCTCACCGTCAAAATCAAGCGGCTCATCGCCAACCTCAAGAACGCAGAGCGCGCCGTCCGCGAGCAGACCTCCTTCCGCAAGGCGCAGGAGCGCATCCTTCGCGCATGCGAGCGCGTACGGAGGATCGATAAAGACGAGATCAAAACGGATATCGTCGTTTCTCGATGCTTTGCGGATATAGTTGCGGTAATCGCTGACAAGTGTGCGGGAAACTGCACCGAAATCGGTCGCAGTAATGTTCGCTTTGATAATGTTCATTGCCTCCATGGAGACGTCGATGAACATCGCGCTTGCAGCGCCGCGGGACAATGCCTCAAGCCCCATCTGCCCCGAGCCTGCAAACAGGTCGAGGACACGGCGTCCTTCAATGTCGAATTGAATCGAAGAAAAGATCGCCTCCTTGATTCTTTCCGAGGTCGGACGAGTGGCGTCCCCCTCGAGAGACAGGAGCCTTTTTCCCTTTTTTGTGCCTGTGATAATCTTCATATTTTTCCCTTTCTGACAGGGATAGGACATACCCGTGTCAAAAAACTATTCTTCATCTGGATGAAAATGGTGGTATACCGCTTTGGCATCACGCTCGCGGATGCCAGGGATGGAAAGCAACTCTTCAAGGGTTGCTTTTCTAATTTGTGCGTAGGGCATCGCACAGAGCATCCTCTTCGCTTTGGCAGGACCTATGCCGTCAATTTTTTCAAGAGAGGAGTGAGTTAAGGTTTTTTTCTTCTGCCCCATGGTGCTTCTTACGGCTCTGCGGTGGGCTTCTTCCTGGATTTTGTAAACAAAAGTGTACACAGGAAGCTCTTGCGCGATTGAAATTTCTCTCTCACTGTCTGTGATGGCGCGTGTCTTGTGGAAGTCATCCTTGACCATGCCGAAGACGGGGATATCCAGAGAGAGCTCTGCGAGG
>JAFVYW010000054.1 GCA_017508465.1 Clostridia bacterium
AGTGCAACGGTATCGGCCCTGGCTACATCGCAACCCCCCAGACCGCTCCCCTTCGTGAGCCCCAGGCAGATGGCAGCCGTCATCCCTTCGACCAGTTCATCGTTTCCAAAACACCTATGGGCAGATGGGGTACTCCTGAAGACCTCGCAGGTCCTGCGGTATTCCTTGCCTCCGAAGCATCTGACTTCGTAAACGGTCAGATCCTCTATGTTGACGGTGGTATTCAGGCATATATTGGTAAACAACCTTAAGGAGAACGAAGATGAAATCTTATCAGACAATTCTTGCCGAAACACAAGCGTGGGCACAGGAAGTTTTCAAAAAAATTGATAACAAGCTCTCGCAGATGACACTGCGTTCCTATGATAAGCTCCCCGATGGTGTTACCGAAGATGGTTTCCACAAGGAAAAGAGCATCAACTGGTGGACCAACGGCTTCTGGGGTGGTACAAACCATCTCATGTACATGCAGACAGGTAATGAGGATTATCTGAAAACTGCAAGACGCTCCGAGCAAAAAATGGATGAGGCCCTTCATCACAATGTGGATAAGCTCCACCACGATGTCGGCTTTATGTGGCATCTTCTCTCGGGTATCAATGCCCGTCTTTACAAAGATCCCGAGTCGAGAAATCGTAACCTTCTTGCGGCAGCAACCCTCTCCTCCCGTTTTGTTCTTGGTGGCAACTTCATCCGCGCGTGGAATGGTGCATGGGGTGGATGCTCCAACTATAACTGGACCATCGTTGACTGCATGATGAACCTTCCCATTCTTTATTGGGCAAGTGAAGAAGTCGGCGACGACCGCTTCAAGAGAGTTGCTATGGCACACGCAGATATGTGCATCCGTGACCATGTTCGCCCCGACGGCTCTGTGGTTCACATCGTTGAGCATGACCGTGAAACGGGTGAATGTGTCAAGACCTATGGTGGTCAGGGCTACGAAGTAGGCTCTTCTTGGTCTCGTGGTCAGGCATGGGGACTTTACGGCTTCGTTCTCTCCTATATGCATACCAAAGAACAGAGATATCTTGACACCGCAAAGAGAATTGCCAACTACTTTATCGCTAACTGCTGTGACGATTGGCTTCCCAGAGTAGACTTCCGCGCTCCTGCTGAACCTGTGATGTATGACTCTACCGCAGGTGCATGCGCAGCGTGTGGTCTCATTGAGCTTGCCAAGAACCTTCCCGAAAACGAGGGTGGCATGTATATGCATGCGGCAGTACAGATTCTCAAAGCGATGACTGAAAACTTCGTCGATTGGGATCCTGCGAATGACCATATGCTCGGCTACGGCACCGTTCGTTTCCCTGTTGACGGTGACTGGAAAAAGGCAGAAGTTCATGTTTCCATCATCTATGCAGAGTATTTCTATACCGAAGCCATTCTGAAGCTTCTTGGTATGGAATTCAATCCCTGGTAAAAAATAGCGCTCCCCAATGCGCGTATAAAAACCTCCTTTCCTGGAAAAACTCGGGAAAAGGAGGTTTTTTCTTATGAACGAAAACAAGAGCATCAAAAATAACACATGCGATGGAGCGGAGAACTGTACCTTTGATAATAAGTCGACCGCCTCGTCGATTGTCAGTGTGGTGAAAAATGAAATCTATCCCGAGCGTCGCACCCGAAAAGACGCGCAAGGCACATCCCCGACCTTTTCCCACACGCCGAAAACAACCCATAAAAACCGCATTATCACTGACCCCAACGGCTCCTACACAGGAACTCCCATCATCCATGGCGAAACCCCCGTCCAGGATGTAGATGACCTTTAAATGTAAACAAAACATCTCAAAAACCGCTATTTTATAGCGATTGTAGTGACAGTCTCTTGCATTACACTATTTATCAAAAGCCAAAAAGCGTAGAATTTGCAAACCGCAAATTCTACGCTTCCTATTTTTATAGCTCTTTCGGAAAAGGGACAGGTACTTTATTTACCAGATCGTCGGAACGCCATCGACATAGCGCCAGAAATTTCCCTCCGCCTCAGGTGCTTTCTCTGAGTAAAGATAAATCACCGCATCTGAAAAATGGATGGTTTCAGAGGACAAATCAGCTGTTAACTTATTCCACGACGCAGCATCACCTTCGTAATATATACATGTAAGATTTTCGCAGAAGGCAAATGCGCGATTATAGACTCGTTCCAATAATTTTGGAAAAATAATCATTTCGGCACTGTTTTCTTTAAAAGCTCCACCATCGATATTTTTGAGAGTACCGGATAATCGGATGTCTGTTAGCTTTGGACATAGAGAAAACGCTGTTGCGCCGATGCTCAGGACGCCATCTTCCATATATACCGTGTGTAAGTTTTCACATCTCTCGAATGCACTTGGATCTATTGTTTTAACTGATCCCGGGATATAGATGCTTTCAAGTCCGGAACGATTGAAAGCGCTATGCCCGATAGCAGTGACCGTGTCTGGAATGGTGATGGATTTCAGGCTTGATGCACCCGAAAAAGTCCCAGTCGGCAACTCCCTCAATCCGTCTGGCAAAATTACTTCCCTGAGGTTAGGACAACCCCTAAAGATGAATTCTCCTATCAGGGAGACACTTGATGGGATAGTAACCTTAATGAGATTGTCTTGGTATTGAAATGCTTGGCTTACTACTTTAAGATTCTCTGGAATTGTTATTTCCGAGTTTTCGGGCATCTCTCCTTTGTAATAATATAAAAATTTGTCAAGGATGATGAGGCCATCAGGTTGCGCTTGATACCATGCTGTATCATGAAATGCATGTTCATAAAGTTCATCTACCGTGTTTGGAAAGGTAATATTGACAAGATTCTCCCTTCCAACGAACGCTGCAGTATCAATTTTCTTCACCGATTCGGGAATAACAATACTTGATAATGCTGAATTGATATGATTTGGATACTCATCACTCCCGAACCTATAATATTCGCAGGCGAAAGCAAAAGGACCTATTTCCTCCACGGAATCCGGAATAACAATTTCTTCAAGTGCAGTACAGCTGAAACTATGTTTTCGAATAGATTTGATCCCCTTAGGGATGTTTACCTTTTTCAGATGAGTGCACGCATAAAAAGCATATTCTCCAATTTCTGTAACGGATTCGGGAATAACGATTTCTTCAATTTTGACGCAGCCAGCAAACGCATCATCACCAATGCTTTCGAGATGCTCCGGCAGAATAAAACTTGTTGTCAATCTGTTGCAATTTAATTCGGTGAATGGGTCTGGATAAAGAACAGTAACGATAAAAGCGTCTTCTGCAATGCGTTTAACAGGATAATCATTGAAAAAAGAAGGAATGGTAACTGTGCCTTCCAGTTCTACATAACCACGAGAAACCTCGTAGCCACCCTTGTCTTCTAAAAGCGTATATTCCAGACCACTTTCATCAAATCCGTTTTGCATGACGGCATCCAAAGACACATCTATCCTTGCCCAAGGAGAATCATCGTATTCTTTACCATCTCCTATCGCTGCAACATCAATAATACAGAGTTCGCCATCAGCGGTAAAAGAGTAGAGAGGGAAAGAGCAATCGGTAACCGTGAATTCTTCTTTTCCAATATTCAGAACATACCCAGCAGCATTTTCTACTTCATCCCAGTACAGAATTCGCTTTTCTACTCTTAAATTATCAGGTGGTGCCAATTCTTCAAGTGGCTCTTTGCATCCACTAAAAGCACAAAGCAAGAGTACAGAAAAGAGGAGAAGACACACAGAAAAAAGTATTTTTCGGGACATAAGGTTACCTCAATAAATAGTTGTTATCATAGAATTTCGGCTATTACTAAATATCCTGTCAATCGTATTATACAGTATAACCCATATCGATGTCAAGTGCTTTGTGATAAAGTGCTGGGGAATTGCATAAAATCCTTTATGAATGTTTTTCTTTTCTGAAAACGAGAAAACAATTAAAAACAGTTCTCCCAAAAGGTAACCATATGCACTATTTATTTGTTTTTGGCACACGCCCTGAAGCCATCAAACTCCTGCCCCTCGCGAAGATTTTGCGAGCGCGGGGCGCGCGTGTTACGCTTCTTTCCACGGCACAGCACACCGACCTTCTCTCGAGCGCGCTGGATGCGTTCGACATGTCCTGCGACCTGACCTTGCCGCCCCTGCCTCGTGATCGCACACTCACAGACCTCATGCGACACTTCTCGTCTTACCTTCCGCGTCACCTGCGTGCGCTCTCTCCCGATGCCACCATTGTGCAGGGGGATACCATCAGTGCCTTTTGCGGCGCGCTCTCGTCCTTTCTCCTTCGCATTCCCGTGGTACATATCGAGGCAGGACTTCGCACCTACAACAGTGCGTCGCCCTATCCCGAGGAAGCCCTTCGTCGCATGATTGCCCCCCTTGCCACCGTCCATTTTACTACCTCGGATATCGCGACAGAACACCTCAGGTGCGAGGGCATATCAGAGAACATCTTCACCGTCGGGAACACCGTCTGGGATGCGATGCACCTTCTTTGCCCCCGACCATCCCCGAAAGAACCGCCATACGCCATTGTCACGACACACCGCCGAGAAAGTGATGGCGCACGACGGGAAGGGATGTTCCGCGCCATTTCCCGACTTGCCTCGATGCACAAGGACCTTTCGTTTTTCGTTGTGATTAACGAAAACCCCACCATTCGCTCCATGGCGCAAGCGATAGTATCGGGAAAAAAGAATATCACACTTCTACCGCCACAGTCGCCTCACGCGTTTTACGATCTTCTCGCGGGGGCAAGTCTTGTCCTGACCGATTCAGGTGGCGTAAGTGAAGAGAGCGCCGCCCTTTGTATCCCGACCTTCGTCCTGCGGGATATGACGGAGCGCGAATGGGAGGTCAGGGAAGGAAAGCTTATCCTCTCTGGCACAGAAGAGGAGAAAATTGTCGATATCGTCTCTACCTATATAAGAAAAGGCATACCGAAAGAGAGGTCTTTCGGTATGCCAAAGGCTTCGCCGAGCGAAAAAATCGCCGATATTCTTCAGCGGATCACGCTCTGAAACGCGACGGCGCGGCCTAAAATCTGTATATCCTCAAGCTCGCTTCCCATAAATACAAGCGGCTCATACTTCGGGTTCTCGGGCGAGAGAATGAGTTTTTCCTTTTCGGGGTAGTAGTAGACGCGTTTGAGCGTCGCTTCATCTCCCACGATGACAACAGCGATTTCGCCATTCTTCACCATGTCCACCTTCTCAATAAAGACGATATCCGAATCGTAAATTCGCGCGCCGATCATCGAGTCCCCCTTCGCTCGCAGGCAGAAATCTGCCGGAATGTCATCTCCGACACACATATAACTCTCATGCTCCTCGCTCGCGAAAATCGGTTTACCGCACGCCACCTCGCCTAAAATCGGGATGCGTCGGCTACCGACGGGAGATATGTTGTCATATCTTTCATAAAGGGCGTCGCTCTCCCATCCCATCAGCTCCGCTGGGGTGACGGAAAGTGCCCGTGCAAGCAGTTCGATTTTCTCCTTCGGAATATTGGTGATAATCCCTTTTTCATAGCGCGAGACCGTCTGCTTCGATGTGCCGACCGCCTCTGCCACCTCGAGAAGTGTCAGTCCGCGTGCCTTGCGCAGGTCATGTATCTTTCTTCCTAACATATCATATCCTTTCTGTATGGCAGGTCACTTGACGCGTACCATTCTGATGATATTGTAACATATTGCGTTCCGATTTTCAAGGGGTTTTTAAAAAAATTCGAAAAAATCTTCAAAAAATCACTTGACAAGTGACTTTTGTGGGTGTATAATAGTCACGCAACAGGTTACTCGACAAACCCGTCACATCAAAAAGAAAGGATACAAATGAAGATTTATGAATGCACAGATTACGATTTGAACTTCCATGACGCATCTCTGATTCGTATGCAGATGAAAAACCTTCTTTCTTCGATTTCAGAACTCGAAGAGCGTATCAATGTACGCGACCTCGTCGTTGAGACACTATATAAGAATGAAGGGAAGCGACCGCAGGAGGTCATCGAGGAACTCCACACAATTCTCGACGATGCCACTGAGGCGCTTCGCGGCCTGGAAGAAGTGAAGGAAAGCCTCTCCATTTTGGGAGAAGAATTGCTTGAATGTCGGGCGGTGATGTAATGACCATGCGACTCCATGAGAGTAAAACGCTCGACCAGGTATGTGTAGCCCTGTGCGCCGACTTTCGCCGTCGTGCCCGTGCGATTGCGGAACGAAGTGCATCGAGAAGGACTATTATTGAATATCGTTATTTGAATGACCGTATTTTCTTCGCCGCCCTCTCCCTTGCGGGTGAGCGTGATAGTGCCCATCGGTACATTGAGGAAATCGGAGGTAAAATCGGCTATGCGAAATCGTCCTTTGCCGACGAGATCAGCGAGGTGACATATAAAAAGCGCAAAATGGAAATCAAGCGCCGTATCCTAGTCGCTTTGCATTTAGTCGATGAAAAATAAATTTTGAAATGCTCCAGATTCTGACAAAATTCCCCCTCCTTGTTTTATATACTAAAAGCACAAGACCGAAAGAAAATGAGGTATCCATATGCATCAGGAAGTGAAAATTGTCAGAGGAGAGAATACTCTCGAATGTATTCTTTCGTGCGAGATCGACCACCATCATGCAAAAACCTTGCGTGAGCGCGTCGACCACGCCCTTTTCGCAGACAAACCCCGCGTTTTGATTTTAGATTTCAGCGCTGTGCCGTTTATGGACAGCTCGGGCATCGCCTTTGTTCTCGGACGCGCATCGAGCGCGCGCACGCTTGGTGCCGAGCTGCACCTTCGCGGACTCGGGCGTGAAAACCGTCGTCTTCTCGCGCTGTCAGAGATTGAAAAGCAACCGAATATCACCATAGAATAGAGGAAGTAAAAATGAAAAAAATCATCAATGAGATGAAAGTTCGTCTCCCCTCGCACAGCGAAAACGAAGCGGTCGCGCGCACCGTTGTCTCGGCGTTCAGCGCCCTGATTGATCCCACGGTGGAAGAACTCTCCGACCTGCGTTGCGCCGTCAGCGAAGCGGTCACCAACTGTATTGTCCATGCCTACCGTGACTTGCCCGAGGGTGAGTTTGGCTATATCTACATATCTCTTCGACTTTATGACAACCGTGAAATCACCGTTGAAATATCTGACAACGGTTGTGGCATCGAGGACATCAAACGCGCCCGAGAGCCATTTTTCACTACCTCGGAGTCCGATGAGAGATGTGGTATGGGCTTTCTGGTTATGGAATCGTTCACCGACCGCGTCAGCGTGAAATCCAAGGTCGGTAAAGGCACGAGTGTCCTGCTTCGGAAAATCTTCAGCCCACACACGAGTGAGGAAGAATGAAAAACGCAAAAGGGGGCGCCTACGAAGAAAATGTTGCCCTTGTCCGCCTTGCACAAAGCGGTGACCGTGAGGCCGCCGAGCGGATTTTTATCAAAAACCAACCCCTGATTTATCACCTCGCCTCGCGCTTCTGTGACCGCGGTGTCGATATGGCGGAACTCGTCGATGTCGGCACGCTCGGTCTCGTCAAAGCGATGAAGACCTTCGATACCGAGCGCGGTGTGATGTTCTCGACCTACGCCGTCCCCCTCATCTTCGGCGAGATGCGCCGTTTTTTGCGCGATGACGGTATCGTGAAGGTCTCGAGAGAAGAAAAACGCCTCGGTGCGAGACTTCTTGCGGAACGCGACCGCCGTCATGCCCAAGGCGAGCCGACCACCCTCGTTGCTCTTGCGGAAGCCGTCGGCGTCAGCGCGCAGGATGCCGCGAGCGCGATTTTCTCGTCCAGCCCCGTTCGCTCCCTCGAGGAGAGCGCATATGATGACGATAGCGAGCTTACCCTCTTATCCACCGTCACCGACGAGGAAGAGGAGGAGCGTACCTTTCGTCACCTCGCTTTGCGTATGGCGATGGAGCATCTCACGGAGGGCGAGAGAAGACTGATTTTGCTACGCTATTTCCGCGACTATTCCCAGGCAAAATGCGCCGAGATTTTAGGGGTGACACAAGTCAAGGTCTCAAGGGAAGAGAAAAAAATTTTAAAACGCCTGAAAGCCCTTCTTTCTTAACATCTGTTTGTTAACAAATTGTGAATGTTTGGAAAGTGTATTGATTTTTCGCGCGTACAATAGTAAAATATAACATAGTAATGCGTGATATCCTGTACGGATATCCCGATAAGCAAAAGGAGATAAAACTATGCAAATCAGACCTCTGTTTGATAAGGTTGTCCTCAAAAAAGTTGAGGCTGTCGAGAGCACGAAGGCGGGCATCCTGCTCCCTGGCTCTGCGCAGGAAAAACCCCAGATCAGCGAAGTTGTAGCCGTCGGCCCTGGTGGCATCGTAGACGGTAAAGAAGTGAAAATGACGCTCAGCGTCGGTGACCGCGTCATCACTGGTAAATATACAGGCACCGAAGTAAAACTCGACGGCACAGAATATACCAACGTATCGCAGAGCGATATTCTTGCCGTGGTAGAATAAGATAAGGAGACTATCTATGGCGAAAGAAATTCTTCAGGCAACCGAAGCCAGAGCCGCTCTTCTTCGCGGCATCGACCTTCTTGCCGATACTGTAAAAATCACCCTCGGCCCGAAGGGTAGAAATGTCGTTCTCGACAAGAAATTCGGCGCACCCCTCATCACCAACGATGGCGTTACCATTGCGAAGGAAATCGAACTTGATGATCCCGCAGAAAACATGGGCGCATCCCTCGTCCGCGAGGTTGCGACCAAGACCAACGATGCCGCAGGTGATGGTACAACCACCGCAACCCTGCTCGCACAGGCTATCATTCATGAAGGTATGAAGAATGTTGCC
>JAFVYW010000055.1 GCA_017508465.1 Clostridia bacterium
GGGAGACCTCTTGTTAGTGAAGTTTTGACCTATGGTCAAAGTGAAGTTTGCTACGCAAGTGAAGTTTTTGCCTGACGGCAAAAAGCGATATGTCTCCTTCGAAGACGCGATATGCTTGCTGTGCAAGCGCGATATTTTTTGCCTGTCGGCAAAAAGCGATATGTTCCCCTCGCGGTGAACGCGATAATCAAGCGTGCGTGAGTCTGTGCTTGCACAAGCGAGACACGCGCAGATTGCTCTGCTCGCAAAAAATCTATGATTTTTTAAGGTGCGAAAGCACCAAAAGCGGACGCTTTATGCGAGCAAAGAGTATATGCCTTGCTACGCTCGGCGTGAGAAGAGGGATACCTTATGACAGAGACATAACAAAGTCGAGAATGGGACGGGTGTCATCCTCGAGGGAGTGCGGATGGTGCTTGCAGTTGGGTTTGACAAAAAAATGTAAAGGGAAGTTTGCTTTTTGTGCTTCTTCTATCATCCTCTTGCTGTTTGCTTCGTAGGGAACGACCTCGTCAGCACCCCCTGCAACCAGCAGGGTGGGAAGCCCCAGAGAAAAATATTCCCCGAGAAGTTCTACGGGATTTTCCCCGAATGTCGCGAGGGTTTCTTTATTCAAGGACCATACGCGGAAGAGCTCGCCCTGCTCGCGCGAGTTTTCGTGAGGCCATGTGCGCACATCCAATACAGGCGCATCCAAATACACACCACACACAAGGTCGGGGTGCGCGAGCGCAAAGTGGAAGGCGTAAAGTCCTCCGCGTGAAAATCCGAAGAGAACGCACTTGTCCGCGAGAGAAAAACGCTCCTTTACATAAAAGTAGAAGGCGTGCATTTTGCGTATTGCGGCAGGCGCGCCATACATATTGGAAACACCGTAGTACACACGGGTGTATCCCTCGTCGAGAAGGTCGCGCTCCGCCTTGTCAAAGGCGTAGAGGAATTCGGTTTTCCAGATCCATTTGCCACTTGGATGCTCGGGCACAATCACCGTTGCCATCGCGCCCATAAACTCAAATTCATAGGTCATAGTTCTGCCCCCATTCAGGATATGTAACTGCTCTTTCGGAGAGCCTCTTTCTGTTCATTTTTTATTGTAACACAATAAAAACGAAAAAGCAACCGTTTTTCGTAAAAACAACGAAAAACAGCCCTTGCAGAGAAGGGCTGTTTAATCAATGATAGGGGTGTTTGTATAATCCGTGGTGTTGGATTTGGTTAGTTACCTTTTTTAAAAACATCATCAGAGCAGTGTACGGTGTAATCACCTGTTCCAGCATCCCATTCAGCACCCTTTTCGATGGCAAGCCATTCTTTTTTGGTGCCATCATAATAAATGTCAGAAAGACTTTCACAATGTTTGAAAGCACTCTCCATGATGCATTTTGTGCTTCGGTACAATTTTACAGTTTTCAACTTTTTACAACTGAAAAAGGCGAAAGAAGAGATAGTTTCAAGGTTTTCGCCGACTGATACAGAGGTTAATTTGGACCAATATGAGAAAGAGGAGATTGGAATGGTTTTTACATTTTTTTCAATTTTTATTTTGACAGTTATCTCCTGGATGCTTCTTAAGCTAACAGCATCGAAGCCCCCTATTGTCAACACGCCATTTTCCAATTGCATCGCTTGCGTGTTTTGTAATGGTGCAGCGTCGGCTACGAGAGAGGAAACTTGTGGTGTCTCGATAGGCTCTTGCGACTTAATTGTGGTGGGTTGCATTTCTGTTTCCAGCTCTTGCTTTGTTGTACTCGTTTGCATTGGGGTTGATGGGTGAGATTCTGATTCTGTAAGAATAGGCTGCGTCTTTTTTGCGACAGGTTTTGGTGTCACTTGTTTAGCCTTTTTTCCAAACACGCTATCAACAAACGATTGAGGAATCATTTCTGGTATTTTTATCTTCCTAGAATTTTCTATTTCCAGTTCGAAAGGAGGAATATCATTCAAATCCTGAACAGCGCGGTTGAAAGTGAGAATTTTTTTCATTATGCCATTCCAGGATTTCTTGCGTTTGAATGATTTGAATTTCACTTTTGCGATGAATATGATAACTCCAATGACAATAGATACAACGAAAAGAACCGCGCCCCAACCTTCCGATAATGCCATAATGAAACTAGAGAAGGAGAAAAGTGCAAGGATAATAAATAGTCCAACAATTGTAGAGACGCGCTCCTCTTTTTTCTTCTTGTAAGCGGCTACCTCATGAAGTGTACTTAAAAGTTCGCGTCTTTGTTTTTCAAGATGTTCGCTTTTTTTGATAAGGTCAAACTTTTTAATATAATCATCATATTCAGCGTCAATGTTCAACTTTTCAAAAAAGGCGTTGATATTTTGGACAAAAGCAATTTCAGATCGCGTGATGGAGGGATCAGAACGATTTGTATTTAAAATGAATTCCACTTTCGTTATAAATTGAGTTAACGATTTTTCCTGGGTGAGACCAGTTTTTGCAGAGTGTTGGATTTCCTTGGCTTTACATAATGCGCTTTGCAAAAGGTCTTCTGTTTCACCAATCTCATCCATTTTTTCAAAGAAAGTGTCAACACTATCTAAAAAGGACTTCTCATCGAGAGTAAAAGGACCAGTATGACTGCGACTATACAGCAAATCTTCGATTTTTTCGATAAATGATTTTAAAAGATTTGTTCGCATGGGACCAAGTTGAGTCGATTCTTGCATTTCCCTTGCTTTTTTTAGAGCAATCTGTAATTGTTCTTCCACTTTGGTCATCGAATGCAATTGAACAAAGAAGGTATCAATGTTTTGGACGCAAGAGGCAAATTCTGTTTTGAATGCACTGGTGATAACACTGGTTTTCAGAAGTTTGTTAATGTTTTCGATATATGCATTCAAAATGCGTCTTTTCATTTCATCTGGTGTGGATGAATATTGCAGTTGAGTTTGAATGCTTCTTGCTTGCTTCAGCGCCTCGTTTAGTTTTTCAACTTCTTTGGAGTGACTATCCCAGAATTCTTTAGATTCTTTTTGTTGTTTTATTTGTTCTTCTCGTCTTCTTTTTTCTTCTTCTTCTCTTCTTTTCTTTGCTTCTTCCTGTCGTTTTTGTTCTTCTATTTCGCGGGTTAATTTAGAAATAACATTCTCCGAAGTGCACTTTTTCTTATTATATTCCGCGATGACTTCTGATTTAACGGATGTGCACACATAATAACTCCGAACACCTGATACATAATTCCAATCGTACGCCTTGGCGTTTTTAAAGTAGTCATAAAGGGTAATAAGTAATTTATGCTGCTCAATGATGTCATCTGGGGACATGAAGGATTCAAAAATTCTAATAGATGATTCCGTCAAGAAAATACATAATTTGATACGAGAAATATATTCATCAAACTGATATTTCGTAGGATAGGGACATTGATAATCAGGCAAAATGGTTTTATCAAGCGCTTTTATTGTGCCTTGACGGATCAAGGCTGGCAAAGGCTTAAAGTTTGCTGTGATATCAAAGAAAATTCCACTGGTTTTTAATATTTTTATCGTATCAATTATGGTCTGAATATCGTTTATAGCGGAAGATACCGTATCCTTGTTCGGCCAACTTACAAAGTGGTCCATGCGCGTTTGAATCAATGAGAGCGCGAGAGATTTGATTTCATCACCCATTTTTTTATGGAGAACGGGTTGTTCAGATGCTGGCGTATTGATCGAGGCTTCTACGAAGGAACTGATGGTTTCGGCAAATCTTAAATTTGCAAGTGTCGATTGCCATCCGGCAGCCTTGCCTTTGATGAACCAGGCTTCTGCCGATGTGGGTTGAATTTCAAGAACTTTCGAAGCATAAAGTTCGGCTTCAGCAAAATCATTTGATATGATAGCGACAGAAGCAAGATGCAGGTAATTACCTATGATTTCCTTGTTGGATGGTGTGGCCGCTTTTTTTGCAGGCGCTGGGGTGGTCGTAGCGGTGGGACTATCGGTGTCTGCCATTAGTTTTTTGGCTTCTTCCAGGGAATATTTCATACCGCAGGATTGACAAACAAAAAAGCCATCAACTTTTTGAAAATCGTGTCCTTCACAAAGCTCACATATCAGTTGTTTCATAAAACCTCCAAGAGAAATAATGTTTTTTTGTAGTCTTATATCGGCGCTTTGGTATATTGCGCTTGTCTGTATACAGACGGGGAGCAGCTGTGGTATTTTTTGAAAATACGGTTAAAATAAGATACAGAGAAGATACCGACGGCGTCGGCGATTTCCAGGACACTGTCCTGTGTTTGCGCGAGCATGCGCTCCGCCTTGCAGACGCGGACGAAGTTTAAGTATTCGGTGAAGGTCGCGCCTGTCGCGTTTTTGAAAATACGGCAGAAGTAACTCGGATTGTAGCCGAGGTGCGTGGAGACGGCATCGAGATCGATGTTCTCGGCAAAATGCTCGTTGATATAGATGAGGGCGGGAAGAATTTTCTGCACCTCTTTCCTCTCGTAGAGCTCCAGACCATCGATAAGATAGCCGTGGCGGTAGAGAAAGCCGAGGGTATGGAAGATGCCACCTTTGACATACATCTCATACGCTCCTTTCTTTTCCATGGATTCGGCGATGACCGATTTGATGACATGGAAAAATTCAGGGGAGGAGATGACGCGCACGCGCTCACCGATATAGGAACGATATTTGACGCTGTATCGGATAATACGCTCGATTTCACTCTCAATAAAGTCCTTCAGGCGAAATTGGAGGATACCCGTGTAGGTATTTTCCTTGTCGCAACGCGTGGTGTGGGGGACACCCGAATTGATAAAGATGACCTCTCCCTCTCTGGCGACATACTCTTTGTTATCGATAATGGCAACAAACTCGCCCTGGTAAACGATAAGAAATTCCATCTCATCATGATAATGAAGTGTACAATGTGGGCCGAGGTGACTCGGTTCTTTGTAACCGCCCGACGCCATCAGGGGCACGCGCGGAATATTGTGCTTGACGGTTTGCTGAAACATTATTTTTCTCCTTCGCGAACGAATGCACCGACATATTCTCTGTATTTTTCGGGGCAGGTCATAAAGGACATACCGTGGTCCGCGCCCTCCACCAGAAGAAGCTTTGAGCCCTCGGGGTTTGCCGCGTGAATGTTCTCACTCATAAAAGAGGGGACAAAGGTGTCACCGCTACCGTGGACAAGATAGACGGGGAGATTGCTTTCTGCCTGCATCGCGCGGATACAGTCGCTCGCCTGAAGGTCGAACCCTCCGAGCCATTTTGCCGCAAGACAGATGAGACGCATTGTCGCCTTTTTCGGAAAGCCTTGACCTGTGGCAACCTTTTCGATAATATGATAAGGGGTATCGTAGGGGCAATCGGCGAAAATACCGACCACATTTTCAGGCAGGGGAAGCGCACGGCACATGACAACGGTGGATGCACCCATCGATATGCCATAGAGGTATATCTTCGTCTCCTTACCGAAGCGCTCGGCAATATAGTTCGCCCAGCCGAGAACATCGAAGCGTTCCAGAATGCCGAAGGTGATGGTTGTGCCCTCGCTCTTGCCCATCGCGCGTTGGTCAATCAGAAGGATATTATGCGCCATCATACGCGCAAAACGCGCGCCACCGCAGAAGTCACGGATGGCAGAGCCACGGTAGCCGTGACACATGATGTCGACAGGAGCGCCCTCCTTCACCTGATAATAACGGGCATAGAGCGTCAGACCATCGTGCGATTTTATGCTCACCTCTTCATAAGGATAACCGAGCAATTCTTCGATGAGGGGCATCATGCCTTCCTTCGCAGGTGCGTATTTTTCATCTTCAAAGAGGTCGAAGGGATCTTCTGCATGGTCGGGCGGAGAATAGAACACGCGACGATACACATATCGAAGCGTAAAATAAAAGGCAACGCCGACAAGAGCCACTACTGCGAGAGCAGGTATCAAAATCCAGAGAAATAATTCAGTTCCGTTCATTTTGTCTCCTTTTTTAGAGTTTGATGCGACATTTGTCACTAAATGAGACGAAAAGTGCGCATTTGCTTGACAAAAGTGCCGAAATCGTGTATAATGGCAGGTGGCAGATATCTCTGCTATGTCTATTTTACTATGAAAATAAGAAAAAGTCAAGGGTGAGAAAGAAACCCTGAGGAGTTTTTTATGAAAGAAGAAAAGCGAATTCACGAAAGAATTCATTATGACCATTTTCGTCATATGGTCGAGGACATCGGTGACCGTTATCAAGGTCGTGGCGCATACGCCTTCCGTAAAAATCCCCGCGATAAGGAAATTATCAAGAAAAGCTACGAAGCGCTTCGTGACGATATCCGCGGACTGACCACAGCGTTTATTACGAACGAGTTTGCTGGAAAGCATATTATATTAATTGGTAAGTATTCGTATGGTTGGGTACTGACCTACTACGCGTCGATGTGTTCGAACTCTGTTCTCATTCCTCTCGATAAGGACTGGTCTGCCGAGGACCTTACCGCGACCGTAGAGCGTGCCGACGGACAAATCCTTATCTGTGATAAGGAAATCTGGGAAAAGGGACAGAAGATTGCCGAAGCGCTCTCCCTGCCTCTGTATTCGACCGACGAGGACCTCGAACGCATGTTAAAAGAGGGTAGCGAGAAATTCGCGGAGGATTCCTCTCTTTACTATGGTGTCGAAATTGATATTGAAAAGATGGCACTTCTCGTGTTCACCTCGGGTACGACCGGAAAGGGCAAGGGCGTTATGCTCTCCCAGAAGGCTATCATGTGGGACCTTGAGGATGTTGTCGGCTTCATCAACTTCTCTGAAAAGTCCGTAGGTGTTCTTCCTCCTCACCACACCTATTGCTCCTCCGTTTCCATCTATGGTCAGAATAGCGTGGGTATCGAGGTTTATATCTCCTCGGGTATCCGCTATATCCTGAATGAGCTTAAGGAGCAGAAGCCTGGACATATTGTCCTCGTTCCTCTGTATGTCGAGACCTTCTACCGCAGAATTCAGGCTACCCTGAAGGAAAAGGGCAAGCAGAAGCTCGTCAATAATATGATTAAAATCTCGAACTTCCTTCGTAAGATCGGCATCGACCTTCGTAAGAAGCTCTTTGGCGAAATCGTTGCCGCCTTCGGCGGCGAGCTCCACATGCTCGTTTCGGGTGGCGCTGCCATCAACCAGGACATCATCGACTTCTTCGATGGTATCGGTATCTCTGTTCTGAATGGCTACGGCATCACCGAGTGCGCGCCTCTGATCTCCGTCAACCATAGCGGTCGCGTTGTCAAGGGAACCGTTGGCTTCCCCATTGACGGCGACGAAGTCCGCATCGACCAACCCAACGAGGATGGCGAAGGTGAAATCTGTGTCAAGGGCCCCAATGTCATGCTCGGCTATTTCAAAGATCCCGAGGCTACCGCCGAGGCGATGACCGAGGACGGCTACTTCCGCACGGGTGACTATGGTAAGATTACCAAGGAGGGTGCTATCGCTATCACGGGTAGAAAGAAGAACCTTATCATTCTCTCCAACGGTAAGAATGTTTACCCCGAAGAAATTGAAGCAGAGTTCATGGCAATCCCCGGAATGATTGACATTGTTGTTTATGAGGGTAAATCGAAGAGAGGCGATATGTATAACGCCATCGTCGCAGAGATTTTCCCTGACTATGACCTTCTCGAAAAGAACGGCGTGACCGATCCCGATGCCTACTTCAAGGCCTTCGTGAACGAGTACAACAAGACCGCCGTACCCTATAAGAAGATTACCATCGTCAAGGTCAGACGCGAGGAATTCCCCAAGAACACACTCCGTAAGATTATGAGATTCAAGCTTGACATGACCATCGACTAAAAGTAAAAGGGGCTGCTTCATTTAGGCATAACCGAACGAAAAACGACAGAGGTACAATCAATGTGCCTCTGTCGTTTACAGATTAAGAGGAAACTAAGGTCAAAACCTACGGTTTTCTCTTTTTTTATTTAGGTTTTCGTTCTATCTCCGTTTGCTCACTTGCCGTATGTATATACGCCTATCGTTCGCAAACGAAGATTTCTGCTCTAAATTAAGCGTGCCCCAAAGGCGATTCGCACTAAGAATTCAGCTTTTTAGTGAAAATTCTTATTCAATGCCTAAGTATGCTGAATTCTTAATGTCTCAGCCCCTTTTTTTGAAAAAGGTATGGTATTCAAC
>JAFVYW010000056.1 GCA_017508465.1 Clostridia bacterium
GCGTAATACTGGATAAGAATGTTACTTACCGTAGCATCGTCCATCGTTTCGAGAGCGGAGATGGTTTCATCGTTTTCGCTGATGTATTCCGCCATGCCATCAAGAATATCCTGGTCGAGTTCGATGCCCTGCTCGGTAAGGGTAGTATCGAGAGCTGTCGCAACATCGTTTACATACGCTTCGGTATCTTCGCCATACGATGCTTTATCAAGCGAAAGGACATTTTCGGTAAGACCATCCTTGAGATCGTTGAAGGTGTCGAGTGTTTCCTGTGTCAGACCAAGGTCGGCTTCTCCTGCCATCAGGGTGATGGAAAGACGCGCGAGGGTGGTGACAAGATGAGCGGTACGCTCATTTTCATTGAAGCGGTTCACAAGAAGAGTGATGACGGTATCGCCGTCGGCATTTTTGGGTATCAATGCATCGTGCATAGCATCGGAATTGTGTGTCATGAAAGCATCGAGAACGCCATAGTCTGCCATGATAATGATGACATCCACAATGGTGTCGAGGTCCTCGTAAAGCGTTTCCTTCGTGCATTCCGAGAGGACATCAATCCATTCCGCAAAGAAGCTGCGGAAGGGTTCATCGAATTTTGAAAGAAGAGAGGTGCGGACGAGTTCGGTTTTCATCATCGTACGAACGACTGCCGCGATGGCGTTCGCCGTATAGGGATCTTCGCCAATGGTATCGACGATTTCAGTGAGGCCCGCTTTCTGATCCTCGGTCAGCCCGGAGAGGTTTTCATCTCCTAACATCTGCCATTCGTCGACGATGTGAAGAATGCTGTAAACGGAGTCTCGCGCATCCACAGGTGTCTTATCCACCGTGACGGTCGTAATGCTCTGGTAAAGCTTTTCGCCACCACATTTATTAATCAGATCGTAGAGAGGGCTGTGTGCGACCTCCTCGAGATAATTCTGGTAAACCACCGTAACAGCGCTATCCTCTTTTTCCGAGCGCGCGCTGGCTTCCTCGGCGACACCTACGATACCGCAAACGGGAACGAGAATGATCGCAGCCACAAGTGCGCCCTGCACAAGTCCAAGCACGGCACCAAAGAGGCGCGTGATCAAGTTGTTATTCCTCTTTGAGTAGCCGAGAATGCCGGAAACACAAGCATGTACAACAATCATCAGACCACTGATGAGAACAAAGAGAACGGCAAAGAGAATGGGAAGAACAAATACCGCGACGGGCATCGTAGCCACATCCGTAACCGTCGTCGCATCCATGTTCGCGAACAGCGCATTCAGATTTTCATTCGAAGCGATAAGGCCGTCGAGTTTTATCATAGCGAGAATTTCAAGCATCGACTTTCCTTCAAAGAAGTCGACTACCACGGGGAGCATGCTGTGGGTAGCAAAATAGGCGAGCACGGCGGAGATGGCAACGGTGACGGTGCGTACACCCTGTCTGCCGATGCCACGGGTAGCGCCCTTGATGAAGCCAATCAGCGCGAGCGCGATGACAACGCCTGCCATACCGAGTGCAACATATGCCGCGATATCACCACGAGAGAACAATGCTACATAATAATTAATTACTTCTGTCATAATTTCCTCCAAAAAATTGTGTGGGGATTTTCTATATCATACAATATTTTTCCATATTTGTCAAGAAAAACTCATAATATTTAAGAATTTGGGGGTTCTCTGTCCCGTTTTTCGTGCGTAATCTGACTTATTTCAGGGGAAATCCGCCCTTTTTGTAAAGATAGGCTTTTAAAATCGCCGTCTGTGTTTTACTATCGGCAATCTCGCCGCGCATGACCATTCGGACAAGATCAAGGAGGGGAACTCTCTCTACCGTCAGAAATTCGTCCTCATCAAGATCCTGGCTCTCAAAGGTCAGACCTTCCGCAAGGTAAAGATGAATGCGTTCGTCTATCAGGGCGGGCGTGGTATCGAGCGGGCCGAGATAGGTATAACGCGCAGCGACAGCGCCTGTTTCCTCGCGCAACTCACGCGCTGCGCCAACGAGGGGTGGCTCTTCCCTGTCATCAAGCTTTCCTGCGGGAATCTCGAAGAAAATGCGTCTGTGAGCATGGCGATACTGTCTCACCATCAGCACCGTTTCGTCGTCGCACAGGGGAAGTACGGCAACAGCGCCAGGATGTATACAATATTCGCGTGGCGCGGATTTGCCATTCGGGAGGCGGACGGTGTCGCACACGACATGAAGCACAACGCCGTGATAAATTTCTTTCTGGGATATGGTTTGTTCAATCAGATTCATAGCAGTATCTTCCTTTCCTTTCTATTCTACCATATTTTTATATTCTTGTCAACTTATACTTTTTTTCTTTAAAAGACTTGAAAAATCGGAAAATTATTGCTATAATATGGTTGTCAATACAAAATAAGGAGAATTCACTATGAAACTCAGCGTTCTTACCAACCTCTTTGCAAACCTCACCCTTGACGAGGCCCTTGCAAAATTTGAAGCCCTCGGCATCGAGTCTGTGGAAATCGGCTGTGGCGGTTACCCCGGCAAAGCACACTGCAACCCCGAGGTTCTTCTCGCAGACGAGAAGGCTCTCGAAGAGTGGCTCGCCACCTTCAAAAAGCACAACATCGAAATCTGCGCGCTCTCCTGCCACGGTAACCCTGTTCACCCTGACAAGAAGATTGCGAAGGAATTCCACGACGATTTTGTAAATGCCGTTCTTCTCGCAGAAAAAATCGGCATCGATACCGTTATTACCTTCTCTGGCTGTCCCGGTGGCTCGGCAGAGGATAAAACACCCAACTGGGCAACCTGTGCATGGCCTGATGACTACCTTAAGGTTCTCGACTATCAGTGGAACGAGGTCCTCATTCCTTACTGGACCGAGACCGCCGCTTTTGCAAAGGCTCACGGCGTTACCAAGATTGCCTTTGAAATGCACCCTGGCTTCTGCGTTTACAACCCTGAAACCCTTCTTAAGATCCGTGCCGCTGTCGGCGATGTCATCGGCGCAAACTTCGACCCCTCTCAC
>JAFVYW010000057.1 GCA_017508465.1 Clostridia bacterium
CTGTCGTTTTTCGTTCGGTTATGCCTAAATGAAGCAGCCCCTTTATAAGAGCAATTGTCCGCAAACAAACGGATCATACGGTATTGTATTATATTAAGATATACAAAGCACTGTATCCGCGTCCACAGATGCCATTTTTTCTTGGCGATATTTATCCTTTCTGATAGGAAAGGAGGGCTTCCTTTTCATTGACAATCTCGCCGCGCATGGTAGCGTCAAGCAAGAGGGAGAGAGTATCGCCGATTTGCTTCCCCTGATAACCGAGGGGAAGAAGATCGCGCCCGCTTACAGCGAGATCTGTTATACGATAGGGGCGACCTTCGGTGAGCAGACGCTCCAGTTGCCCGCGCACACTCTCCTGTGCGCTTTTGTTCCAGATAAGGAGTTCAAGAGCCAGTTCCGCCAGTTCTTTATCCAGCAGGGAAAGAAGCTTCAGAAGGTCATAATCGGTTCTGACTTCCAAATCGAGCACCGAAAGTACCTTTGCGCCCCCGTCACGCAGATGGCGTGAGGTATGCAGGCGGTCACACATGATGACATACTCCTCCGCGGTAATTCCTGCACGATAGGACAGCGCGACAAAACGGCAGAAAAAGAGGGTATCTTTATCCGACGCTTTCGCATATTCCTGACACGGGGGCGCTTCTCTTCCCTCTGTGACCTTCTCTTTCGTCAGCGGAGAGGACGCATTCAGAGGAAGCGCATCCTCGGTAAACGCACATGCAAGCTCGGGGAGAACTTCGGCGAGGGGGGTTCTGTACTCTTTCAGAACATCTTCGGCAAATGCGCCATTCAATATGCCGTGAAACTCATTCATGACGCGTTCCGTGGCGAGAGCGTGCATCAGGGGGGCGTGGGAGAATAACGCTTTTTTTGTATTATTTTCAATCCGAAAACCAAGTCGGGAACTGAACCGCAAGGCACGGAGGATACGAAGCGCATCCTCTTCAAAGCGCATTTCGGGCACACCGACGGCGCGGATGATATGATTTTTCAAATCCTCCTGTCCCGAGAAGAGGTCGACAATCCCCGAGCTATGCGCGTATGCCATCGCGTTTATGGTAAAATCGCGACGCGCAAGATCTTCCGCGAGCGAACGCGTGAAGGTGACACTCTCGGGGTGTCTTTGATCGAGGTATTTGCCATCGATGCGATAGGTTGTGATTTCGTAGGGCGTGGAGGATTTCAGAAGGGTGACGGTGCCGTGCTGTATACCCGTTTCAATGATACGCTCTGCGTGGAAAATTCTCTTTGTCTCTTCGGGTGTGGCGTCGGTGGTGATATCAAAATCGTGCGGAGGGATACCGAGCAGATAATCGCGGACAGGTCCGCCGACAATATGGGCATGGAAGCCGTTTTTTTCATAGGCATCGATGATGTCCCTGACATCGTTTGGAATGGGAAAGAACACGCTCGCCCCTCCTTTCTTTTTCCTTTATTGTATCATAGGTTTTGCTATTTGTCAAAGGTTTTTTATTTCTTTTCCTTATCTGTGTATATTTTCCTCTTCGGCGGAAAAGAATAGGACTTGCAAAACAAAATGAAAGGAAGGCACAAACAAAATGGAAAAACGAATTCGTTTCAGCGAGCAACCATTGACATCGAAAATCATTTACGGTGTTGTGATTGCAATTCTGATTTTCTCTGCGGTGATTGTTGGTATTGTCGCAGCGAACAACCGCAAAACCAACACTCCTGAACCACCCCCCGTAGAGGACAATGGAGAGCAAAATACGCCGACACCCGACGATAGTCAGAATGAACAGAAAGAACCCGTGAAGGATAAGCTGACCTTCGCGCCACCTATGTCGGGTGAGATTGTCGCATCGCATTCCTTGAGCGTACCCGTGTTCTCCGAGACACTCGGTGAATGGCGTGTGCATACGGGCATCGACATCAGCGCAGAGGAGGGGGATGAGGTTTTCTGCTCGGCAGACGGCGAAGTCTCCCGCATTTATCACGATCCGCTGCACGGTATGACGGTGGAGGTCAAGCACGAAGGCGATATCCTCACAATATATGCGAATCTTGACGAGATGGTAGCCAACGGTCTTACGGTCGGCAAGGAAATCAAAAAGGGGGAGAAAATCGGCGTGGTCGGTGACACCTCCCTTGTGGAACTTGGAAAAGAGCCACATCTGCACTTTGTGATTCGTCTCAAAGGTGTTGCGGTAAATCCTCTCGATTATTTCGAGAAGGAAGAAGAAACGAAATAAAAAAAAGGACGAGGAGCTTATCCGCTCTTCGTCCTTATCTTGTTTTTGCGGACAATTATGACGCGAAGGTGTAGGAAAGAATCTTGTGCGTTCCGTATCTTCTGGTGTAAGTCATTGTTTCATAGACATTGACTTCATATGTGTACTGCTGCGTAATATCATCAATGCTGAATTCTTTGAAAATGAGATCGGTCTGACCTACTTTGGGAACCTGGATGCTAAGACGCGTCCAGTCATCCCCTGTGGATTCATCACCGTTTACTTTGTATTGACCAGCAACATAAGTTTCTGTGCGCTCATCAAGAACATAGGTGATGGTAACAGGGATTTCAAAACGAACTCTTCTCTGGTCGGCTTTATCAACAAACCATTTGACCTCACCGACTTCGAGTTCGAGCGTTTTAACTGTTTCCGTCCCACCGGTATTGACATTTCTTTCTTCGTAGATGGTGATTGTCTCGGGAATGCCCTTGAATTCAAAATTGAACTGGAGAAGGTCGCAGTTTTTACACTTGACATTATCATCATGTCTTACGCTATACAAATGTCCAAGGGCTGCTACCTCCTTGGTCGAGAAAATCTCGTTGCATTTACTGCAACTGGTCGTTTCGACACCCGCAGAGGTGCAGGTCGCAGTCGATGTTTTTACGGTTTGATGAACGCAGGTATTGCCACAGCCGCTAAATGAAAAAACACTTATCAAAAGCGAGATGACAACAAAAAGAGAGACTAACTTTTTCATAATAATTTCCTTTCATATTTTTTACAAGGACTATTATACTCTTCCCCACAAACCGTGTCAATACTTTCAGTGAAAAAAGTGCCATTCAAAACGAATGGCACAATCTTTTTAATTTAAGGAAAGAAGATATTCGTGGATCGCCTTTGCAGAGCGTTTTCCTGCGCCCATGGCAGAAATGACCGTGGCAGCGCCTGTGACGGCGTCACCTCCCGCAAAGACGGCATCACGCGTGGTTTTTCCGCTCTCCTCTTCCACAACCAGACATCCGCGGCGATTGGTCGCAAGTCCTTCTGTGGTGGTACGGATCAGGGGATTCGGTGTCGTACCGATAGAGATGATAACGGTATCGCACTCGAGGATAAAATCGCTGTCTGCCACTTCGACAGGACGGCGTCTGCCACTCGCATCAGGCTCGCCAAGCTCCATGCGCACAAGGCGAATGGCACGGACAAAGCCTACTTTATCGGGAGATGGCGCGTTTTCCGCCGTGTAGCCAAGAATCGCCGTCGGGTTTGTCAGAAGGGCGAACTCAATGCCCTCTTCGATGGCATGCTCCACCTCCTCGCGACGCGCAGGGAGCTCTTCCATCGAACGACGATAAACAACGGTGACCGAGGCGCCGAGACGGCGTGCCGTACGCGCGGCATCCATCGCAACATTTCCACCGCCAACAACCACTACCTTCTCCGATTTCATAATGGGAGTCGTCGCATTTTTCAGATAGGCTTTCGCAAGATTGGAACGGGTGAGATACTCGTTCGCGCTATACACGCCACAGAGGCTTTCTCCCTCAATTCCAAGGAAGGAAGGGAGTCCTGCGCCTGTGCCAAGAAAGATGGCATCATAACCATTATTCAAGAGGTCATCTACAGTAAATGTCTTTCCGATGACAACATTAGTATACATTTTAACTCCCATTTGCTCCAGATTATGTATCTCGCGCTCTACAATGGACTTGGGGAGTCTGAACTCGGGAATGCCATAAGTGAGGACACCGCCACCTTTGTGAAGGGCTTCAAAAACGGAGACCTCGTGTCCTTCTTTTGCGAGGTCACCTGCACAGGCAAGTCCTGCAGGACCTGCACCGACTACGGCGACTTTATGCCCTGTCTTTTCTTTTGGTGTCATGGGTGCTGTGGCGCTTGTATTATGATAATCTGCGACAAAGCGCTCCAGTCTGCCAATGGCTACGCTCTCGCCCTTGATGGCGCGGACACACTTTGCTTCACACTGGCTCTCCTGTGGACAGACGCGACCGCATACGGCAGGGAGAGAGGAATTCTCATAAATGATATTGTACGCGCCCTCAAAGTCTCCTTCGGCAACCTTTGCGATAAAGTCGGGAATACGGATACCGACAGGGCAACCGCTGACGCAGGGTTTGTTTTTACAGGAAAGGCAACGGCGCGCCTCATCCATCGCGACCTCGGGGGTATAGCCAAGGGCAACCTCATCGAAGGTTGTGACACGAAGGTCGAGGGCGAGGGTGGGCATTGGATTTTTTGTCAGGGACATATTTTTCATTTCTCTGCCCTCCGATACAGGTTACAGGTTTCTTCGTGCGCATGCCTTTCAAAGGGTTGGTACATGCGCGAGCGTAGCATCGCTTCGTCAAAATCGACTTCACGACCGTCAAAGTCAGGGCCATCGACACAAGCGAATCTGATTTCTCGCGTTCCATCCGCATGAACAAGCGACAGGCGGCAACCGCCACACATTCCTGTTCCGTCAATCATAATCGGGTTCATCGATACGGTGATGGGAATGGGATAGGGACGGACGGTTTCGGTGACGAATTTCATCATAATAAGCGGGCCAATGGCAAAGACGCGGTCGAAGGTGACACCATCTTCGAGCAATTTTGCAAGGGGATCGGTGACTCTGCCCTGCTCTCCGAATGTACCGTCATCGCTCACGCAAATCAAGGTATCGCTGTATTTTCTGAAATCGTCCTCTAAAATAGCAAGGCTACGCGAGCGGAAGCCGATGATGCTGGTAACATGGATGCCACGCGCCTTTGCGCTCTTGGCAATCGGGAGAGCAATCGCCGAACCAACACCGCCACCGATGACTAAAATGCGTGAGAGACCATCAAGTTCGGTCGGCATACCGAGAGGTCCGACAAAATCGGCAA
>JAFVYW010000058.1 GCA_017508465.1 Clostridia bacterium
AGAAAGCACAGAATAGATATAAAGAATTACGAGGAACTCTTTAACCTCACCTTGGGACTCCCGGCGATTCTCCTTCAGATGATGCCGGTTTATGTTCCACAGGCGCTGGTAGGGTATACGGATATCCCTTATGACTATTTCCTTGCCCCCTTCCACTTCGCATGGATTCTTTTCATCATCACGGAATGTGTCATTCTCTACCTCTATTTCCGTCATCGCAGTGAGAAGGACAAATATCACCTTCTCCTCTTCCTTGTCATCGCACAGCTTTTCCATACGATGTCGATTTTCCTTCGCGGATTCACTCTCTCCCGTATGCCGATTCAGCTTTGCTCCATCGCGGCATTCTTCTACTTCTTTACCATTGTATTCAAAAGCAGAAAGCTGTTCGGCTTCTGCTTCCTGACGAACATTGTCGGCGCTCTTGTCGCGATCTTCCTCGCCGCGTTTGATGTCGGCGCGCTCTCCTTCTGGACGCTTCACTACATGTATGAACATACTTTCGTTATGCTGATGCCCGTCCTCGCGCTTTCTCTTGGCGTGTTCCCGCGCCTCAGACGCTCTGACCTTGTCCCCGCCCTCGGCATCTTTACGATTTATTTCCTCGGTTGCTTTGCCTCGGGTATGCTGATCAATATCCTGACAGGGGAGTATACTGTAAACTATTTTTACATGTTTAATCTTGAAGTTGCTCTTGATTATGTTTCCTTTGCCTCCTTTACAGGAGCCATTGAGATTTCCCTTGGTACTCTTAAGGTCTACCCTCTTCTGATCCTGTTCATCTATGCCGTATTCGCTCTTCTTATCGTGGGCTTCTATGGTTTGATGCAGGGCATATATCGTCTCTCGGATTGGTTTCATCACAAAAGGGAGGAACGATTTCTGGTCCACACAAGATAAAGAATAAAACGCTCCTGTTCCGACAGGAGCGTTTTCATGGGAAAAAGAGGGAATCCGAACCAATTATAAACTAATATGAAATATTTGAAAAACCCTTTGACTTTTTTCGACAATGTGATATAATGAAGCGTCAAATAAAAAAGAAACGAGATAATTATGCAGTTTATCAAAACCTTCTATGAAGAGGTCCTTGCAGAACTGAAATGGGGAAGCTTCACACCCACCCATCTCATCTCCCTCGCGGTCGCTATCCTGATCCCCTTTATTCTGCACTTTGCCCTTCGCAATAAGCGTCGCCGTACACAGACGCTTGTCCTCTTCCTCCTCTCACTGATCGGACCGATTTCTCTCATCTATGATATCGTTAAATGGGGTATCCCCTCCAGTCCTTTGCTCTACCTTCCACTTCATATCTGCTCCTACAATGCCCTCCTGACGCCGATTCTCGTCCTGACGAAAAACAAATTCCTCGGCAACCTTCTGCCTCTTTTCAGCGTCGGCGCGGCCTTCGCCCTCCTCTTTAATTCCATTCAGGCGGATTATTCCATTTTCAGCTATGTATTCCTTCTTTACTACCTTTCACACACCTTCGGCACATGTCTCCCCTTCCTGATGGTCTCCCTCGGTCATATCCGTATTGAGCCAAAGCAAATCCTGCCCTGTATCGGTGGCACACTCGCCATCTACACCATCTCCCATTTCGCAAACCTTTGGATCAATGACTATCTTGTATTGAAAAACATTGTGGATTCCGCTGGTGAAATATGGCAGGTCAACTATATGTTCTCGCTACATCCGCAGGGCAACCCGATGCTCAGCCTGTTCTGGAGCATTATTCCTCACTCTTATTTCTATATGCTCATGGTCATTCCGATTGTTGCCATCTACTTCGTCGCGATGAATATCCCGAATTTCGTCCGTAAAAACAAAAGTCCCATTTCCCCCTACGGCTCACGCACCAGCCTGATTGTGCTTCGTGAGGAGAAGGGAAAATAAAATGTAAAACAAGGCTTCCGTATTGTGGAGGCCTTGTCCTTTTTTTCGGACATATCGTTTGCTTTTTACTTTTTTCTTGACATCTGTCATGGTCTATGGTATGATAAAATATATAAAATTTTAGAGGTGATAACATGAAAACAAAACATCTTTTATCTGTATTGCTTCTCGTATTCATCCTCTGCGTAAGCATTCTGACCTCTTGTACCGAACCCTGCGAGCATGCCTACATCGAGGGTATATGCGATAAATGTGGCGAAGCGGATGAAAACTACACGCCGCCCTGCGTGCACCCGACCTATACCGAAGGCGCTTGCACCACCTGTGGCACACCCTGCGCGCACCCGACTTATACCGAAGGC
>JAFVYW010000059.1 GCA_017508465.1 Clostridia bacterium
CGGAGCAGTCACCATCTCAACCAACATGGCTGGCCGTGGTACTGACATCATGCTCGGTGGCAACCCTGAATATCTCGCCAAGCAGGATATGAAAAAGAAGGGATTCAGCGACGAGCTTATCGCCCTTGCTACGGGAACATCTGACGAGGTTTCCGAAGAGGTTCTCGAGGCACGCGAGTATTATAAAGAAAGATACGAGTTCCACAAAGAAGCCATTCGTCCGGAAATGGAAAAGGTTCGCGCCGCAGGCGGTCTGTTCATTCTCGGTACAGAGAGACATGAGAGCCGACGCATTGACAACCAGCTTCGTGGTCGTAGTGGCCGTCAGGGAGACCCTGGCGAATCCAGATTTTATCTTTCGCTCGAGGACGATTTACTTCGTCTGTTTGGTGCGACCGAACGCGTAATGATGTTAATTGAGCGTATGGGACTTGACGAGGATACCGCGATTGACGCGCGTATGCTCACGGGAACCATTGAACATGCGCAAAAGAAAATCGAGGACCTCAACTTCTCACGACGCAAAAATGTTCTGACCTATGACGATGTCATGAACCAACAGCGTACTATCATTTACGAGCAGAGACGCGAGGTCTTGACAAGCGAGAATATTACAGAAAAAATCACATCCATGATTTCCTCGTCCGTCGAGCAGACCTTCGATTTCTGCTTCAGCAGTGATAATCCTGCCGATTGGCGTTTTGATGAATTCCGACAGCATTATCTCGGACTTCTGACAGACGCGCGCGCATTCCGCTATACAGAAGAGGAGCTTTCTTCTCTGGATAAAGACGCGCTCCGTGAAGAGCTTGTCGCGCGTGCGCTTGAAATTTATCATAGCAAGGATGCTATTTTCGCCTCTGTCGAGGGCATGCGCCCAGATGCGATGCGCGAGGTGGAAAAGGTTATTCTTCTGCAGAATGTAGACAAAAAGTGGATGGAGCATCTCGATGCGATGGACGAACTCAAGGAAAGAGTTGGTCTGAACGCCTATGCGCAACGCGATCCTGTCGCGATTTATCGTATCGAAGGCGCAGACATCTTCGAGCAGATGACGGACGATATCAAGGAAGAGACCGTCCGTATGATTTTAAGTGTAATGCCAAAGGCTCGCCCGATTGAGCGCGTTCAGGTGGCAAAACCGATTTCCGAAGGATTTGCAGGTGGTCAACCTATAAAAAAGCAACCTAAAGTTGTCAAAAAGATAGGAAGAAACGATCCTTGCCCTTGTGGAAGCGGAAAAAAATATAAAAAATGTTGCGGACAGAATGGTTCGCAAGATGCAAATTAAGTTTAAGATTGGAGGGCGCATATGGGATTTGGTATACTGCTGATCGGATACTTTTTTCTCATCAATATAACCTATTTTACCCTGACGGATATTCTGTCGGCCACGCTCATGCTTCTCGCGCTCTCTTCTCTTTCCCGTTTTAACAAACCGCTGAAATTGGCGTTTATTACCAACGGCGTTTTTACCATAGTCGCGCTCTTTGAGTTTGTTCTCGAAGTTCTTTCTATGTTTTCTCTCAAGAACACAGCCACGATGCTTTCGATATGCATGCCTGTGCGCTACATAACGCTTACCGTATTCAATGTGTTTTTGCTTCTTGGTATCCGCTCGCTTGCGCTCGAGGTTGGACTCGAAAAGCTTGCGAACAAATGTACCCTGTCTCTCTCGCTTCCAGCACTGACCTATCTTCTCTCGGCATTGCTTGAGGTGAAGCCGTTGTTTTCAGCTATGCCCCCTGCGCTGACACAATATGTGGCGCTTCTTGTGCTGATTCTTACGGTTGTCAGTGTGATTGTCGTCCTTTTACGCATTCATGGTGCATATATGCGTATATGCATGCCTGAAGATGTCGACATGGAGCTAAAGCCTTCGCGATTTGCGTTCATCAATCGATTCAGAGAAAAACAAGCGCAACGCGATGCCGAGACACAAGAAGAGATCGCGCGCATGCGCGCAGAACGCCAGAGACGCCGCGCAGAAAAACAAAAAAGGAAAAAGAAATAATTATGGCTTTATCTATCAAAAGTGAACAGGTGGGAAATGCGCTTCCGAAAACACCATGGAAACTGATTTTTCTCGCGCTCGTCTTCCTTTTCAACCCCAACATTAATGTCATTGACATTCTTCCTGACTGCATCGGTTATTTTATCATCGCAAAGCTACTGACTTATCCTGCGGATATTTCGCCTTATTTTGAAGAGGCGAGGTCGACATTTTTAAAGCTTGCGTGGCTGAACCTTTTGAAAATCCCTTCCATTTTAGTTGTGGTCGGTTCGGGTGTCGGTCGCGGAGATACCACGGCGCTTCTCTCTTTCGGCTTTGCGGTCGGTGATGCGATTCTCGGCATTATGGCGGTAAAATACCTGTTTGATGCTTTATTTTACCTTGGAGAGCGCACGGAAGCCACCTCGCTGATTGAGCCCTTCGGCATTTCTCGCCGTCATACCACCACCCCAGAGGCGTTCCGTTCTCTCACGATTTTATTTTTGTGCATCAAATGTGCGATTTCGACCTTGCCGGAGTTTCTTCTCCTGACAGAAGACACCATCGGTGGCGGATATACTGCAGTAAATCTTGCGATGTATCCTCTGACAGTTGTGCTCTCCCAGCTTCTCGGTTGGTGTCTTGGCATCATCTGGCTGCATCGTGGTATTCGATACGCAAAGGCTCTGCTTTCCGAGAATGGCTTTGATGTCGCATTCGGTCAGCTCTTCAATGGCGATTTCGATATGCATTTTGAAAGAAAGTTCCGTCTGCGTTCTATTCTCGCTACTTTCTCCATTATGATTTTCGCGTCATTTATGGCATTTGTCATTCGCTTTGATAATCTCGGTGGCGGTACATTGATTCCCGCGTGCTTCTTCCCTTTGGTTTTCACCTATGCGATTTTTGTCAGCAGAAATCAGTTTAAAAACAGCAAAGGCTTGTTTATCCTCGGTCTGCTTTCATCGGTTATGGGACTTGGCGAGGCTGTTCTCTCACATCTCTTCTTTGGCAAGCATACCCTTGAGGATATCTACTATTTCGACACAGCAAAGGCGCTTTATCTCCCTCTTGAAGTTGTGTCGGTCATAACATCGGCACTTACGATTGCCTTCCTTGTCCTTTGTGCGAAAAATCTCCACGCATTTATTCTGGAGAATACGGGCATTTCGCCCGAAAGCGAAGGATATCGTTCGGTGGACCGTGACTATCATAAACTCCTCTGGCGTCGCGCAAAGCTCTTCTTTGGCTGCGGTATCTTGCTGTATATTGTACGCGCCGTGGATGTTGTGCTTTATGGCATGCCAAAAATCATTTTTACCAATCCGTCCGATGTCACAATGCCCGTCGTGGTCACCTCAGCACTTCCCTGGTTTTCCGCATTTGTATGTGGCGTATCTGTCGCTTTTATTCTTCTCTCCTTCTATTTCTTCTCTACCATGAAGGATGAAGTAAAAATCAAATTTGAAATTGCATAAAATAATGGGGCTGCTTCATTTATGCATAACCGAACCAAAAACGACAGAGGTACAATCAAATTGCCTCTGTCGTTTACAGATTAAGAGGAAACTAAGGTCAAAACCTACGGTTTTCTCTTTTTTTATTTAGGTTTTTCGTTCTATCTCCGTTTGCTCACTTGCCGTATGTATATACGC
>JAFVYW010000060.1 GCA_017508465.1 Clostridia bacterium
AAGCCGTCGATAAAGTAGACATTACGGTCACCACTCTCATAGGCGGTACGGTAGGTTTCGTATACGATGTGTCTGCGGCGAATGGCATCATCGTCCGCGTAGGAAACGGTGGGACGGCTAATCATGATATAGGGAATATTCGGGTGTGTCTTGCGGATGGCATCATAGAGCTTCTTATGGGTTGCTTGCAGATGCTCGGGTGTTGGTGCATTGTGGTCATAGTCGGAGACGAAGGCACACATAGAAAGGGTTGCCATATAGGAGACGATAGCGTCCTCGCCCTTCGCTCCACCAGCAAAACCGAGATTGACAAAGTCAAGTCCGTAGCGACGGCAAATGATGCCCTGATAGGAAAGACCGCTTCGGGAGGCGGAAGCCCCCTGGGTAATCGAAGAGCCGTAATAGACCACGGGCAGGGTATTCTGATAAGGTGTGCCCTGATATTCCGTGACAGACGCACCACGGCTGAAACCAAGCTTCAGATCACGCACCTCATTATATAGCGGGAAATACATGGTAATCTGTCGCATACGCGCAGGTCCTGCGACATCCAATTTCGCGGTATAGCCCTTCGGCGAGTTCATGGGAAAACGAATGGTGCCAAGATACACTTCCCTGCCCGACACCTCTTCATACACATCGAAAGCGCCGACGGTGAAGTTCGGGACATTGGAGCGCAGAGTAAAAGCATCGTATTTGAGGTCGACGGCGAAGCATGTGGAGTTCGTCGCAAAGCGAATGCGGCCTCCGCTCGTGTTCTTGTTCAGGCCGTTGACGCAATTGCTTGTCGCCGCAGCAACATCGAGAGGCAAGCGCTTAAAATAGGGTGTACTATCGATATTATGTAAACCATAGATTACAAAAGGGGATTTTTTAGGGTTGTACCAGTCGAGTTCTGCACCTTCCAGGAAAGGTGCTTCGGTGACGGGAAGGAGTTTATCGTAATTTTCCATTTTGGTTCTCCATTCTTCTATTTGAATAAGTGAAGGGTGCAAGCCTCGCGACTGCACCCTTATGATAATCAGTATTCTGCGTTGCCGACAGTACGAGGATAAGGAAGGACATCGCGGATATTGGAAACGCCTGTGAGATACATAATAATTCTCTCAAAGCCAAGACCAAAACCAGCGTGTTTCGTACCACCATAACGGCGGAGGTTGAGATACCACCAGTAATCTTCTTCCTTAAGCCCAAGCTCTGCAATACGAGCGGTAAGGAGTTCAATACGCTCTTCACGCTGCGAACCACCGATGATTTCGCCAACGCCAGGAACAAGCAGGTCCATCGCGGCAACGGTCTTGCCGTCATCGTTCTGGCGCATATAGAACGCCTTGATATCTTTAGGATAATCGATAAGGAAAATGGGCTTTTTATATACCTCTTCGGTAAGGTATCTTTCATGCTCGGTCTGAAGGTCAACGCCCCAGTAAACAGGGAATTTGAAGTCGTGACCAGACTTGATAAGCAGGTCAACCGCCTCGGTATAGGTGACCTTCGCATATTCAGCATCGCGAAGCTTGTTCAGGCGGTCAAAGAGCCCTTTGTCAACAAACTGATTGAAGAAGGTAAGCTCTGCATTACATTTATCCATGACATGATGAATGATATGCTGAATCATATCCCACGCGAGTTCCATATCGTCATTGAGGTCGGCAAATGCGATTTCCGGCTCAATCATCCAGAACTCTGCCGCATGACGCGCAGTGTTCGAGTTTTCCGCGCGGAAGGTAGGACCGAAGGTATAAATGTTACCAAAAGCCATCGCATAGGTTTCGCCCTCGAGCTGTCCCGATACCGTCAGGTTTGTGCTCTTGCCAAAGAAGTCCTGTGTATAATCCACCTTGCCGTCCTCAGTGCGAGGGAGGTTATCAAGGTCAAGGGTAGTGACGCGGAACATCTCGCCCGCGCCTTCTGCGTCAGAGCCCGTGATGATCGGGGTATGCACATAGACAAAGCCACGGCTGTGGAAGAAGTCATGGATGGCAAAAGCCACCTCAGAGCGTACGCGGAACACGGCGGAAAAAAGATTGGTACGAGGACGCAGATATGCTTGCTCACGCAGGTATTCTACAGTATGGCGCTTCGGCTGGAGAGGATAATCGGGTGTGGAAGTACCCTCCACCTCGATTTTTGACGCCTTAAGCTCAAAGGGTTGCTTCGCGCCGGGGGTAAGGGTAAGTACACCCGTTACCACGAGAGCAGCACCAACATTCTGAGATGCAATTACATCGTAATTATCTATTTTTTCTCTTTCAAATACTACCTGAATGCTCTTGAAATACGAGCCATCGTTGAGGTCGATAAAGCCGAACGCCTTCGAGTCGCGAAGGTTTCTTACCCAACCGCCGACCGTCACGGTTTTGCCACCGAATTCTTCGGGAGCCTGATAAATGCTTTTCACTAAATCTCTTTGCATAATATACTCCATACTTTTATGAAATCTTCAATACATGAATTATACCACAAAGTGCATGCGTTTTCAATGCTTTTTTTAAATTTATAAAAATAAATTCATTTTGACATTTAGTGAATGTCAAAAACAGAAGCATTTCCATTTATAATGGATAACAGAGATGTCTTATGTGCATTTTGGAGGGCTTATGTTCAAAAACAAAGGCGAAAACGGAAAAAACAACCTAATCGGCGAACATATCGCGCGTCTTCGTCGCGAATGTGTGCCGAGAATGTCGCAACGCGCACTGGCAGAGCGTTTACAGCTTGATGGTCTGGATGTCGACAAAAACGCCATTCAGCGCATCGAGAGCGGTCAACGCTTTATCACAGATGTGGAGCTGCGTTCCTTCTGCCGTATTTTTGAAGTGAGCGCCGACCTGTTATTGGGCCTGCTCCCCGAAGATTGACGCACAAGAACTCATTATCAAAAGGAGATTTTTATCATGGTTTACGATTACGCAACAATCGCAAGTGAAATGTATCTGTTTTCAGAACTTTTCTCGTTACCTTCAATGCTCGTGTATAGCATTGTAGGTATTATTATGGCCTTCTTTGGCTACAAAATTTTCAAAACATTTCTTCGTGCAACTTATGCTATCGCAGGAGGCATTATTGCTGCAGAAATGGTTACCCTCTTCATCCCCGTGGAAAATTGGCTTCCCGATGTGTTCGGTCTGAGTTGGACTGCGGTAATTGCTGTTGTAGTTGGCATTCTCGCAGCAATCCTTGCCCCCTTCATCTACAAATTTGTAGGCGGTTTCCTTGTCGGTGATATGCTTGGCGTGTTGCTCATGGCAGTGCTTGGTGTCGAAAACGAAATTGCAGTACTTGCTGTTTCTCTCGTTCTTGGCATCGTCTTCGGTCTTCTCTTCACGAAGATCTTCAAGGCCGTATACATTCTCTCTACTTCTTTCTCCGGTACAGTTCTCACCGGCTTTTCTCTCGGTGTTATTCTCTTCCCCGAAACATTCAATTATATGTTCGCCAAAGGAATTACTACCTATTACACTCAGCTCGGTGCAGCTGCTGCAGACATCCAGATGGCACTTGAAGATGTTGGACTTGCAAATCTTCCTGCCCCCACAAGTCAGGTAGGCGAAATCGTCTTTGGTGCATTGCTCATTGTCGCTGTTGTTGTCGGTATCGTTGCTACCATTGTTCAATTCAAAAAGTATAAAGAAATCTGATTTAACTTCTGATACATAAAAAACGCCACAGGCAAAATGAGTGTAAAACTCTATGTCTGTGGCGTTTTCTTGTTCAATTATGTAAATAATTATTTGCATAGTAATCAATAATTACATTCAAAACAAAAAAAGCCGTCATGTGCGACCATTCGCACATAACAGCGGAGGAGTGAAACCTTGTCGACAAAGGAGAAAGCCGACTCGATGCTTCACTATCGCGGGAGTTAAGGAGACCTCCCGATATTGTGGATGAAAAACCAATTGTTTGTTGCCTCTGTATTGCATCGACACATCCGTGGTGCATAGGTCTATGGCAAGGGGGGCTTTTCTAAATTGTCCACAGAAAACCGAATGAAGAGAAAGAGACGAAGCGAAGTATTAAGCACTTAGCTGCTAAAAGAAAGCAGTTTAAGCCCTCGGTCTATTAGTATCACTCAACTGAACACATTACTGTGCTTACATCCGTGACCTATCGAACTCGTAGTCTACAAGTGACCTTACCACCT
>JAFVYW010000061.1 GCA_017508465.1 Clostridia bacterium
GGTTTTCTCTTTTTTTATTTAGGTTTTTCGTTCTATCTCCGTTTGCTCACTTGCCGTATGTATATACGCCTATCGTTCGCAAACGAAGATTTCTGCTCTACATCAAGCGAGCCCCAAAGACGCTTCGCACTAAGAATTCAGCATTTTAGTGAAAATTCTTATTCAATGCCGAAGTATGCTGAATTCTTAATGACTCAGCCCCTTTATTATTCAAAAAGGTATGCGAGGGCGTCCTGAATGTGCAGGTCCCACCAACGCCAGGAGTGGTTGCCTTCCGATTCTTCATAGCGGTGTTCGACACCGAGCGTATCAAGGAGCGCGTGGAAGTCGCGATTGACGGCAATAAGGCTGTCCTCTGTGCCGCACCACAGATAGAGTTTCGGGAAAGGGATGCCATCGTCGGCATTCCGCTTCGCTTTGGCAAAGAGGTCGTTTTCTCCCCCTGCGAGTTCTTCGGCACTTTGCATATCAAAGCCGAAGAGCGATTTCCATTCGTCAAGATTATATGGTCTGTTCTTTCTCGTGATATCGAGAGAGCCGGAAAGGGATGCACAATAGCCGTACATCTCGGGACACAGGAGTGCCGCCTTTAAGGCACCATAGCCTCCCATCGAAAGCCCTGCCACGATATTGTCCTCGCGCTTTTCGGACATCCCCTTGAAAGCGGAGCGACAGATTTCGGGAAGTTCTTTTGTGAGAAAAGTGAAATACTTTGCGCCATATGCGGTGTCGGCGTACCAGCTACGATCGACATTTGGCATAACTACGGCGATGCCGTATTCTGTGGCATAGCGCACGATGGATGAGTTCATCAACCAGGAGTTTTCGTCGCCTGCAAGACCGTGCAGAAGCCAAAGTGTTTTATAAGGTGTTCCGGGCACGCCCGAGCCATCTTTGCATTCGGGGAGAAGCACATTGAAAGATACTCTTCGACCAAGAGCTTTGGATGAGGCATTCAGCGTAAGGGTAATCATAATTGTTCTCCGTTTTCTTGTTCTTCTTTGTTTTCTTTGACCTTCTTTTGGCGTTTCGTTTTTATGTACTCTTTGAGTGTCTTTGCCACGGTGGAAATCTTTTGTGCGAGCGCGTCGGTCATGCGCGTGAAAATCTCATTGATTTTATCGGAGTATTTCATGCTGAGCAGGAAGGAGACTACCGTCAGAATGACGGCAGCAATAATGAGAACAAGTCCCCAGCCGTTGTAAGGGATGACCTCACCTGTCCAGAGAATCAGATTTCCAAGTATGGTGATGGGGCGCGAGATGGCAAGGATAAAGCCGAACTGTCTGTTATTGAGGTTCGTCAGTCCTGCCAGGGCGCAGAGGGCATCATCGGGAAAGAAGGGAAGAAGGAACATGAAAAAGAATACCACAAATTCTTTTCCGTGCGCCTGCTTCAAGTATTTATCGACGGCTTCGGCGTCACCGAATGCCCAGTTGACAAACGGTCTGCCGATTTTTCTGCCGAGGATGAAGGCAAACACGGAACCAAGCACCGTGCCAATCAGCGAGTAGAAGAAAGAACCCCAGAAGCCAAAGAGCAGATTTCCTGCTAAAATGGATACAACAAAGGGAATGGGGATAAAGGTAACCTGCAGGAAGGTAAAAAGGATAAAAACAATAGGTCCCCAGGCGCCGTAGGCGGAAATCATATCCTGAATCTGCTCTTCGGAGAGCTGGTCAAGGCCGAAATAAGTCAGCACATGCCCAAGACCTACCACGAGAACAACACAGATAAGGGCAAGGAGTAAAAGACGCAAAATGACTTTGATGCTTTTCTTGGTTTCGTTTTTCATTTTTCTCTTTTCTCCCTTCATTATTTATCCAATACCAGTATAGCATACTTTGTGAAAAAAGGGAAGAGGAAAAGAAAAAAATGTAGAAAAATTTTGGTTAAAAATTTTCTACATTTTTTGTACATTATGTAAGTTATGCCTTATCGCCGCCCGAGCGCGTACGATGACGCTTTTTCGAGGAGCGACGGCTTCTCGGATTTCTCTTGAAGGAGGCTTCTATGGCGAGTTTTCCTTCATATTCCTTAATATCTTCGGGCTCGGCATGCTTGATGGTAACCTTGGCGCGCCAGGTGTCATTGAAGTTGCGGTGGAGCTTCAGGGTGAGGAAAAGATCACCGTCACTTTTGCAGGAAAACAACTTTGTATAGCGTTGTCCGCGCGAATGGAGCATCTTGTTTTTTTCGGTGAGAGCCTTTTTGCACAGGGGACAGGTGGGCGACTGAATGAGCGGGTCCTCGAGAAGCTCACCCGTAGTGACATATCCGTCCTCGCCCGAATCGGCGTCACCGATAACAAACTCCACAAGATATTGCGTTTCGCCATCGTGATAGGTGCGAATACCTTCTTTGATGTTCAGGTGCGACGCGACGAGCGCGGTAAAATACGCATCGTTCAGGGCATCGTGCGCGGGGAGATTCATCGGAATTTCATAGTATTCCATCGCATATTCAAGCGAGCGTTGCTTTGCCATCTGACCATCGGTCTGACGGTTGAAAATAGGTTGGAGGTCATAGGTCGCATCGAGCCATGCGGTCTCCAGTCCGTGAATGCGGAAATTGTCTTTGAGCATCGGGATATCGTCGGGGCCCCAGGTGAGAAAGACAAAATCTTTGCCGCAGAACCGGCGGAAGCTTTCTGCCGCTTCCGGCAGGGTGACACCCTCGTCCATCTGCTCCTGGCTGATGCCTGTCAGCTCGCTGACATGGCGGTGTATTTTTTTGAAATGCTTTGGTTTTACAATAATGGAATATGAGCCACAGATTTTCAGGTCTTCGGAAAGCTTCACTGCGCCAATCTGAATGACCTCTCCGCGCAGACGCAGAGAGAGTTGCTTTTGTACAGCGAGCGCCTTCTGGGCATATGCCTGATTCCATTCCAGGTCAAGCGTAATATAGTACATTCTGTTTTTCCTTGCTGTTTTTGTCGTACATTTTATTATACCATCCCCTGTTTGAAATGTCAAGGGTAAACACGAAGTTTGAGTACAGGAAGAAAAAACATCCCCTCATTTTGTGAAGGGATGTCTGTTTTTTATTGCTCCTCGTAGCGCTCGGGAAATGCCTTTTTGTATGCCTCATAGAAATAACGGATGGCGTCTTCGCCGGAGGATGCCAATTCATCAGGCCAGTTTTCGTACATCTCGGACAGCGTCATCTCCCTGCCATCCTTAATGACACAAAGGCGGTTGCCATCGGGATAAACGAAGTCATAGCCTGCGACGCTTTCCGTCCATTCTGCCGTACCATACTCTACGCCATCCACTTCGATCAGGGCGACACGGTAGCCGTAGTACATTCCAAGATAGGAGAGAATGTGGATGTTCTCGCGCTTGCATTCGGGGTGCGCTTGCATATAGTAGTGTTGCATTTCGTGTTCATCTGACGCCTGGAGGCGAAGAAGATAATTTGCCGACATTGTTTCGCCGCTGACATTCGTATTTTCAAAGGTCATGTGATAGGTGCCACCAGGCAGATTTGTCCAGCGATAGCAGCCCGTTTGGTCAAAGAAGATATCGGTGAAGTTGTTCTGCTGGTGTGGCACGCGCGTGCCGTCTGCACGATAAAGCACCATAAAACGGGAAGAGGGGCATAGAAGATTTGCTCCCTCGGGAATATCGAAGTAGAAGGTCACCTTCGAGGAAATTGTGGGGAGATTCACATTCAGCGTGGTGTAGGCGTCGTAAGAGAGGGGAACTGCCTCTTCGCTGTTTTGGGCAAGCACCTCGGTAATCAGGCGGATTCTGCCCTTAATGTAACTGTTTGCTACTGCGGAGAAGCAATAGCGATATTCACCGACAGGAAGGTAGTACGCCTCTCTGCCATCGGAGAGCTTGATCATCTTCACCCTCTGGTCACTGTACCCTTCTTCATCGGCAAAGTAACCATAGGGGTCCTCATAGCCTTCTCCATAAAGGAAGTCTACGGTATAGTAGCCTGCTCTCTCAATGCTGACGGCAAGAGAGAACATGCCGTTGCCAAGAAAAACATCCTGAAAGTCCTCTGTCATAAGGGGAGGCTCGCTCATCGGCGCGCCAAGGTATGTCAGGGTGAAATTCTGGGTGAGCGTTTCATCCTCGCCGACATTTCTGGCATAGATATGCGCTGTGATGATGTACTGGACGCCCTCTTCCATATACAGGGTAAGATAGGGCTTGTTACACGCGGAAATGTAATCTTTTGTTTGCTCTTTTTGGTATAAAGTGAATGTGATGTTCGCATCGGTGTCCGAAAAACGATAGATGCCACTTTCCTCGGGCGTGAAGGAAAACGCTTGCTTGTCCTTGACGCTTTCCAGATTTACCGAGAGGGTGTTGCCATTTTGGGGAATGGGGTTTTCCATATCGGCATAATCGTTCAGTTTTGTTGTGGCAACCGTCATGACGCGACGCGTTGCACCATAGGGGACGAAGGAGAAGCGGATATAATACAGGCCTGGGGTGAGATAGTAGGCGGTTGCGCTCTGGTCCTCGAGGGAATATAGCTCAAGCCGGTTTCCCTGTTCATCACGGAATTCGTATAGTCCCCCCTCTGTGATGCGAAGCGGGAGATAGTTCTGCGTGCTTGCCGTCGGTGTGGTGGAGCTGTTCTGGAACAGGGTGAAATAGATGCGCTCGGTGGAGGGGGTGACCTCGACAAGACCTGTCATATACTTTTTGCAATCCTCGTATTCCTCTTCGAGGGCGAAGGTGTCCTTGTCGGGAGTGAAAATCTGAACCTCGGTTCTGCCGACATCGTACAGGTCAAAGCCGAGTCCGACGCGGATATCGACATATTCGACATTGTAGCGGGGATTCTGATGGGTGACAGTAGCGTCGAAGGTGAAGTCATCCTCGGAGAACAGGTAGGTGTATTTGACGATAAAATCACTATGTCCCGATGTGCATCCGTAGTTGGAGAGGGCGGACTTCAATTTTTCCTTTATCGTTTCGTTTCGGACGGAGGTAAGGGTGTTGTATGCGTAGAAGACGCCTTCCTTCTCGCCGCGGACGAAGATAGCGCCAGCGTCAATCAGATCGGAAAAATCGGGCGTGGCTTCTCGTACAATCTCGCTTTCGGAAAAACCGCTGAGGTTTTCCTTGACAATGCCATCACTGTTTTTGCTCTGCTGCCAGAGCGCATCATCCTTCAGATAATAGCGGAACATGCTACGGACATAGCGATGGTTTTCGAGGTCAATCAGATAGGGGTTCTTTCCGTAGTTCGCGCTGTTGGAAACATCACGACCTGCGCCATAAAGCGATTTCAGAACAAACAGACTGCGGCTTCGGTAACTGTAGTTTCTGACATCGGCAAAGCCTTCGCTATATGCATTGATGCGCGAGAGAAGCTCTTCCTTGATGTTGGCGGAATTCTCACGGTCGGCATCGGTGAGCTTTTCAAGGTCAGTCGGATTATCTCTTTTGCCTTCCAGCACATAGCCCTGTACTTCTTTTACAGTCGCGGTATCAGAGCCTTGCAGAACGGCATAGTCTGTGTTCTTCTGGGCGGTGAGCTTGTAGGACTCGTTGACGATATCCTCGTCAAGATTCAACTGCTGATCAAAGGTAACAATACGGAAGTCGGGGTAGGTCTGTGCTGCACTACGACCGATTGCCGAGTGAATGGAAAGCGTCAGTGTGCCCTCGACCGTCAGATAATCCCCTTTGGGCACAATTGCCACATAGGTGGTGGCATGCGTCAGCTTATGTACACCAACCTCGTCGGTGATATAGTCCTCTTTGAGATCGGTTTTTACCTTGATTTCAAAGTACTCCGAAAAGTTTTCTGCACTTAAGGGAATGGCGTCCGCAGGGTATTCCACAGGTGGTATATCCTCCGTGTCGGGCGGCGTCACACACGCGCAAAGGGTAAATAAGAGAAGAGAGAGAAAGAGAAGCAGGCAGATTTTTTTCATTACATATCCTCCAGGGCTTTGAGCCTTTCAAAGGGCGCGAGCGAGTCCTTTTCAAAATAAGTGTAGGTGATTTTGCCGTATTTATCACATTTGAGCCAACGGCTCTCACCCATCAGGGTGGCGTAGAACCAGATGACGATATTATATTGTCCCTTCTCGTGGGCGGCCTTTGCGTCCTCCTCGGTGAAGTAGGTGGTGAAGTAGACGGTGTCATTCTCACCCTCGCAGATGACATCACAAACGGTGTCAGCGCCTTCCTTGTTATGCTCACCATGATAGACGGTGTAGCCGGCGTTCTGATACGCCGCGGCGATATCGGTGCAGGCAATTTCGCGCACTGCGCCTTCGGGCTCGTTCTCCTTGCAGGAGAAAAGGGAGAGAAGAAGGGTGAATATCAAAAGAAAAGATAAAAGTTTTTTCATATGCTTGTCCTCTCTGTGAAATAACAAGGATATTATACCACAGCATACCCCCTTTGTCAACGAGAAAAAGAACAAGTCTCTTGACAGGCGCGCATACCTATGATACAATAAGAAAAAACAAAGGAGATTTTTCATGTTAAAAGGTATTCCCAAAATAATATCCCCCGAGCTTCTCAAAGCCCTGTCGGAGATGGGGCATGGTGATACGCTCGTGATTGCTGACGGCAATTTCCCGTCCGAATCGATTGGCAAAAATGCCATCGTCATTCGCTATGATGCGATTGGCGTCACCCCCCTCCTTGAAGCAATCCTGGAGCTGTTCCCCTTGGATACCTATGTACAAAAGCCCGTGTCCCTGATGGAAGTGGTGGCAGGGGATAGTGTCGAGACACCTATCTGGGAGGAGTACAAGACTTGCATCCGCAAGGTAGATGCGAGAGGGGATGAGGTGATAGAAAACATCGAACGCTTCGCATTCTATGAGAAAGCAAAGCATGCATATCTTGTCATCGCGACCAGCGAAAGTGCATTATATGCAAACATTATTTTACAAAAAGGCGTTGTTGTATAACATCAGCCAGAAAAACAAGGGGCTGAGTCATTAAGAATTCAGCATACTTTGGCATTGAATAAGAATTTTCACTAAAATATGCTGAATTCTTAGTGCGAAGCGCCTTTGGGGCTCGCTTAATTTAGAGCAGAAATCTTCGTTTGCGAACGATAGGCGTATATACATACGGCAAGCGAGCAAACGGAGATAGAACGAAAAACCTAAATAAAAAAAGAGAAA
>JAFVYW010000062.1 GCA_017508465.1 Clostridia bacterium
GGTTGCGAACCATGGCAACAACCACAGAGCCTTAAACAGAATACGAACCGTGGAAGGCATCCGTGATACCCTCGAATGTCGTCTTGCGCTGGAACGCACCCTTGGCGTTATTGTGCGCGGTATGGCATTCCCCGATAGCGCGGTCAATCGTATGCGAACCCCCGACCTTTACCATACCATCAGAGAGTATCTCACAGGGCTTGATATTGCGTATGCAAGAACTGCGGGGGCAGACAACGATACCTTCGCCCTTCCGGAGGATTGGTACCAGTGGGTACCCACGGCGCATCATGATAACCCGCACATTATGGAATATATTGATACATTCCTGACTCTTAACATTGAACGGCAATATTGTGCGAGCCGTAATGCAAGGCTCTTCTATCTCTGGGGACATTCCTACGAGTTTGACCGAAAGCAGAACTGGGAACACCTTGAGGCAATTTGCGAGAAGATTGGCGGAAAAGACGATATCTGGTACGCGACCAATATTGAAATTTATAACTATATGGAAGCGTATCGCCACCTGCAATACAGCGCCGATGGCACAATGATCTACAACCCCACCCTCTACGAAATCTGGTTTGATGTCGACGGCACACCCTGTCACATCAACCCGGGAGAGACCATCACGCTTTGAGATAAATTGACATAAATCTTGTGATGCGATGCAAAAAATAATTATAATACAAAAGGAGTACATATGAAAATGGACAGAAAGAATGAAAAATTCGTTTTCGCCGATTCGCTTGCCTTTGAGGAGCTTGGCGGCGGCGTGAAAAGAAAGGTGCTCGCCTACGGCGAGGATCTGATGCAGGTCGAGGTGCATTTTGAAAAGGGCGCTGTCGGCGCGATGCATTCGCACCCCCATACACAATTGACTTATGTACTATCAGGTGCATTTGAGTTTACGATTGATGGCGTGAAAAAGGTGGTAAGAGCAGGAGATACGCTCTACAAGCTTCCCCATATCCCTCACGGTTGCGTATGCCTGGAAGCAGGCGTACTGCTGGATACCTTCACACCCCACAGAGCAGATTTCCTGAAATAAGAAGCATTCAAAAGACGCCTTAAATGCTATCAGTTCGCATTTAAGGCGTCCCTTTTTATTCAAATACTTTTATGGTTTGCTGATGATTACCGAATGGAGTGTTGTATCAGGCGAGATAATATCGTCCTCGGTGAATACCAAGAGACGAATTTCTTTTGCCCCGGTGCGTTCTCTGTCAAAGGTAAGATATATCTTTCCGTCAAAGAAATCGACATCGGGATAGGATGTCTGATAATCAGGATTGTCGACCACCTTTTTGTAAGCAAAGGTTTCGCCGTCATCATCCGAAAGCCATACGCTCATTCTTTGCCTTTTGTCCGCCATATCATTGTTGACAAGAATTACTCTTCCGCTGGGAGTACGGGAAATGAAAAACCTGGTATTTGGTGAGGAAATGCCGTTGAGAGTCGCGGGAGACCAAGTAGCGCCGTCATCGGCGGAGCGTGCCTCTGCAATCTGCCCATACATATTACGGGCATACATACAAATCACCCCGTTTTTCTTCTGATATGCCATAGTCTCATCAAAGGATGTGGCAATTTTCTTGCATCCATAATGACGCGTAAAGGTCAACCCCTCGTCGTCCGAGATGCTATATCCATAGGTGTCCGTCAACTGTTCATAATTGAAAAATATCCACCTTCCGCTATCGGTTACCAAGGGCTTGCAACGCAAGAAGCCGATATCAAGCATCCGCGGTTCGGAGAAAACAGGTTCTTCGGCATCCGGCTCGTTGCACACGACACACCATTCGGTATGCCTCATATCAGGGAACAAATATCCATCTCTGTCTACTACGGGAAGAGGGCTTGTCTGAAATGCGGAAAGCATATATTTATTTTCCTCGGTAAGCGGAAGTGCATTGTTTTGTACCCAGAATACCCAGAGCGCACCATTCGGTGCAATCCATAGTTGAATATCAAGCGCGTGTACATTCCTCTCCCTTTCGCTTTGAATGACCAGAAGAGGCGCGCCGAAGGTTTTTCCGCCGTCATCGCTGTAAACGAGATAATTATAATTTTCGATATGTGGTTCTATATCTCCACCGGAATACCAACCTAAAAAGACTCTTCCGCCACGGGACACCGCGACGGTAGGGCAACCTTGAAATTTTCGGATTTTCTCATCATATTTCGAATCAGAAGGTCTGTACTGAACCTTGCAGGCGATTTTTGCCTGGTCGTGCCCAAATCCACGACGGCTTTCCCGAATGACTGTTTCTACAACTTCATTCATAATCGTTCTCCTTTTTCCTGGAAGGCGTGATATCGCCTTCTTTTAATTTTGTTCTGTATTTTGCACTCTCGCCTTCCGATACGCGCTCGGAGACATTCCGTAATGCTTATTGAATGCTTTGTAAAACTCCGATGTGTCCGTATAACCAACCCTGGATGCGATAAACTGGATAGATAAATCCGTATGCTCAAGCAGTTCGGCAGCGACTTTCGTGCGCAGTTTGATTCTGTACGCGATGGGGGAGATACCGAACACCTTGATAAATCGTTTACTGAAACGACTCTCGCTCAAATGGTACCTTTGCGCAAGAGATGCTATCGTATCGTTTTTATTGTAGTGAACAGACAGATATTCGGCGACATCCTCAACCATTTTATCATCACTCGGGGACGCCGCCTGTTTTTCATCATCTGCCTGTGCGACGAAGAACTCGTTGTGCGCCTCTATCAGAAATTGCGCCAATTTCAGATTTTCAAGCTCGGTCAGATATGGTTGATCCGCTTTGCATATATCGACAATAGAGAGCAGAATTCTGCATAATGAAGGGTGTTTGTTTGCGTGGATGATAGCAGGTATGTATTGTCCTGCGGTTTTCAGGATATCTGCCACGGCGTTTTTATCATCCTTCAGCAAAAAACACAGTAGCCGATAAATGTTCGATTCCTCAATATAAATAAAACGGCAAAGGCAGGAGGTATCTACCGTTAGCGTATGACTGTAATGATGAATACCAGGGGCTATGAAAATCATATCCCCACCCGAAAGGTAATAGATTTTGTCATTCGCAAGGAATACGCCCTCTCCGCTGTCGCAGATGCCCACCTCATAACGCCTATGATAATGGAGTACGGAAAAATCATTTTCGTGTGGCAAATCCACCTGAGTTCCAATAAAGGCAGGGGCATCGTCCGATTGAAACTCATTTGGTAGTTGCTCTGAAAAAAACAACTGTTTTTGCATTATTTTTGCTCCTATTTGCAATTTACACAAGGGTAAATCTGTGGTACACTAATTATAACATGCGATATTTCGTTTGTCAATAGTCAACATTTATGGAGGAGCTATGAAACTTAATTTTAACACATATCGCGATAAGGTTTATGCCTGCTGGATTGGAAAAAACATTGGCGGAACTATGGGCACCCCCTACGAAGGAAAACGCGAGATGCTCGACATCAAGGGCTTCGTGACGGAGGAAGGTGTGATTCTCCCTAACGATGACCTCGACCTTCAACTCGTTTGGCTCATGGCGGTCGAAAGACTTGGCATCAAGGCGATTGATGAAAAAATGCTTGGCGAATTCTGGATGAGTTATATCGGCCCGAACTGGAACGAATACGGTATTGGAAAAATAAATATGCAAGCAGGCATTCTCCCCCCTCTTTCGGGAGATTGCTACAACGATTGGAACAATTCCAACGGCGCGTGGATCCGAACAGAAATCTGGGCGTGTCTCTCTCCTGCCTGCCCCGATATCGCGATGAAGTACGCTTATATGGATGCCTGTGTCGACCACGGCAACAAAGAAGGAACCTACGCGGCAATGTTCATCAGCGCCATCGAATCGGCGGCATTCGTCATCTCTGACCTCAGAAAACTCATCTCTCTTGCGCTCTCACAGATTCCCGAAACATCGAGAATGGCGCAAAGCATCTCTAAAGTGTTGGAATGCTACGATAGCGGTATGGATTATCGCGAGGCTCGCGAGGTCATTCGTCTGATGAATGCCGACATCGGAAACGGCTGGTTTGAAGCCCCCTCAAATGTCAGCTATGCCGTTATCGGTTTGCTTTGGGGCGAGGGCGATTTTAAAAAGTCGATGATTTATGCCATCAACTGTGGCGACGATACCGACTGTACCGCCGCGACCGTAGGTTCTATTCTTGGTATTATGTATGGAATGGAAGGAATCCCGAAGGATTGGATGCAACACATAGGTGACGGTATTGTTACTTTATCCATCAAAAAGGGCTCTACCTTCCCGCCGTATTTCCCCGAAACCTGCACCGAACTCACTGACAGGGTAGTGAAAATCGCACCCTCCTTGCCGATTGTATTCCGAAAAAATATTGCCTTTACCGATGGCGCCGACGAAATCAGTGAGACGGAAATCGAGGATATGTTTGCACCCGAGAGGGATAAACTTTCAGGTTATTTCTTCCCGTGGGATGACAGCCATACCAAAGAACTGATGTCCAGACGCCCCAATTCGTTTACCATCGACTCGGCGTTTCTCACCGTCACCGTATCCTTCGATGGAAATCCCGAAATCGCCCCCCTCGGAACACAAAATGTACATCTACGCCTGAAGAACAATTGTTACGATTTTGGTGACATTCCCTACAATCTCACATTCCGTTGGCTTGGCGCAGACGGCTTTACCATCTCAGGCCCGCGTTTTGCAAGACTGCTCAATTTCACCACCCATTCGGATGCCATCACCGAACTGGATTTCCGTATTACCGCCCCCGAACAAATCGAAGCGAAAAACCGCCTCGTGCTTGAAATCGTTGCCGAAGGCAGACCTACTGTCGCTTATATTCCTGTTCTGCTTTTGGGAGTATGATTTTTGCATCACATCTGAATAGAAGATAATTTTAAAATTATTTTGACTTATATATTTATGACATATTAAAATAAACAAACATTTTATTTTATAAAGGAGAAAAACATGAGAAAAACTGCTTTGAATAAGTTGCTTCTGCTTCTTACCCTTGTCGTTACCATTGTGTGTGCTATGGGTATTTCGGTATCTGCCGAGACAGAAGAAACAGAAAAAATTCTTGTTAATGACAGCACGACATGGACATATCTTGATAATGACACCGATCCTGCAGAAGGACTGGATAGCCTGACCGCTTGGACATTGCCCGGGTTTGACGATTCGGCATGGAAAACCGGCACCGGCTATTTTGGCACAAAAAGAGGAAGTATTGCCACGATCGAAGGTGTTACACCGAATGTTTTGCTCGACTATTACAGAGCAGATGGCACCTCGGCGATGCCCTCCTATTTTTTCCGTACTACTGTAACACTGGATGATCCAGCGAATTACATCGCTCTCGAAATTGCGGGCACTTTTGATGATAGCGCAGCCATTTATATCAACGGCACCGTAGTTCTGGATCAGCGTAACACCATTCCCACAGATACAAACCTTGCTTATGTTACTACGAAAGGACGTTCGGTCAGTGTATCTGTACCTATGAGCGAACTTTCTTGCCTGAAAGCTGGTGAGAATGTTGTTGCCGTCGAGGTACACCAGGAAGCATCCACAAGTTCGGATGTTCTGATGGCGATTTCCGACATGTCTCTTGTTCGTGCACCAAAAGAGAACAATATTGATGAAAGCGTCGTTATGAATGTTGGCTCAGACGAGAGCGAGCGCAGATTTGCTTGGTTTTCCACCTTTGACCTGGCGGGCGAGTTCAGACTCGTCAAGGCATCGGCTATCGAAAATGATGTTTTTCCTGCAGAATATCAGACCTATGCAGTAAGCGTTACTCAGGCGACAAATGTCGGTGGAAAATATGCCAAGGCGGCGACGGTCACCTCTCTTGAACCCAATACCGAGTATGCTTATATGATCGTATGCGGTGAAGAATGTGGCGAAATCCGCTATTTCAAAACCGGAACCAATGAAAGCAATTATCACTTCGTGTATGTTGGCGACCCTCAGATCAGCAAAAAGGAGCATGCCGATTCCTGGCAGGATACCTTACAGAAAATAGAAGCATATTTTTCGCCTGAGCTTCTTGTTTCGGGTGGCGACCAGGTGAATTCCCCGAACGACGAACTTCTTTATTCTTATCTCATTCAGAAAGAACTTGCCGACTTTACCTTCGCTCCTACCGTAGGACCAGGTCACGACAGTAGTAGCACATCCTTTGCCGAGCATTTCAATCTTCCGAATTTGAGTGATAAGTATGGTGTTGGAACCACTTCCTCAAACTATTGGTACACCTATAAGAACACCCTCTTTATGCACTTGAATATGGAGGATAATGATGCGCTCTTCAATGGTGAACACGAGGCATTCATCACGGAGGTTATGGCGGCGAATCCCGATGTGAAATGGACGATACTTGTCGCACATCGCGCTCCCTTCTCTACCGGTATGCACGGAAATCCGGATTACAAGAATTACGCAACCGAAATTGCTAAAATTCGTCCCGCACTTTCCGCTCTTGCGACAAAAATGGGTGTAGACGTCGTGCTTTCGGCACACGACCATGTGTATGTCCGTACACAAATGATGGTCAACGATCAGGTGAGCCCCGAAGCCGTCGTCGATAATAAAATTGTCAATCCCGAAGGTATTCTTTATGTTACTGCAAATAGTTCTACGGGAAGCAAATTCTATGCGCAATCTGTGGAAAATGCGTACTTTGTTGCCAAAGAAAATTACGAAAAGCGTAAGAGCGCTATATATTTTGAAATCACCGATACATCCCTCACCATGAAGACTTATTTCATGGACGATATGACCGAGTTTGATACCTTCACCATCGAAAAGAAGGATGTAAACTTCACTCCCGACGGTGACCGTGTGACTCCTTACGGTGTGATTCCCGAAGGGGATGAAAATCCGGTTGCCGTGTTTGATAAAGGTGGTAACTATCTCGGCGGATATGCTACGCTCAAAGAGGCATTTACTGCTCATATGATAACCAAGAGCAATATCATCATTTATCTGCGCCGTGACCTTGAACGGTTTGGTGACAAAGCGGAGCATAATCTCGGCAAAGGCAGTGGTGTTAAGGTAATCGACCTCAACGGCAAAACATTATCCCTGAATGCGAACTTCTTGTTTGCACAGGCGAAAATGAGCGGAAGCTTGCAAGTTACCGTGAAAAACGGAACCATCAGTACGAACGGAGCTAATGTCCTGGTGCTTGGAAGCAACCTCTCGTGGACGAAAGAAATGAATGTGAACTTTGAAAATATCACATTCAATCATATAAAGAACCATATCGTTACGGACGCGCTCAGCGCTCAGGGAATTGTGAAATCCAAAGTTTCCTTCACCGACTGCATTTTCGAAAATCCCGCATCCCCTCTCTTTAATCTTGGAAACAGCGAAAACACCTTCCCGAATATCATTATCAACGGTGGCGAGATTCGTATGAATGGTACGACACCCCCCACTCTCTTCCAGACGATGGATTATATTGGTAACACAGAGGTAGTGTTTGGTGAGGGAAATGACGGTAAGTGCCCGCGCCTTATCACTGCGAAAAACACATCCGACGCCGTAGTTCCCACCGTGGATAGCAAGATTGTTTTTGCTAAGAGCGCGACGGAAGGAAGCGAAACAGAGAGCGTTTATGTCCTCTCGGAAAAAACGCCGTACGGTTATATCGGCGAAGAATATCTGGATGCGAACAAGTATCCTCTGGCTGTTTTCTATCAGGGTGAGTTTTTATTTGCCACCGATATTTTTGAAACCGAAGGCCAAGAAAGCGCACTCGGTTATTTCAGCAGAAATGACTGTACAAAACAACACTATGTCATCTATCTTCGTCGTGACTATAACAACAGCAATGGCTCGCGAAACTGGGTGGTAGGACGAGTCAGGGGAAATCTGATTTTCGACCTTGGCGGACATACATTCTCTCTTGCAAGACAGATGCTTACCTTCCAGACACGAACCTCTGGTACCTGCAACTTCACTGTAAAGAACGGCACCATCTCGACCAACGGAAATAGACTGTTTGTCTACAGCTATAAGAGTGCCTACACACCGGATTATTGTTTGTTCTTTGAGAATATTGTATTTGATTCTATCAGCGCACCCCTGATTACCTTTGTCGCCGGTGCACATTCTTATGGTGTACATGTCGAAATGCGCGGTTGCACATATAATGTGACCTCCAAGACGGCATATGTTTTTGAAATCCCTGCGCCTACAAATCAGGTAGTCGTCGGTCTGAAGATTCTTGGTGGCAATTTCAACTTCCCTGAAGCGACAATGAATCTTGTGAATGATTTGTCGGGATCGACAGAACCTCTTGTGACCTACGGTAAATATAATGGCGCATACCCCGTAATTCATACGGGTGCCGATGCCGAAACTACATCAAAGTTTGTCGCACAGACGGCAGATGACACACCTCTTGGACTTCGTAAGACGGCAGAGAACACCTATGTTCTTTCTCCCTTCGCCATCACTAGCGCGTACCTGAACATCACAAATGACCTCAACCTCGTTTATCGCGTATTCCTTCCTAAGGGTTATGAGAACCCGGTGGCAACTTTCGTAGTGAACGACTTTACCTTTGTTATGGAGGAATACACGATCGATGAAAACGGTCTGTATCTCTTCAAACTCTGCGAGATCGGTCCGCACAGAATGGCGGATGTTGTCAGTGCAACCGTGACGGCAACCTATAATAGCGAAATTGTCACGGTTACCGACAACACCCTCAGTGTGAAAACCTATGCGGATATGGTACGCGCGCAGAATGCCGAAAATGAAAGTCTCTGCGCCCTTCTTGATGCCCTTCTCGTATACGGTGCAACCGCACAGGTATATATGGGATATAACACCGACAATCTTGTTTCGGAAATCAGCGAGCTTGCCGACATTACAACGAATGGCACTATCGTAAAGGGTGGCAGTGCAAATGCAGAATACAGCATACTTTCCTGCGCACTGCGTCTTGACGGTGCATTCGACTTCGGTGTGAAGATTCAGGCAAAGGATATTGCAGGCCTTACCTTAAAGATCACCAAGGGTGGTATCGCTACCGAGATTGCTATCACAGAGGATATGAAGAGTGGCAACTGTTATGTCGTATATTATGATGGTATGTTTGCCTTTGAGCTTGACGAGGAAATTACCTTTGCTCTGATGCACAACGGCGAACAGATTGGTAACTCCTATACCCTCAGTGCGAACACCTATCTCGCAAAACTTCAGAATAGCGAAAACAACGCCCTTCTCAACCTTACCAAAGCACTCTATGCTTACGGCGTAGTGGCAGAGGCGTATAACGCCTGATTTGAAAAAGGAGAAAAATAATGAAAACGACTTATGAAAGTCCGCGCGTTGAGATTGTCTCACTCTCCAGCGAGGACATCATCTCAACCTCCATTACCATCGAACTCCCTTGGCTTCCTCTTGAGGACGACGGCAAAGAGATTTAAGTGAATATATCTTTTTCAATGAAAACATTCGACTAAAAAAAGTCGGGATTGGTTTTGCACCAATCCCGACTTTCGTATTTCTTGATTATGTTTATTATTTGGACGATTTGCAGTCTTTGGCAAAACGGGTGGGCGTAATGCCCATATACTCTTTGAATTGCCTTGAGAAAAAGTAGATGTTTGCAAATCCACAGAGATCTGCCACCTGTGTAATGCTATATTGTCCGAGGCGCAACAGTTCGCACGCATAATTGATTTTTAGCGTTATAATGTATTTTTTCGGTGAGATGCCGTAATGCTCCACAAACAGACGATTGAAATAGGAACTTTTCATACCCGAGAGGGAAGCGAGTTCATCGATGGAAAGGTTTTCATCAAGAAAACTCTGATGAATTTTGTTGATGGATGGTTGGATCTTTTTGAGATGTGAAGTTGGCGTTTTTTGAAGGCGCATCATCTCTGCGATAATCTGATACAGAATGGCAATACAGTCGGGATAATACCCCTCTTCCCGTGCCATCCAAGTGGCAAATATGCGACGGAACAGGCGCGCGATGCGTTCGTTTCTCCCCACATCCAGAATAAATGCCTCTTCAGATAAAGGTTTGTCTGACAAAAAGTAAATATCAATGCATTCTCCACGCTCTTTTCGTATGACATCGTATTTTTTGTTCTCACCTTTTGGTAAAAAGCGAACCATATTTGGTTTGATTTCAAATTTCTTATCATTGAAATAATGCGTAGTTTGTCCCGAAAAATGAAAAATCAACTCGTGATAGTTCAGAGAAGGGGAAAAAGAGGTCATCTGCTCCGGATATTCCTCTTTTCCGACAAGAATGACACGGGAAATCTCTTGAATGATACAGTCCATTTTCTCACCTCCGTATCCATTGTAGCACAAACTGTAACAAAATGCAAGTTTTTTTGTACTGAAAAATATAAATGTGGTGTATTGTGCATTTACAAGCATAGAAAAACTTGTTACAATAAAAGAAAAATGCCATGGAGGTTTCCATATGAATGAACGCATCCGTGCCTTGCTTGATTTGACACTTTCGGGAGAGATGTATGCCAATCCTACCCCGACCGAATACGATAGAAACGATATTTTTCTGGAAGAGGAGGAGCGCAATATAAAGCGCCTTTGCGAATTTATTCGCAATCAGGAGCCAATTCTGCACCCGTGCCAGAAAATGACAGGTTTTTTCAACTGTGACGGCACAGTGGTCGGAGATGCCTTTCACCGTATGGGACACAGGCATTTTCAGGAATTGTATAAAACCCACTACTGTAAAAGTATCGATAACCTTTCCACTTTCGAGTGGCAACACGCTACTGCGGATTACGAAAAAGTGTTAGCCAAGGGAATGAAAGGCATTCTGGAAGAGATAGAAGCTTCGCTACTTTGCCACAAAGAAAAGGAAGAGGTTTCCTTTCTGGTCGGACTTCGTGAGGTCGCAAACGCTTTAATCGATTGGGTGCACAAGTGTGCAGAGCGCGCGGGGGCACTTGCCGAGCGTGAAAGCAATGCTGAATACAAAGAGAATCTTCTCACCCTTTCACGCACCCTGATGCGCGTACCTGAACACGCTCCAAAGACCTTTTATGAGGCGGTTTTGACAATATATGTTTGCTTTAGTGCCGATCCTGACAGCGTAGGAACGCTTGATCGCTATCTTGCACCCTTTTATTTTCACGATCTTGAAGAGAGAAAAATCACGCGCGAGGAAGCGAAGGAATATCTGCAAGAACTCTTTTTGATGCTTCAGGCGGCAACACACGTATCGAGCGATCGCTTTACGCGTGGTGCAGAATCCCATTTCTGCATTGGCGGTTATCTGCCAAACGGTGAGGACGGATTTACCGACCTCTCACGCCTGATTTTGGAGAGTTTAATCGACTTGCCCACCTATATCCCACAAGTCACGCTTCGCTGGACAAAGAAAACCCCTCGCGAGGTCTTCCGCTTTGCTCTTGACTGCGAGAGAAGAGATCCTCATAAGCGTATCGCCTTCCAGAATGACGAAAAGCGAATTTACGCATACACAACTCTATGTGGCTTCCCCTTTGAAGAGGCGGTCCGTTATACCACCGTTGGCTGTAATGAGCCTGCGTTCCTCGGAGGCATCTCGGGCTCAAACTCAAAAATCAATTTCCTTCGCCCGATGGAAACCATCTTCCATAAAAAGCGCGAGAACATCGTAAGCCTCCCGACATTCGATGCTTTCTTTGAGGTCTTTTTCGAAGAACTCAAATCCGACATCACTACTGCCTATGCTCTCGACAATACCTATAACCGAGTGCGTGCAAGAGATGTCAATTACCTTTCCTCCCTCTTTTTCCGTGGTACGATTGAAAAAGCGCGTAGTGCCACACAGGGTGCGGCAGATTATGTTATAACCTCACCGATGTGCATCGGCATTACCAATGTCATCGACTCTCTCATTGTGGTAAAACAGTTCGTTTATGATGAAAAATATATCACGATGGAAACCCTCTGTGATGCTCTTTGCAAAAACTGGCAAGGGTACGAGGACCTTCATACCCTGATACTCAAAAAGGGTGACTTCTTCGGCAACGATACCGAACGCTCCAACAGCACCGCGCGTCTCCTTTACCAAAAACTCTATGAGTTTCTCAAAGGGCAGAAAAATCTTTTTGGCTATCCATGGCTGATTGGTGACCTGCTTGGCTACAACATTCATCATAAGTGGTTTGGTGAGCGTATGGAAGCAACGCCCGA
>JAFVYW010000063.1 GCA_017508465.1 Clostridia bacterium
GAGGCCATAAAAAATCGACAAGTTTTCACAGAAGCTTGTCGAATTTTTTTATCCATTGCGAAAGCAATGGTATATCATCACGATGCAGTCGTGGATATCATCCGCCTTGCCGAGTATATCTCGACAAGGCGAGTATCTCATCAGCCATAGGCTGTATCTTCTTTCGCAATGATGATATACAAGGCTTTCGCCTTGGTGATATACAAAACTTCGTTTTGATGATATACACGCCTTCGGCGTGATTGTGAACAAAGGGCACAGATGCATCGGTTAAAAGCCAGAATATCTTTTTCATCCACGTGTAACACCTCAAAGCTCCCGACCACAAATCGGGGGCTTTTTTGTGTTGGTTACAATATTGAAATGTAAAGTTTTCTCATGCTTATACTTCTTTCGCGGAAATGCCTATGCCTTCGTTGTACCGTGTGCCAATATAAGTCGGCGAGTTATTCTGAAAGGATAAAGAACTCCAGATGGTAACTACCACTTATCCATTGTGGGCATCCTGTCGCCCACATATTGTTGAAGGTGTTGAAGAAAATTTTTCCGTTTTGTGGTAAAATAAATTTGCCAGTGTTATTCCGATATATTTTTGGCTCTCCGAAGCAGGTGAGCGGTGCGTGGATACTTTCCAGGCGAAAACCTCCTGCCTTGACATATTCCGTGGCAAAAAGAGCGGAATTCGCGCCAGAGACAATATCCCTTTCGGGATTTACTTCGACGCCACTCTTACAAATGACGATATCTTCGAAGGCATCTTCAAGATTGAAATACACATATCCACCCTCGACATAAAGTGTCGGCTGTTTGTTCAGGATATCCACACAAACAAGAACCCTGTCGCCCATCGCTTTCGCAGAAATTGTAATTCGCTCAGCGTTTCCGTAAACATTGTGCGATTCGTCATCGGTCCTATATTCCACACAAATGTAATCGCCATTATCGGTGATTGCCGTAACGGATGGTAGAAATGTCTTATCACTGATGTCGGGGTAAGTATTTGTTCCGTCCATCTGATACCTGCCGAAATCGGCGAGCGCCCAGTCGAATTTTCGTGTCAGGTAGCCATCCATATATTTGTCAATGGTATCCCTGCCAATCACCTCATACAGATATCCGACTTTTAGGCCTTTTCCCGTTTTGTTGTTGCTTATTCGAATGTTATTTTCGTCATGACTGACGGTGAAAGTTTTGTTTTTGTAAACTTTTGTTTGCTTTTCCTGCGTGAAACACCCATATTTTTCTTCCACTTGTTTTTTTAATGTGAAGAAAGCATCGCGTGCTTCATAGCACCAGGACAACTCGTCGTTCCATCCACTCTGTGCATATAAGTATGCCGGACTTTTCAGGGCTTCGAGAAGTTCTGCCTTATCATACACACGAATATTCGAAATGTATTTTTTCACATCTACGCCACCGCTGTGTTCTCCAAAGAGCATAGCCTTTTCCAGATACTCTCTTTGCAATGCCTGAAATTCCGTATTGTTTTTCTCTTGCAGGAAAAGAGAGAGTTTTTCAAACTCCCTGCGCACGCCGTAGACTGCACTGCAACCACTGGGAAAGGCGCCAAGTCCTGCAATCCAGGTATCGCCAAGTTCTCCCTTCACCGTCGGGACATCAGAAAGGTCGCAAGAGAATAGCTCCTTTGCAAAATCGTCCATGCTACCCGTCGTGAATTCGGCGCTCGGATCGTACGCCTTCAATTGTGCCTCCAATTCTGAAATGGTACTTTCACTTTGCACGCCCATATTGTCACCGGAAACGGTCATACACAGATGGACGGGAAAGTGCCAATCGGCAGGCGGTACTACACTTCCACCGTAATCCCTGTCATAATAGGTCAGAATTCTGTTTCCTTTTTTCGACTGCCAGAAGAAGAGACGCGGTACATCGGGTGAAGTGCTTGCAGGATTGCAACCGAGATGTAAAAACTTTACACCACTTTCTACCAAAACATCGACCAGAGCCTGTGTGTGTCCCGGAACATCGGTCATTTTGGCGGAAATGGGCATAGGCTTTTCGTAAACTCTGCAAAGTTCCTTTGCGTAAAAGAGCGTTTGTTTCAGTTCAAATTCTGAAAAGAATTCGGTTCTTAAGGTCAGTGGTAGTGCGTGCCAGACGATTTTGTCGTCCCTTATCAATTTTTCTATTCTGTCCTTCAATTCTTCGGTACAGGTTCTTAAGGCATAATGCAAAACAAAGGCAGGCATCGTCCAGACAAAGGGATTTTTGCACTCTTTGGTTTTTTCACATATTTCTGCGACTTTGAAAAGCATATTACTGCTGTATCTCTCCAAAATCTTTTTTGGAGAATCCGTAAAACCTATATCCACATGGGTTTTGAATACTGCAATCACTTTCATAGAAATTCCTCCTGGGATTGTCGCCTTAATCTATCGAAATGTAAAGTTTCGTATGCATATGCTTATACTTCTTTCACAAAAATCCCTATACCTTCGTTGTATCTTGTTCCGTCGCGGTCGTAGGTGACGGTATAACGCTTGCCACGGAAATACAGGTTTTCGAGGCGGAAATAGTCCCAGCCCTCGGGGATGTTCGGGTGTAGCTCAAAGCCGTTTTCCGTAGGTGTCACGCCGACGATGCCCGAGATAACAAGGTCACAGAAGGTGGAGTGGTTGTAGTCTTTTCCTCTCTCGTAACCGCCCTTGTCGGCACGCCATCCCCATTCTTCAAGCAGGGTGCGGCTCGTCCATTCCTGACGGTAGGGATGCTTGACTTCATCGATCCAGGGATATGTTTTTCCGTTTCGTTCAATGGTGTGCTGACGCGCGTAGTCCACGAGAAAACGCGAGAAGAGTTTTCCGTATTTTTCGCCACCTTCACGATGGGAGCGCACAAGCAGTGCTGTCAAAGCCTGCGAGGTCGCAAACGGCCAGACATAGCCATTCCACAGACATTCGTGGTCGGCTTCGTAGAGGAAGCGAGGATCCCTCTGCTCTGCGGTCGCAAGTCCGACGGGGGTAAGAAAACCTCCCTCATTCGTCAGATGTTCAAAGGCGGCATCATAGGAATTATCGGGGATACCGAAATACCAGGGAATGTAGCCAAGAAGCTCGCGAGGAACGGTGCTTTTATCGACACGGGTGGCATCTTCTGCACTTTCGCCCGCATCTTCATCATAATGGAATGCCTTGAAAAAGTCCTCGTGCCAGAGCGTATCGAGGATTTTTTTCTTCAGGGCATCGCCCTTCGTTCTGTATTCCTCTGTGATGGCTTCTTCGCCCTGCAACGATGCAAAACGAGAGAGCGCGTAGGCATCGGCACACATATAACTGTTGAGGGTGGGGCGAATGCCTTTCAGCATTTTACCGTTTTTGGTGCCACTGATGGAAAACTCGCCACCATCGCGACTGTCATAACACCAGAACATTCCGTTCGGGAGCAGGTGTTCCCTTTCCCATTCTTTATAATAGTTGATGAGAAGGTCGAGAAAAGCGCTGTCGGCGGGGGCGTTTCCTTGTACGGCATGAAAATCTTCAATTGCCGAAATGAGCCAGACGCTGTATTTATGTGCATCACCTTCGCCACGAAGGAAAAAGCGATAGTAGTTTTCGATATATTTGCTTGCGTTACGAAGCCACCGGCTCTCACGCAGATGATGTCCGACGGGGCAGTTGATGGTATTATATTTTCCTGCCCAAGGGACATCGGGGAGAAATTCGGTCATTACATAGCCACTCGGGGTGTTGCGGATATGCTTACGCAAGGTCCACCAACGAAAATAATAAGTGCGCTCAAACTGTTCATCGGGGCACTCAAAGAGTGGAATTTCTTCCTTTAAAAAATCGAATGCCCGTGCATTTGGGATTTCGTTCGGATAGAGTTCTTCATCGTTTTGGTTAAACTCTTGCACATAGCGGTAAAGTTTTTCTATCATTCTGCTACCTCTGGGAAAAGGTCACCGTCGAATTCTGCCATACCGACATATTCGGGCTTTCCACATCTGCCGTTGTACCACAGACGCCATACGCCGTTTTCAAAAAGAACGGAGGGCTTGTAGCAGGCGTCACCGTCCCAACCGCCCTTTGTAGGAGAAACAAGGGGATTGAGGGGGGAGCGCTGCCACTCGGTGATGCCGTTGCGCGAGCGAGCGCAA
>JAFVYW010000064.1 GCA_017508465.1 Clostridia bacterium
TTGAACCAGATACCACCCGTGGGAATGGGAAGGGTGGAGCCGTCAGGGAGTGTCACATCTTCTGTGACATTGGGTTTCGGGACAGTTTCTCCGAAAGAGATGGTGTTGCTACCACCGTCTTTCAGACGCGTTTCAAAATCGCTGTTGATTTCCATATCGGCATCGAGATTGTTCTTCGCTACGGTAGCGTAGTTTGTATCCGTAAATTGCACATAGCGATTGCTTCCTGTTTGTATCGTTGTGTCCGATGTCGTCAGAAGTTTATAGTACATGTACATCGTACCGGGAGAGATGGAAGGTCCAAATTCGATATTTGTTCCGACAAAATAGGAGTGTCCCGGCAGGGACTCGGGGACGGCGGCATAGCCGTTTTCCTGCACCTCTTCGAGCGCTTTTTCTATCAGTGTCGGTGCTTCGGCATCGGGATCGTTCGCTGGCGGAACAAAATCGGCATCCAGCGTTGGATCGTTCGGATCGATACGAATAGCACCACCACCCGATTCACCCGGCGCGCTGACGCCGCCCCAGGAAACGCTTTCGTGTCGGTTACCAATCAGGGCATAGTAGGAAAGATATTTGTTTGTGCCGAGAGGTAAGGTGTTCGGTGCGCCCGAGAGAAGCGTTCCGCCCTTGACACCGACCTCATGCACCTTGCCGTTGACATACCCTGCAATCAGTCCCATCAATGCCTGCTCGGTCTGGGTACGGATGACAGGCTCGTCGAGAAGGAAGTTTGTCACGGCAGGGACAATGTTCGTATAGGTCGCATCCGCGGGAATGCCGTTGTACTGTCCGACGATACCGAACATGCCGATAATTTCGGCACCCGCGAGGTCGGTGACATTCTGCGGACGCTTGGTAATTTCATTCGGGGCGATGATGTTCGAGACGGTAAGATTGGAGATTGCGACCTTGCCATTTTCGGTATCGACACCATTGAACTTGCCGATAAAGGGATAATTCGCCGTACCAATCGGAGGCAGGATATATCCTGCCATATTCAGGTCTTCGGTGACGACAAAATGGAAGGGGACAAGGTTGCCATCCTCGTCATAGGTTTCATTGAATCGCCCAGTATTCTGCAACCACGCGAAGTTGTAGAGATGCACAGGGCGCGAGATGATATACGGGTCACTCTCCGTTCCGCTGCCGCCTGCGAAGTAACCAAGCACAACCTCCGCGCCCTCGGGCACGAGGGATGCGCCTGTGAACCAGGCAAACGATGCCGTGATGAGCATCAGAAAGACAATCAGCAAAACAGGGAGGGCTTTTGAGAAGGGGCGTTTTGTCATTGTGCCACCTCCTCTTTCGATACATGAAGAGAGAAGTCGGGCGAGAATTTCAGGGTGGACTCGCCGATAACAATTTCGTTATACCCCGGGTTTGTCGCCTCCGCCTTGTCGACATATTCGGCCATCAGCGCGTTGATATGCTCCACGGCGGGGAGATAGTAGTCGATGAAGACAAAGATATGCAGATTGTCTTCGGTGACCGTGATGCTCCTTGCGGCAGGGGTTTCATAGGTGGAGATGGTCTCGCCGTTCACCTCTTCAATGGTGGTATAACGCAGGGCGTTTTCCTGGATGATATCGCCGTCAGCGATAAATCTCTGATTTGCCGCATCGTCCTCGACATCGGTCATGATAGCAAAGTGGATAATGCTCGACATGGGCAGGTTCGTCACATTCAGGGTAAAGTCATTGTTATCGATTTTGTCCTGTATGGTGTCCCCGATATAGCTGGGTGTCTCCGTGTCGGTATTCAGGGTGTAAGTGCCCGCCGCGGGAAGATGGATTTCAATTAAAATCTGACATTCGCCCGCGAGGTCGGAGTAGGGAAGCAGGGGAACGGGTGTTAAGAAGCTGTCTCTCTCCTGCGACAGAATAGGGTTGCCGCCGGCATCGGTGCCCGTCTGTATGGTCTGCTGTGCGAGAACGGCAGGATCATAGGAAAAATAATATTGGTTATGGCGCACGCCCTCGCTGTCGACAAGCACACCCATGCCTGTACCACGGTAAAAATACGCCGCTTCGATGGCGTCGGGCGTCTCGGTGGTGATAGTAATTCCTTCGACAGAGGTCTCATGGTTTGCAACAAACCACGCGCGGCTCTTCGGGAAAACGAATAACGCGAGCATGAGGACACAAAATGTCAGAATAAGAGATATGATACGGCTTTTCAATTCTTTGGTGTCAGACATCATTCGTTCTCCTTTCTTCAGAATGCGGGTATCAAATTTATTATAATATATATTTTATATTTTTGCAACCCTTCACACAAATTTTCACAAATAGATACACATAAAAAAGAAAAAGAGTACCGAGGTACTCTTTTCAGGGAAAAGCGGTTTTTTGAAAATGCCCTATTCAAGAATGTTCGTATTACTCTCGCTTATCTTTCTGCCATAACTTATGGTTTGAAATCTTAAAATTTGCTCCGAAAATCAAGCTCATATCATATTGATCCAGCTATGTACCTTCCATACATCATCGACAAGTTCAAAGATAGCGATGGTGCAATTCTGGCACAGAATGTTGGTGAACGGTATGGGCGCACCGACACACAACTTGAACATTGTACGAAGAACACCTGCGTGAGAAAAGGCTGCAATATTCTCATAAGGAAGCGTCTTTGCCATCTCAAGGAAGGAGAGGATTCTGCCTTGGAATTCCTCATCACTTTCGCCACCGACGGCATAATAGTCGTTACTGCCGTCTTCTTTTTTGGGAACGGTTGTCTCGGCATAGGGGAAGCCTGCTACCGAGCCGACATTGACTTCGCGCAGAGTGGGCAAGACTTCGTATTCCATACCGGGAAGGGCAATTTCAGCCGTGTTTCTTGCACGCTGGAGATCGCTTGTAAATACCTTGTCAAAATGCACACGCGACAGGTAGTCTCTTGCGGCGAAGGCATCCTGTCTGCCCTGTTCGGTGAGTGGCACATCGAGCCAACCCGTCCAACTTTTATCCCTGTTGGTTGTGCTCTGGCCGTGGCGAATTACATACAATCTCATTGTTTCTTAAATCCTTTATACAGATGCACAATATTGATATCCTCGTCCATATCGAGACCGTGTGAGCCGTTCTCACCGTCAATTTCGTGACAACCGTGATCCATCGCAAAGCCGAGCAGGGTGTTATATCCCGTCCAATGCTCACCGATGATGTTTGCGATGGTGCGATAGATGCTCGCGTTGAGACGGAGTTCTGCGAGGGAGATGGGGCTTTCGGGGCCGTTCTTGTGCATGATGCTGTCGAAGTTGCCGTTGTAGATGACATAGACATCATGCTCGTTTTTGAGCAGGAGTTCTATCGTTTTCGCGTTGACTGCTTCAATACCACCTTCATCAAAATGGTAATAATCAATCGGACGCTCGAGGAAGATTTTTCCTAAACTGCAGCTGCCGTAGGTGATGAGCGCGACCTTTTTACCTGCACGAACCCAAACATCAAAAAGGGTGTCGATACGGATAATGGGTTTTTCATATTTCTGAATGCCGTGTACGGTAGGATATGCGCCTGTGTACATCGTGCCAAAGCAAACGGGAGTGACCGAAGGCATAACGGTTGCCATAGGAAGTTCGATATCTGCGATTTCGGACGCCTTTTCGACAAATTTCGGATATTTTCTGTAAACCCACTCCGCGATAGCATCGGGGTTATACATCACAAGGCGGTCGATTTTCTGTCCACCGAAAAATTCATCGACGAAAGAAACAAGGTCGGGGTTTGCCGCTTCTGCGCATGCAGGTGCTTCCACGCCCATTGCATAAGCAAGAGCAGCGGCAAGGGAAGTCAGAGAATTTGGATTGTGCATGGTGGTTCTCCTTTGCGTTCGTCAAGTATACTTGACGGTTTTTCTTTTTTATAGTATAGCACACCTTTTTCCCTTTTGCAAGGGAAAAAAGAAAAGCGACAACTTTTGCCCACATAGGACGGTTGCCACTTTCTCATATTTATGTATTAAAGTTATAATCGTCTGGTGCGCCCGGTTCGGGGGTCTGTCACCTTGAAGGTGGTTCCGAACAAACCGCCGCTTTCTATCTCTCTGCCGTCAGGAAGTGTGCCATAGCATTTGCCCATCAAAGAACTATCTTCTTCTTCCCCATCAATAATCAAACGATTTTTCCAGCCGACATAGTGGCAGATATAGTAGTCGTCAATTTTTCGGTATTTTATCTTCGGAGCTATAAGAAAGGCAAACCCAAACGAAAGGAATAAAATCCCTGACAGCGGATTAATAAATAATGTCAGCCAAGGAGCTGTCCCTTCAAGCAGAAGGGGAAACATCCAAAAGAAGTTGAATCCCCAAATCATTGCTACAAAACCCCAGAGTTTATACGCTCGAATATTTCTTTTATATTTTAAAATCCAGTTTGGTAATCTTTCTCGTCTCATAACTATTTCCCTTTATAATTATTTGAATTGTTTTGTTCCTCGTTGTTTTCGATACTTGTTCCAATTTTATCGCCAGCCAAGGCGCCAACTACAAGTCCGACAATTGCACACGGAACTGTTCCGGCGATTGCACCAAGAGGACCGGCGGCAATACCAATGCCAGAACCGATTTTTGCGCCTGCAATTAAACCTGCAATTGCGCCACCAGATGCCCACTTTTCAGATTTTTTCATAGTTTAATCTCCTTTTATTGCATCGTATAAACTTCACCACTGCTTCTTTCGTGATAATAGAAGACAACCTTTGATCCAACACATTCAACTTGAATGGGATATCCATCTGGAAGTTCTCCATAGAAAGCGGTTTGAGACGCCCCTTGATCGTGAACTTCGTCTTCAATTATAAGATATTTCTTTCCAACATCAGAGACGAAACAAATGGTATATCCGTAAATTTTTCTTGTTCGTATAAATGATTTTCGATTCCGAACACCCAAAACAAAAAACAGAATACTCAAAGCAATCGATGCCAGGAAAAGTATAGCGTATAAATCGCTATTCGGGTTGATTATAAGCAGAAAAATGCCTGTACAAATCAATGCAACGGAAAGTAAAAGCAATATAGTGCCTCGTCTTTTGCGTCGATCAATTTTGTCTTGTAGTTTTTGAACCCATTTAGGATGTGCACTTCTACTCATATTCTGTTCTCCTTTAATTATGTAACAAATTGTAACATTTATATAGTAACATTTTGTTACAATAAAGTCAAGGGTTTTTTCAAAAAAAGGAGAGTGTTTTTATGAAAAATGACATTGGACTTGTGGGATTGCGGGCAATTCGTAAGGAACGAAAGCTGAATCAATTGAAGGTCGCTTTGGATTTGAACATCAGCAGGGAAGCCCTTTCACATTATGAAAATGGTAAAAGAAGCCCCGATATTCAGATGCTTCGCACCTTGTCGGCGTATTTCAATGTATCGATTGATTATTTAGTCAACGGACGCGAGTTCGTTGCCAAATGAGAATAAAAAACGACTCCCACGGGATTTACCTCGGTGGAGCCGTTTTGTTTTATATTTCAGACTATGCACAGCATGGGGAGATTATTCAGGCGCGAAGGATCTGGGTGCTACCAGCGCTTTGGTGGCGAGTGAGATTCTTCGCTTCGCTCAGAATGACGGTCGGTGGATAAATACCGCCTGTATACATGTATACTTGTATACAGCCCTGCGTAGCAGGATTTCATCCGCCTCTGGCGGATTTCATTTTCGCCACAGACGATACCTTGTCCGCCATGATTTTAAAGTGTCACCCGATAGCCGTCGTAGGCGACCTCAATGTCGTGCTTTGCCATCTCACGCGAGAGGGTGAGGTGGTCGGTGTGCAGGGTGCGCGCCATATGGCTGATGCACAGGCGCGAGACGAAGGGACGCATCGATTGCCACATAACAAGAATCATCTGGAGGTTACAATGCTCAAACACGCGATAATCCCCTTCGATAAAACCGACGGTGCCGTCAAGAATGGCATAATCTACGGGGTGTGCGCGGAGATAGTCGATTTCGGAGTAGATAAGCCACGCCGAATCGAGCCCATAAAACAGGGATTTTTCACCATCGGAAATGACGAAGTGTTGCACCGCGACCGCGTGGTTGCCCTCGAGGGCGGTGATGTGATACTTGCCGATGGCGCGTTCTTCGCCGTTTTTCAGGGTGAGCATGGTTGCGCCATGCGCGATGAGCGTATCGACGGTTGCCTCGCAGTAGTGGTCGGCATGCTTATGCGTGTTCAGGATATAGCGAATGCTTTTGATACCAACGCCGAAGGTCTCGAGCGCATCGGGAACACATGGACCAGGATCGATTAAGAGACACCCGTCGATCAGAAGGGATGCATTCCTGCGATAGCCATCCATCGTGCGATGATTTTCATTATAGTCGGCAGCACCTGTGCCAAGGAAGAGAAGTTCCATAATTGTCCTCTTTTGTGGGAAATGTGAAGTATAGTTTACTTATTACTTCTTTTTGGTATCAATTGAGCCTCGGAAAACGAAGAAGCGCATATAGAGATATTCCAGAATGAAGTTTAATATCATGGTGCAAGCTTCGACGATGTATTCGTTGATAGGGCCTGTGGGCTTGGCGAGAACAGCCGTCCACCATGTTGACAGAGGGGTGAAAATAAGGTAGAAAAGTGCTACCTTGAGCATTGCGATGGGGACATTGTTCGATGCATGGAAGGTATACTGGCGGTTCAGGGTGAAGTTCCATAGCACCGACAAAATCAGGGAGATAAGATGCGCTTGCCACGCTACGAGGTGGAACACCTCGCTAAAGAGGGTGAAGGATGCGATCTGGATGAGTCCCGCGCTGATAGAAAAGAAGGTAAATTTCAATGCGCGGAAGAATTCTTTCTTTTTGTCAGACATAAAAAGCACCTCGCTTTCGCCCCCTATTTTAGCACAAAGGGTGGGAAAAGTCAAGGTGCTACGATCAGAGCAATATTTAGTCCTCTGTATACAATTCGTCAAATAGCCAATGCATTGGATTTTCACAAATGTATTTTACGATTTCTTCATAATCTTCTTTACCACGAATGATGTGTTCATAAAAAGATGTTTGAAATAGTTTTTCTGCAAATCCTGCCTTTTTGCATTCTCTTGTAGTCAATGACTTGTAAGCGCAAATTATATCCATAATCGTAGGGCGGGGGTTTACTCCCGCCGTATCCTCTTGCAAGAACAGAATCACATGGATATGATTGGGCATAATGACAAATTTGTCAATGGAAAGGCAAGGGAAACGATTTTCAAGCAACAATAATTGTTTCTCTGCAATCTTTCCATATACGGAATATTCTATTTCGACAGTTTCGGCGGGAGTAAACCCCCGCCCTACAATGCTCGACAGGACGCACCTTCTGTTTTGGGTACATATCGTAATAAAATACGCGCCCGTGGAAGAATAATCAAAGGTATTCAGTCTCGGATGCTTTCTTTGTGGTAATTCTTTTTTGTTATTCATTTATATCACCTGTTTTTTGCATTCTCTTGTAGTCAATGACTTGTAAGCGCAAATCACATCCATAATCGTAGGGCGGGGGTTTACTCCCGCCGTATCCTCTTGCAAGAACAGAAGCACATGAATATGATTGGGCATAATGACAAATTTGTTCTGCAATCTTTCCATATACGGAATATTTTATTTTGACGGTTTCGGCGGGAGTAAACCCCCGCCCTACGATGCTCGACAGGACGCACCCCGATTTACACCACCCTGTTCATTATATCATAAAAAGAGAGAAGAAACAACCTCATCTTTTTTAAGAAAAAAACGAGCCACAAATTGTGGCTCGTTTTGTCGCGTTTTTTAGATTTCTCCTTCGTTTGCAGGATCAAGAGGAAGGAGGATGCCGATGCTTGAAGTGAGAATGTCGTCTTCTGCGAGAGTGATAATTTCAATTACAGGAGATTGGTACTTCATGCATTTGCTCCTTTCAGTGCTTCAACATATGCCTTTGCGGAATTGCCGTATACCATCATGGCTTTGACAAGAGAAGCAAGGTTTGCATCTGCATCGCCCTGCTTTGCACATGCATAAGATTCGATGCTGTAACGGTAGGTGTTACTTACGGCGGTGTCGCCTTCGTATACGGTGACATCAACCACTTCGCTCATCTGCGCCGCGTTGAGTGCGCTGAAGGAAGCCATATATGCGCCTTCGCTATATGCGCCAAATTCGGTGATGGTGTAGGTCTTGCCCGATGCGGTAACAACCTTAACAACAAGGCCTTCGGTGGACTCTGCACGGAATACGAAGTTCATCTCTACGGTATCAACAAGGAGAAGCTGTGCGCCTACCCAGGTCACTTTTGCATTGTCTACCTTAACATATGCCGAGTTCGCAACGGTAGTCAGAGCAGGTTCGCCCTGTGTGCCGAGTGCCTTCTGTGCATCGGTGAGGTCTGCATTGACAAGAGCATCGGTTGCACCGACATAGGTCTGCGATGCCGCACCATAGTTGAGAAGGTCAACAACCAAGGTCTTGACTGCCGCTTCCTGGGTTTCATCGGCAAGAAGCTGCATGCAATATGCTTTGATGGTTCTTTCGGTGGTGTCCGTTACGGTCTCACCATCCTTGGTAGCGGAAAGCGTTGCCTGAATGGTTACACCCATCTGGTAGGGAGCGATATCGGAGAGGGTAAATACATATTTACCGTCTTTTTCTGTGTATTCGGTTACCACGATGGTGCGCTCACCAATCACGAAAGTAGCCGAGGGGTTGGAATAACCGTTTGCGAAGAATGCCGCATTTACGGTATAGTTCAGCGAAAGGTTGTCGTAAAGGGTAAGAGACCAACCACCAAACTCGAAGGGAAGAACGAAATCGCACTTGTCGCATGCAAGACCGACAATGGTATGTGCTTCTTCAGCGATCTCTTCGCCACAATCTGCACAAGTGACCTTGTGGTTGTGGTTGTTGAGGGATACATAAGTTTTGTTTTCGTGTTCGCATTCAGCGGCTACTGCAACAACCGTAATGCTTCTAAAACGAGTTTGTCCACCAGTAAGTGTAATGGTATAAGAATCCGAAGGTTGTGCCAGAGTTACTGTAACAGTCGTTCCTTCTACGGTAACAGAATTACCCGAGATAGAATTTTTTAAATTGGTAGTGTATTCAGCGGTGTCACAAACAAATTCGATCTTGGTCATTCCGAGGCAATCAATGGTGACGATAGAACCTTTGTAAAGACGAATTGGGTTGAAGTTGTTAACGACATTACTACTACCATTGGCTTTGGTGTTGGTAAGCGTAATACCATTTTCGGTCCAAACCTGTTCAGAAGTGGAAAAAGCGGTGCGTTTGGAGTCATCATCAAATGTAAGTGTCAGTTCTACAATTTTACTGGTGTCAATCCAAGGACAATCGGTACATGATGTATCAGAGGTGTGTTTACCTTGAGAGGTTGCTTGACAAACGGAACATTGAAGCGTGTGAGTTCCATCACCGTTATCTGTGCCTGTGTTGATGTGGTTTTCAACTGTTACAAATTGACAAACAGAGCAGGTGGATGTATGTGTGCCGTTGCCAGCATCTTGAGGTTCACTATTGTTGTGTTCTTCTACAATTAAGTTTCCGCAATCATCACAAACAATATTGTGGGTTTTTCCATCTTCGTTAGGGGTTTTTGTGGTGTTTTCGTGTGCGCAATCAGGGTTTTCGGATACCTCACCGTATACGGTCATGCTCTTTACACGAACCTGCCCGGTCAATTTTGCAATAGTGAATATTCCATCAGTTGCATTTAATGTGACTGTGACAGTTGAACCAGAGGCGGTAGCGGAAGTGCCGATGCTACCTTTTAATGTGTTAGCATAAGTAGTTGATCCGCAAACAAATTCAATTTTAGTTATCGTTCTGCCTGGGTATTCAATAGTAAGTTTGGTTCCTGAATAAAAACGCACAGGATTGGCATATTCTGCGAGGTTTTGGTTATAACTGCCTTTTTCATAAGTAACTGTAATCCCATTTTCCTGCCACACCTGTTGTGTGTTGGTGGATGAAGTCATTTTGCTTAAATTATCAAAAGTAATTGTCGCGCTCTGTTCCGCTGCATTCGCCATGGTGGTGAAGAGGCAGAAGGTTGCAACGAGGACAATCATTGTGAGCAGAAGGCTCACAATTTTAATGGATTTCGTTTTCATTTCGCTTTTCTCCTTGATTTTTCTGTTTTTTTGATAGGGTGTTACATACAGGGATGATTATAACACACATTTCAATAAAATACAAGCCCTTTTTGCATTTCTCTACAATAAAATTACTATTATATTACTTCCAGAAAATTCCGTGCGCGCGAAATTAGTGAAAAGTGAAGATGTGAACAGCATTTACAAGTAAATGCGGAAAAAGTAAAAAATTCCGCACACTCGCGTGTACGGAAATTTTTGAGTCGTGTTGACAAAAAAGATGCCGTTATATAGCCAACGAAATATTATAAACCGCCAAGGACAAAAGACCAAGAATCTCAAAAACCATGTAAAATGAGCTGTAAAAGCCTCGCCCTGATTTACTTTTCGTTAAGATAACAAATTTCTTTTTATAGTATTCAAGGTTCCAATAAGTATCGGAAAAAATTATCGCAGGGATTTGAAAAATGCAAAGTATGACGTTACATAGTGCTATGGGCATAGACAAAAATTTTACCCCACCCAAACAAAGCGATACAATAGAATAGAGAGGTGTCAAAACCAACAGAAATACATTTAGGTAGAATATATGCCCCAATCCGATATCTTCGTCAATTTTTTTATATATCCAATAGTTCAAATATCCCTTTTTACTTTTCCTTATATAAGTTTTACTGTTTTTGTTAACACGAAGATATGAATCTACGCCAGATCGAAAGGATATGTATATAAAAAGCGCAACCATTGAGCATATTACGTTATAAATATGGAAATTCATATCTTCACCGCCTTTCTGGTTTTATTATAGCATAGTTTTCAGTGTTTTTCAAGACCGAGGGGGAGGTTTTAATGAAATCGCGCGAGCGCGATGAAATCCTCACTCCGTTCGGATGAAATCTTCAGCGTGTCGCCTCAGATGAAATTAAATCCGTCCTCCTATCCCGACGAAGTCGGATTTCATCACGAAGTGATTTCATTCCACGATGGTGGGATTTATCCCGTCCGTAAGGACGGATTTAGTTGAAAAAAGAGAGCAAGTCAAAAACTTGCTCTCTTTTTTCTGGAGGTGCCACTACTCACCCGACGCATAGTCGTTTGTCTTCGACTCGATACACTCGGCTCGGCAAACTCCTTGCTTGTCGCAGGTCGAGCAGTATCGCCCTGCTGGGGTGTCTGCCGGGCGCAACAACGCTTATTAAGCTTTGTTGCTTGGTAGCAAATTTGAACCGCCCCACCTATTCGGCGGGACAGGGCAAATCTTAGGGTGGCACCTCCAGCACAAAAAAGCGCATCCCGAAGGATGCGCTTGTGCTGGAGGTGCCACCCAGATTTGAACTGGGGATAGAGGTGTTGCAGACCTTTGCCTTACCACTTGGCTATGGCACCATATTCAGAATGCCTTACTATTATAACAAAACAAAGTGCTTTTGTCAAGGGGAAAAAAATATTTTTCGAAAAAGATTTTGTAAAGTGTCGCGAAATTGGTGCTATGCCATCTTTTTTGTTTGAAATGCCATTCGTAATAACTTTTGTTTGTTTCGCAAAAGGATAGTGCCTTTCGCGAAAAATCCCTCTTTACAAATTTGAAAATATATGGTAGAATAGGAACATCATTAGAATAAAGGAGAATATTCCCATGGCATCCAAAGGCATTGGACAAAGATTCCCTACGGGCGCGATTTTGCTGATTATCGCGCAGGTCATGACTTTTTATAGTCGCTTGATTAATTTCCTCACCATCGACGGTATGGAATTCGATTTTCGCCTCTTCCTTGAAATCGGAGCTTATATCGCGTTCGCAATTACCATTTTGAGAAGAAAAAGAAGCATCGGAATGTTGATTACCACCCTTCTGATAACGGTCCTTTTCTTCAGTAACTTTACCATTCTGACGGAGAACGGCATCTTTTATTTGCTGTTTTCGCTGACAAATCTGATTACGATGCTTTCCCTCTGCGTATTTGCGCTGGCAAATCTCGGCATCGGCTTTTTTGAGAAAATCGGAAAAGTTTTCGTTGTGCTTTTTAAAATTTCCTTCTTTGTCGGCTTGTTCGCACTTATCAATATCGATATGCGTCTGTTCGGTCAACTGGAATCGTTTTCCATTATGATTTCTCTTATGGTATCGATTTTCCAGAAGATCGCGCTTTATATGGTCGGTCTGTGGATGGCGGACGGCTCGCGTTCCAAACCTGTTCGCAAGAATGCTTATCTCACCGATGCCGAGCCCCGAAAACTGAAGAGGGTATAAAAACAGCGTTCTGTTCGGCGCAGGCGCATATTCCACTTCCAAACGCCACGAACAGAATCATACAAAATGAGTGAATCACATGAGAGTAGATCATAAAAAATTTCCTGTCGCGCCTCTGCTTCTTCTTATTTTCGCATTCAGTGTGCTTGCCGAGGGTGTTTCGGCGGACATTATCTTTGGTGGGGCAGTTTTTGATTTGTGGCGCATCGTAAAGTGCTTACCCCTCATAGGCATCGGCATACTATTGCTTGCTCGGAAGAATGGTTTCTTCCTGATTTTATCGAGTGGCGTGCTTCTCGTTTTTCAATTCATCCCCGGGGCAACGGAGTTTAATCGGCAGGTGTCATTCGCCACCCCTGCATATTATCTGCAAATTGCCATAGTCGCGTTTTTCTTTCTGCTTTGTGTTCTGGAGCTATTTCCGCGCCTGATGAAGCGGTGCAAGCCCTTACTTGTTGCGGTGCTGACCATTCTTTCCGTGGCATCTCTCGTCTGCTCCTGCATCTATATTTTTCAGTTGTTTTTCTTATTCAAGGATCTTATCTTTGATGTCCAGGATTTCCTCCTGAATGGCAAAGGCAAGACATTTGTTATCAGCAATTTCGTTTACCAACTTGTGCATTTTATCGCGGCGCGTGTTTTTTTCTATCTCACAGGACTGTGGGTTTGTAATTTGTATCAGACGCGCTATGCAAAGATGCGATGCGAACGCATTCAGGCGTGGGAGGACGATCCCGAGAAAGCAAAACGCCTTCGCTTACGGATAGTCAAGCGCACAGAATCTGAGGCAGCAGAACCGCAACCCTCACCCCCAAAAGAAGTGCGCGCGAAGGAGAAGAAATCAAAACCCCGCTTTTCATTTGGCGCACTCGTCATGCTTCTGACATCGGTCGGCTATATATTATGGGTTGGATTCTGGGCATTCGCATTCAGCTACGGTATGCCGAGCGAGGTCTGGTGGGATGTTCTGCCTTTTGTGCTTATGGCAATTCTCATTTTGTGCCGTTCGCGAGGCGTTGCCCTTCTGTTGTCTGTCCTGGTTGCTTTGGTGACACATTTGCCCGACCTGACGGCATATAAGCTCACGGACAGAATCGAGGTCAGTTTCGTATTCATGGCACTTCTGTGCCTTGGCTTGCTTGTGCTTTTCTCTATGCTGTTCCGCCCGCGCAACGCCGCCCACACGACCATATTTGTTCTTTTCGTTCTTTGTGTCATCGGGGCAATTTCAGCGAACTCTTTTTATGCATCATCCCTTTCGTGGCTTGGCTTCGGCTTCGATGCCCAACATTTTGTCGCTCGCTTTTTCCCGACGCTCTCCCTCGTGCTCGTCGGCACATGGACATACTCTCTTTCCAAACAACAGGAGAAATAACAATGGAAAAAATACCTTCTAATTTTAAAAAATGCGCCACTTGTGTATGGTGGACAGGTCCACGCGAAGTCGACTACTTCGGCAATTATGTCTCCTTCGAGAAATATGACGAGGGCAGATGCATGTGCCGAAATGGCTGGTATCGCGTCGAACGCGATGGCAACGGCACTTGTTCGGCACACGAAAAGTGGAAAGCGTTAGCGTAATGTCCGAAAGCGGACAAACTATGACCGAATTCCGCTTGCGCAACAAAAAAAGAGATAACATTTCGGCTAACAAACCGTTTTGTTATCTCTTTTTTGTTATGCAAGCTTGGTGAAGGTCAGGGTGAGGGATGCGGTGGGAGCTTTGGGGGTGAGGGTGATGAAGTTGGCGGTTTCGACCTCTTTCAGATGCTCACCACAGATGATGCGACGGGGACGGTAGGGGTTCGCGGTGACCTCGATGTCGCAGGGGGTGCTTGTGGTGAGACGGAGCGTGTCGATGAGAACGGTGTCACCATCGACCTTCGGCTCGTACCCTGTTACGATGCGCTCCGAGAAGGGAAGGTCGCATTCGTCGGTGACGGTGAAGGTGTTACCTTCCATTTTCATGGTGCGAAGGAAATGCTCGACATCGTAAGCACTACCGATGTCGAGGGCGAAAACACCGTCTTTCGCCTGGATGATTTCTACCTTTTTGTCAATAGTTGTTTGCATTTTCCCGTCAATAATGGGGACGGAGTGACCTGACGAGGGGGTTAAGATGAAGTCGAGATAACGGCGAGGTCCAAAATATGTGCGTACATATTCTTCCCAGCCGAGATCGCCGAGGACGGTTTTTTCGCCGTCGAAGAGGACGAAGTTTCCGATGTCGTTGTGGTTGTGGGGTTCCATGTTATGACCGCCCTTGGCACAGAAGGAAAGCCCCTCGGTGCGATAGATATACCAGTGGGAGTTCTCGTAGAAGAACTCGCCAAGGCGCACCTTGCCCGCGGTGTCGAAGTCCTCTGACCAATAGAGGTCATGGAGAATGTCGGCGAAGCGGAAACGGGTATCGTCCCTGACGGCGAAAAGAAGGTTGCTGTCGGGGTAGTCCACACCGAACTCATGATGGAGGAAGCATGCGAGGCCTACACGCATTTTGCATTGCAGGGGGCTATCGGCAAAGGGAACAACATAACCATCACGGAAGGTGATATTCTCAAAGAAGTGCGCCATGCGCTCTACCTTCGGGTTATCGAAGAGATTGATTTTTCCCTTCGTTCCCTCGCGCAGAAGCTCCGCACCGTAGGTGAAGAAGCCGAAGCCGTAAATCCAGTAGAGCGAGCCTTCCATGCAGCAACCGTCATCGTTGTAGCTGTCGAGGAATTGCTGTATAATGGGGAGAAGCCTCGGGATAGCCTCGTCGAGACGCTCGGGGAAGAGACGGACAAGCGCGGCAATAACGCCTGCGCTCTGTACTGCCGACCAGTTGTTTTTGGGATACTTCTGGTTGCCCGAAAAGAAGGGGGTAACAATACGGCGATCGGTTTCGAAGCGGATGCGCTCGCGTATCATCGCGGGAAGCTCGTCACCGAGAATACTGTCAATTTCGGCGAGGGCGTAGGCGGTCTCGGCAGAGAAGAGGTCAATTTTTCCGACCGTATCGGGCACATTCTTGCCATTTACATGGGCGGGGACGGACCAGGAATACTCATCCAGGACGGCAAAAAGCGCGTCCATCAGAGGAAGGTAATACTTTTCGTCCTTTGTATCAAGATAGGTGAAAAACAGACTGTTCAGGCGGCGTCTGTGGTCGAAATATTTTTCTTCGTATTCGACGCGCTCGCCCGTCGTCTGAAAGAGGATAAAGAGGGAATAGGGCAGGCACTCGGGCGCGCTTTCAAGGTACGCGTCTGCCATCTCGCGCATCTCGGACAGGACACGAAGGTTGTGTCTGGTTTTTGGGAGTTCTCTTGGAAACATAATTTGCCTCGATTTCAGTTTTATTTTTATCTCATTATAGCACAGGGGAGGGGAAAAGTCTATACCCCTTCCGTTTTTTTCTTTTGAAAATCGGAAGGAGTGACGCCTTGATAGCGCTTGAAAATCCTCGTGAAAAAGGAGAGATTTTCAAAACCGACCGCGTGTGCGGTGTCCGAGACACTCTCGCCCTTTGCTAATAGTTCGGCGGCAACGCCAATGCGCACGCGGTGAATGTGCGTGACAATGCTCTCGCCCGTGTACTGCCTGAAGAGGTGGCAGAGGGTGTACTTGCTCTGGTAGAGCGCGTGGGCGATGCCATCGAGGGTGAGTGGCTCGGCGTAGTGGTTGCGGATATATTCGAGCGTCAAGATAACGGTTTTATTCTTGCCGACAGATGTATCGCTTCGCGCTTCGATATGAGGCGCTAATGCGAGGCATAAATCGATTAAGGCACAGAGGGCGCGCGCTTTGAAAAAGGTGGGCTTTTCGTCGCAGATGCGACGGATTTCATAAAAAGCCCTCGTGACTTCCTCGCTTCTGATATGGTGAGGGAAATGCGGCGTACCTTCTTTTTGTATGTCGAGGCGACGGAAGGTGTCCTTCGGGAAAAGCAGAGCGGAATAGGTCAGGGAGCTTTCGCTACCCGTGTAATGCACCTCGCCAGGATGGATGAGTATCAACTCGCCCGCCTGAAAGGGAATGCTTTTGCCGTCTACCAGGACAAACCCCTCTCCTTCATGGCAGTATTCGAGTTCGTACTCCTCATGAAAGTTGGATTTTTCGCTACGCCTATCCATCGTGCGGACATTGTTTGGATAGAGAGTGAAGGGAAGAGGGTTTTCGCTATTATGGCGTTGTTCGTAGCGGATATCCATTGTTTTTCTCCTGTTTTAGCAAGATAGTGTTAAATATAGGCAAATTCCATCCTTGAAAAAAGGGTATTCTTGCAATATAATAGTTACAGTATCATCATAACATAAGGGAGCATATTTGTCAAGAATGGATTTTTGGGACATTTTGGCACAACTGATAGGCGCTTTCGCGATGTGTTCGCTTTTTATGACCTATCAGCAAAAGGACAGAAAAGGAGTGCTGGTTGGAAAACTCTTTGCCGACGGCTTCTGGACCATTCATTATTTTCTTCTCGGCGCGTATGCCGGTATGGCGCCGAATATGGTCGCCATCGTGCGCGAGTTCGTCTATATGCAAAGAGGACAGAAAAAATGGTTGAGCGGTATCTGGGTACCCCTCGCGTTTGCCTCGGTGAACCTTCTTATCGGTATCTTTACTTATAAGGATTGGTATAGCCTGCTCCCCATCATCGGAACGGGATGCGTTGCGCTTGCCCTGTGGCTGAAAAACCCTGTTTATACCAAGTTGATTTTGTTTCCCGTGAGCGTGGGCTACTTTATTTACGATATTTTCGTACATTCTTATGTCGGCATATTAAGCGAGATTGTCGGCTGTATTTCCCTTATCATTTATTTTGTAAGGAGCGCAAAAATGAAGAAAAATGTATTTACAAGTGACTACAAAACCGAGCGTCCTCTGATCCCTGCCGAAGCAGGTGACATCACCGAGAGTCGTGCCACCCTCCCCCTTCTTTTTGAAGGCGAGGCGGTAGAAAAGGGAACGAGGTTTGCACAGGAGATTGAGGACAGATTTTTCGGCAACTTTGAAAAGCCCGGCGACAAGATGGCGCATGTATCGACCTTCCTGCGCGTCGGCGACACCCTTTATGTGACCTATTATGCAAACACGAAAGAGCCTCTCGAGGACCCGAAAAACCAGACGGCGCGTTTTGTTTTTGCGCCCATTGACCGTCCCGAAGAAAAGACCTACTTCGACCTTCAGACCACGGGCGACAGCGTCTCGGGCGTGGAGATAGACATGGTCTATGACACCATTCTGATGCAGAAGGACGAGGACACCCTCTATATTCTCTGGACGGCGCGCACCGTCGACGGCAATTACTATCGTTTCTACTGTCCCTTCACCATCTCGACAGGCAAGATGGGCGAGGTTCGTCCGAACCGCTTCCGCGTCGGCGATGTGACAAACGATTTTTCCATGACAGGTATGCAGAGCGCCCTTGCCGAAGCAGGCATTCCGATGAAGAAAACCTATTCCGATATCGGCATTATGCAAAAGCTTTCCGCGAGAGTGGAAAACGGCGAGACCTATTATTACACGGGCGCTTACAGCGGTGACTTCACCTGCATTATCAAGAGCCGTGACCTTGTCACCTGGGAATATGTCAGCGCGCCCGATTTCCCGAACAAATCGCAGTGGGAAAATGCCACCTATGTGATAGGTGACCGCGTGTTCTACTTTGTCCGCCAGTACGATGAGCCGGAGCATAACTACGGTTTCCTGACCGTTTATGATATCCTTGCAGATAAGTGGGAGACACCTGTTCTTCTTGCCGACTGCCAATCGCGCGGTGATTTCATCCTTTACCACGGTGAACTCTACCTTGTGCATGCGCCGCATGACCGCGAGCATATCGGACTTGTGCATATCAACACCGAGGATATCGCGAAGAGCGAGACGGTGTTCCAGGCGAAGATGCAGAGCAGCTGCTTCTATCCCTTCCTGCAGTACATCGAGGGTGACACCCTTGCGATGTCCTACACCGTAAACCGTGAGCATATCCGCGTCGCGAAATTTGATTTGTCAAAGTATATTTAACTTTTTTCGGGGCTGAGTCATTAAGAATTCAGCATACTTTGGTATTGAATAAGAATTTTCACTAAAATATGCTGAATTCTTAGTGCGAAGCGCCTTTGGGGCTCGCTTAATTTAGAGCAGAAATCTTCGTTTGCGAACGATAGGCGTATATACATACGGCGAGCGAGCAAACGGAGATAGAACGAAAAACCTAAATAAAAAAAGAGAAA
>JAFVYW010000065.1 GCA_017508465.1 Clostridia bacterium
ATCCATCTTTTGCTTTGGGTAAAGGAAAATATAAATAACACCGAAAACGGACAATCGAGGACGCCTGTCCCTATGAATATTGAGAGAGCCAACAGCGCATGCTCTCAATTTGTATCAACATTCAAGCGTTTTTGCAATAAGGAGTATGGCGAAAACATTTGGCAAGCTCGTTTCCACGACCATATAATTCGTAACCGCGATGACTATGAAGAACATTTACGATACATTTACGAAAACCCAATTCGTTGGTGCTACGATGAATTATACGCAGAAGAATAGGGGTATGGGCTTTGCCCGAAGCCCGCGTTACAAGCAACGCCGTAATACAAAGGCGAAACTGGCGATAAAACAGAACGTTAAATAAGAATTTGACAGGAGGCGAATTGGATGGGGAAAATAGATGAATTTGAGCAAAAAATAATCAAACAAGGAATGACCGATGCAGATTTTGTTGAATACGAAAAACTACTAAAAAGGGTTCGAGGTAATTTCTCAAAACGCCAACATTGTTATACCACAGCAATTCAGTTTCCCAGCAAATATGCTGAACAGGCAGTAAAACTAATACAATACGGTTTAGTGAATTTTGAGGACGGTTGGTTTACCACATATACATCCTATTTGCTCATAGGGCATATCTACGAAAGGATAAGCAATTATCAAAAAGCCTTTGAAGCCTACTTGTTGGCAAAAGAAGCACTTGGACAAGACCATCCAAACTATGTTCAGGAACTATCAAAAGACCTTATGTGGATGAAGCTTCACGTGGATTCCTTCAAGTATTCAGTAGAGTTAGAGGAGCACCTCTCCTGCTATGAAAAAACTAGCGGTTTTTCAAAATTTTTTGTAAATGCTGAGTTCAAAATCGCTATTGTTAATATAGTGATTTCACTGCATCACGGGAGGCTTGATGAAGCAAAGCGATATTTAGAAAAGGCCAGAGATATATGCAAACCGAATTATGTAGGCAAACTGTATACCATTTTGACTAGACACAACTACAACGAATCACTAAGCACAACACCAGAAGCAATTATTTTTATGCAACAGCTCAAGCTATAGAATGCATAGTATCCGTTCGACAAATTCCAATTTGTCGAACAGGATCACATAAAATTACCCCGAAAGACTTTTTAATCTGTCGGGGTTTATTATTTGTTTTCTTTGGATTAATTTTTTTACGCTAACGGACAGTCGAGGACGCCTGTCCCTACAAACAATAATTATTTGTTTTCCGTGGATCAAATTTGTTTATTCGTAGGGGCGACCTGCGGTCGCCCGCGGGCGTTCGATGAACGCCCCTACATTTGTTTTCTGCGGAGCAAATCTGTAATATTGTAATTTTTCCGATAAGGACATCTCCCTTTACGCTCAAGGGCGGTTTTCTATTTCTGAATCGTTTTTATCAGTAGTCCGTGCGGTGATACGCGACGAGGTCGGCGAGGCGCTGTGCCGCGGCGGCGGCACGGGCGTAGTATTCGTCGGCGGTGGTGTCGGCATAATAGGGGGAGTGCGTGGAGATGACCTCAAGCATGAGCGCGCCCGAATAAGGCGTGTCGGCAATTTCTGCCATCAAAGGAGTAAAGTCGATGTCGGCATCGAGGGGGAGACGATGCTCGTCCGCATCGGTGTTGTTATCATGCGTGTGCAGGGCAACCATTCTGTTACCGAAAAGCTCCAGAAAGGGGATTTCACTCTTTGTGAAGCACGCGTTATGTCCTGTGTCAAAGCAGAATTTCGCCTCGGGGTAGTAGTCCATAAAGAGCGCGAGTATGCCGAGAAATCTCTGGTTTTCTATCGCGAGGGTAACCCCCTTTTCTTTCGCGTGAGAAAAGAGAGTATCAAAGCGAGAAAAGCCTGAATTACTGACACGGGGTGGGGTTTTGCCACTGGAAAGGTGAATGACGAGAGTAGGAATGCCATATGCGCTCGCATCATCAACCGCCTTGATCAGAGAGGCGAGCATCTCGTCGCCCTCCCTGCCTTCGAGCCAGATGGAATTGATGTTCCGAAAGGGCGCGTGCAGATTTTCATGTACAATTCCCGCCGCGCGACAAGCGCGGATTTCTTCGTCGAGTGTCGGGCTGTCCGCCATGGAGAAGGTGGCGTGAAAACCGTTTTTCACCATAAGCGCGACTTGCTCTTCGATGGAAATCGGGTAGGCATTCATGTTGATACCGCGTTTCATTTTGTTTTCCTCCTGTACCTTTTTTGACGAGACTTTAATTGCGAAGCGAATGAATGGGAGCAGGAATTCTGCCACCACGGCGGATGAAGGAAACCGCAGACTCGCGATGCACGGGCATGATGGGCGCGTAACCGAGCAGACCACCAAATTCAACCGTCTCACCAACGCCCTTGCCAATCACGGGAATAACACGGACGGCGGTGGTCTTGTTGTTGATGACGCCGATGGAGATTTCATCTGCGATAATAGCGGAGACCGTTTCGGGCTCAACATCCCCGGGGATAGCAATCATATCAAGACCGACCGAGCAAACGGCAGTCATCGCCTCAAGCTTATCCAGGCAAAGCGTGCCCGCCCTGACGGCGTCAATCATGCCACGGTCCTCCGATACAGGAATGAACGCGCCCGACAGACCGCCGACATGGCTCGATGCCATAACGCCGCCCTTCTTTACTGCATCGTTGAGCAGAGCAAGCGCGGCGGTCGTGCCATGCGTACCTGTACGCGCAAGTCCCATATTTTCTAATATTTCCGCGACGGAGTCGCCTGCGGCAGGGGTAGGTGCAAGGGAAAGGTCGACAATGCCGTAAGGCACGCCGAGACGGCGTGATGCCTCATAAGCAATCAGCTGACCAACGCGTGTGATTTTAAACGCCACCTTTTTGACCGTGTCAGCGAGGGTGGAAAAGTCACAGTCGCCCACCTCGCGAATGGCGGCGGCAACCACACCGGGACCGCTGACGCCGACATTGATGACGGTGTCACTCTCACCAATACCGTGAACAGCGCCCGCCATAAAGGGGTTGTCCTCGGGGATATTGGCAAAGACAACCAGCTTCGCACAACCAATGCTGTCGCGCTCGGCAGTGCGCCTCGCTGTCTGCATGACCACTTCACCCATTTTCGCGACGGCATCCATATTGATACCTGCCTTGGTGGTCGCAACATTGATGGACGAGCAGACATGCTCGGTGGTCGCAAGCGCTTCGGGAATTGCTTCCATCAGGTTTTGCGCGCCAAGTATCATTCCCTTTTGCACATGGGCGGAAAAACCGCCGATGAAGTTTACGCCAAGCGCCGCCGCAGCGCGCTCCAGCGTAAGAGCGAGGCGGACATAGTTTTCAGGTGGCAAGGTAGTGCCAAGATAGGAAATGGGGGTTACGGAGATACGCTTGTTGACAATAGGAATGCCATAGGTGCGCTCAAGATCCTCACAAACGCTGACAAGATTTTTCGCCGAGCGCGTGATTTTGTCATAAATTTTTGCCTCAAGACGCATGGGATCGTCCGAGATGCAATCGAAAAGGGAAATACCCATGGTAACAGTACGGATGTCAAGATTTTCCTCGCGTATCATACGCACGGTCTGTAAAATATCACCTGTATTCAGCATAGCGTTCTCCTTTAAATTCTGTGCATCGCGTTGAAAATATCCTCATGCATCACACGAATATCCACATGATGCGCCTCGCCCTCTTGTTTCAAGGCGTCGGAGAACTCACGGAAGCCTACGCTTGTAACATCACTCATATCGACAAGCATAATCATTGAGAAATACTCCCGAAGGACGGTCTGGCTGATATCCAGAATATTTGCGCCATAGCGCGAGCAGGCGTTGGCGACAAAGGCTATAATTCCTTTTTTGTCTTTTCCTATAACGGTAATGATTGCTTTCATATGTTTCTCCTCCAAAAAAAATAAAATATGCTATATTTTATCACAATATTCGCCTTTTTTCAAGGTTTTCGTTGAAATTGTTATTTTTTTATGTTAAAATGGAATATATACCATTTCTAAAAAGGAAAAAACGATGAAAGACGGCATCCTGATTATTCATAAAGGACAAAATATCACCTCGCAGGGCGTGGTCAACCGCCTCAAACGCCTTTACGGTGTCAAAAAGGCAGGACACACCGGCACGCTCGATCCGATGGCGACGGGCGTTCTGCCCGTGTTGATTGGCCGTGCGGTCAAGGCGAGTGAGTTTATGCTGACATCGACGAAGTGCTACAAGGCAGAGCTTACGCTGGGCGTTGTCAGCGATACGGAGGATATTTTCGGTAACTTAACAAAAGTGGATGCCCCCATGCCGAGCGAAGAAGAGGTGCTTTCCGCGCTCGCTTCCTTCCGTGGTAAAATCTTACAGACACCACCGATGTATTCCGCCCTGAAGGTCGGGGGGAAAAAGCTCTGTGACCTCGCGCGCGAAGGGATTGAGATTGCGCGCGAAGCGCGTGAGATTACCATTTATCGCCTCGAAGGCGAACGCATCGCGCCCGACCGCTATCGTCTTTCGGTCGAATGCTCCAAGGGTACTTATATCCGCACCCTGTGCGCCGACATTGGAAGGGCGCTCGGCACGGGTGGCGTGATGAGCGCGCTTTGTCGGTCGGAGGCATCGGGTTTTTCCCTCGCCGACGCGCATACCATCGAAGAGATTGAGCGGATGACAGACGAAGAAAAGGAAGGACTTATCCTTCCCGTTGAGACGATTTTTGAAAAATATGAAAGGGTTTCTCTTCCTGCGTTTTTTGAAAAGCTCGCACGGGCAGGTCTTGAAATTTACGAGAAAAAAATCGGCAAATCTTTTCCTGTCGGCACCCGTGTGCGCCTGTATGGCGAGGACGGATTTTTCGCACTTGGCGAAGTAAGAGAATACGAGGAAGGCTTGGCAATTAAGCCCATTCGTCAGTTTTAATAGGTAATAAAGTAAACTTTGATTTACAAAAGAGGATATTATGGCAAGAAATTGGACAGAAAAACAGCGTCAGGCGATAGACACGCGAGACAGAACTCTGCTCATCAGTGCGGCGGCAGGCTCGGGAAAAACGGCAACGCTTACCGAGCGTGTCATCTCTTCCATTTTAGATAAAGATAATCCCATAGAGGTAAACGAAATCCTCGCCGTTACCTTTACCAATGCGGCGGCGCTTGAGCTGCGCGAGAAAATCACCGCAAGAATTTCGGCGGCTCTCGCCGACTGTGGCGAGAGCGTTCTCGTCGAGGGTGGCGCATCCGAGGGGGAAGCCCCCGAGATGGAGGAGGAGAGCGAACCCTTGCAGACAAAGACGCAGGGTGAGAGCGTTGTGCAATATCTGCGCCGTCAGTTAGAGCTTCTTCCTCTCGCGCATATCCGAACCATTGACTCCTTCTGCAACGAGATTTTAAAGCAGAACTCGGCAAGTGTCAACCTGCCTCCCAATTACCGTATTGCCGAGGAAGCGGAGATTTTGCTCATCAGCGATCGCGTGATGGATAACCTTATGGAAAGTGTCCTTCACGGCCTTTGCCCTGAAATTGCCTCACCCGAGGAGTTTCTCTCCCTGACCGATGCGATGGTCGGTGTGAAGCATGAGGAAGGCATCATTCCCGCCTTTCTCTACATTTATAACAAAACCAAAACGCACGAGGACGGTGTTGCCTCTCTTCACGCCCTCGTGGAGGAATACGCCCTTGGCGCAGACAAGCCGTTTGAAAAAACCACCTTTGGCTCTTATCTCATCCGTGAGGTAAATGACTACGCGGGCGCATATACCGATGCGATGGCAAAATATATCCGTGCGCTTGAGGATGTCGGGGATAGCGGCTCACTGAAGGTTGCGGAGAGATTTTACAAAATCAGGGATGCCCTCTTCACGCTCAAAGAGGCAACAACCTATGGCGAGATGCGCCGACACCTTCTCGCTCTTCCATACCCCGAGCTTCGCGGCTTGCCAAGCGGAGAGAGACGCACCGCCGACATGAAGGCGCTCATTTCTCTTTATCAGGAATTCAAGGAGCTTTTCAAGGAAAAGTTTGCTCCGCGCTTTTTCACCTACACCGAGGATGCGCTTGATAAGCTCTGTCAGCAGCTTCATCATACGCTCGGCATTTTTGTGCGATTTTTGGTTCGTTTTGACGAGCTTTTTGTCGCGCAGAAAAAGCAGATGGGTATCGCGGAGCATTCGGACATTGAGCGTTACGCCTACGAATGCCTTTATGACAAAAAAACAAAGCAACCCACCGAATTCGCCATCTCTCTGCGCAATTCCTTCCGTGCCGTCTATATCGATGAATATCAGGATGTCAACCGTCTGCAGGACAAGATTTTTGAGATGATTTCAACACCCTATAACAGATTTATGGTCGGCGACATCAAGCAAAGCATCTATTCCTTCCGCTCGGCAGCCCCCGGTATTTTTGCCGATTTGAAGGAAAATTACCCCATTTTTTCTGACACGGGTGCGGACAAACACCCCGCTTCCATCTTTATGTCAAACAATTTCCGTAGTGACCGCGGTGTTGTCGATTTTGTCAACGGCGTGTTCGACTGCGTGTTCAGACTGACGGGACAATCGATACGATATGTATATGAGGACCGCCTGATCTGCTCGAAATACCGTGACAGCGAGACGGGAGAACCGCCCTATCACAGAGGCGAAATTCTTCTTGTTGAAAGTCCGCCATCCAAGAAAAAGAACACCCCCGAGGATGAGATTGACGAAAATCTTTCTGCGATTGAATGTGAGGCGCGCGTGGTAGCATCCCGCATTCTCGAAATGCTCGAGCGCGGTGAGACCAAGAATGACGGCACAAAGATTGTCCCTGGCGATATTGCTATTCTGCTTCGATCCACTAAAACAAAAGCGAAAATCTTTGCTGACGCGCTCGCAAAGGTCGGCATTCCCTATGCCATTACCCAGGGGGATGACTTTTTCCTCTCACCCGAGGTTCTTCTTGCCCTTTGCATTCTCAATGTAGTGGACAATCCGCAAAGAGATATCTACCTCGCAGGACTTCTTCTCTCTCCTCTGTACCGATTTAGTGCGGACGAGGTCGCTCGCATCCGCGGCATCCGCAAGGAGAAGGTGGACGGACCTTTGATTTTCGCCCTGCAAGCCTTTGCAAAGGCGCATCCCGAACATCTGAAAACACAGAAATTTCTCTCCGACCTCGCGCACTATCGCGCCGAGGCAGAGGGTGTCGGTGTCGATGTGCTTCTCTCAAAGCTCTATTACGAAACGGGACTTATCACCCTCGCGAGTACGCATGGCGGTCTCGACAATCTGATGCTCCTGCACGATTTTGCCGAGCGCTTTGAGAAAAACGGCTTCCGCGGTCTTTACGCCTTCATCCAATACATCAACGATATTATCCGCAAAAATGAAAAATTCGATAACCGCCCCGAAGTCCCCAAGGGCGCGAATGTCGTTCGTATCATCACCATTCACGCGTCGAAAGGTCTCGAATATCCCGTCTGCTTCGTATCCGGCGCAGGTACGCTGATCCGGGATGGCGATGTGATGAGCGGCAAAGGAACGCTGGAGTTTTCCGAGGATTTTGGTCTCTCACTCCGTCTGCGCGATGCGACAGGTCTGATTTCCCTCGATAACCCCATTGTGAACATTATCAAAAGACGCCGCATGGACCTCATTTTTGAAGAGGAAATGCGTATTTTGTATGTGGCGCTCACACGCGCAAGAGAGCGCCTGATTGTCAGTGCGCTGACTGGCTCTGACCAGGAAAATTTCCTCGAAAAAATCAACCTTCTGCGCGAGCGTCTTTCCCCCGAGGTGATGCATGCCCAGCGTACCTACATCGGTCCGATTCTTCTCTCGGGTGTCGATGTGGATAAGCGTTACGACAGACGCGGGGAAGGGGAAGAATTCTCGCCAGAGGCCGATGACGAGACACGCCGCGCGCTACAAGAGGCGTCGCTAGAAGAATTTGCATTTCTTGCCGATGAGGAGGATGACCTGACAGACACGCTTGTCGAGCATTTTTCCTATCGGTATCCCAATGAAATTTACACAAAGCTCCCGACCAAGCTTTCGGTCTCCTACCTCTCGCCGACCATCCTGGATGGCAATGAGGAACAGGAAAAGGTCGCCTTGACGATTGAAGAATTGCTCGGCGAAATTTCCCCGAAGAGCGAGATTGAAACTCTCCTGGAGGACGGTGACATTCTGACACCTTTTGACGATATGTACGAAGGCGACAGTACCGTTAAAGTCGAAGAAAGCGAGAACGACAATCCCGAAAAACCCACAGAAACGCAAACAACAGTTAGCATTTTGCCAGAATTTTATGACGGAGAGCCTTTAGATGCTCCTGCAAGGCGCGGTACGGCAACCCATATTATGCTCCAGTTTGCCGATTTCAATCGTCTTGCAAAAACGAGTGCAGAAGAGGAATTGCGCCGTCTCATAGATGACAAGTTTATCTCGAAGCGCGATGGTTCGTTTGTCCGTGTGCGCGAGGTGGAACGCTTCCGTTTCAGTAAGCTGATACGCCGTATGCAGAAGGCAAAAAATATGTGGCGCGAGTTCCGCTTCCATGCGACGCTCCCTGCCCATCTTTTCACCAGGGACGAAGAAAAAAAGAAAATTCTCCAGAATGTCAGGCTTCTCGTCCAGGGTGTCATCGACTGTCTGTTTGAGGAAGAGGACGGTTCTCTCGTCCTGATTGACTACAAGACCGACCGTATCCCGGGTGAAATCTATCAGGACCGCGAACGCGTCAAGGCGTTCTTCAACGAGCGCCACCATCAGCAGCTCTTCTACTACACCCTCGCCATCGAGCAGATGTTCGGTAAGCGCCCTGACCGTGTGGAAATCTATTCCACCGCCCTCGCCGATACCATCCCGATGGATGTGTAAGCACAACATCAATATAAAAAACATATGAATGAGCATTCATATGAATGAGCGTTCATATGTTTTTGTTCGGGCGTGAATACAAACCGTTCATGGTAAAAGCGCAGCGGTGTTCCATGGGTTGATTGACGGCGGAGCACCCCGCCCTACATCTACTCTCCAGTGGCTCTCTCTGTGAGGAAGCTTGCGCCGTCAGGCGACCGAAGGAGAACGCGCTACACCGTCTTTGCGCGCACATTTTGCTTCCCTGTCAAAATCTATAAGATTTTTTCGCTTCCTTTTTGCAAAAAGGAAGAAATCGTCCTTTGCCTAAAAAAAGAACCTTCCGAAGAAGGTTCTTTTTTGATTATTTTGCGTAGTCAACGCAGCGGGATTCGCGGATAACGCTGACCTTAATCTGACCTGGGTAGTTAAGCTCGCTCTGGATTTTGTTCGCGATATCGCGGGCAAGGATGACCATTGTATCGTCGGTGACAACCTCGGGGCGAACCATGATACGAACTTCACGGCCTGCCTGAATAGCGAAGGTCTTTTCGACGCCTTCAAAGCTACCAGCCACTTCTTCAAGCTTCTGAAGTCGCTTGATGTAGTTTTCGACATCCTCACGGCGCGCGCCGGGACGAGCCGCGCTGATGGCGTCAGCCGCCTGAATGATAAAGTCGAGAACACCAGCAGATTCCACATCGCCGTGGTGTGCTTCAATCGCGTGGATAATCGCGCGATTTTCCTTATACTTGGTAGCGATATCCACACCAAGCTGAACATGTGAGCCTTCGATTTCTGCGGTAACCGCTTTACCGATATCATGCAGAAGTCCCGCGCGACGCGCCATGGTAACATCGGCGCCGAGTTCGTTCGCGATAACACCAGCAAGCATCGAAACTTCGATAGAGTGACGAAGTACATTCTGACCATAGGAGGTACGGTACTTCATACGACCGAGAAGCTTAATGACTTCGGGGTGCAGGCCATGTACGCCCGTCTCAAATACTGCCTTCTCGCCCGCCTTCTTGATTTCGGTTTCGACCTCACGGCGTGCTTTTTCAATCATATCTTCGATACGAGCAGGGTGGATACGGCCATCCGCAACGAGTTTTTCAAGAGCGATGCGCGCGATTTCGCGGCGCACAGGGTCAAAGCCCGAAACGGTGATGACATCGGGTGTATCGTCAATGATGAGTTCCACACCCGTCAGGTTTTCAATGGTACGGATATTTCTGCCTTCGCGACCGATGATGCGTCCCTTCATTTCATCCGAGGGGATCTGCACCGAGGAGATCGCTACCTCACTGACATGGTCAGCAGCGCATCTCTGGATAGCAAGGGAGAGAATGTTTCTCGCACGAGTTTCGCTTTCCTCACGGAACGCTTCTTCATACTCTGCAATTTTAAGCGCCGTTTCATGACGCATTTCGCTGTCCAGACGGGCAACAAGCTCTGCCTTTGCTTCCTCTGCGGTAAGGCCTGCCACTCTCTCAAGGGTGGCTCTTTGTTCGGCAATCGTGCGTTCGATTTCTGCGCGAAGCGCATCGACCGTACGATGTTTTTCTGCAAACTCACTTTCACGACGCTCCAGGTTTTCTACCTTCGCGTCAAGTGTTTCTTCCTTTTGTTGAATGCGTTTTTCCAGACGGGAAATCTCGCGGCGACGCTCCTTAATTTCGTTGTCCGCTTCTTTCTTCATCGTGAAAATTTCTTCTTTTGCGGCAAGGATAGATTCCTTCTTCGCGTTTTCCGCGCCACGAAGAGCTTCTTCGAGAATCACTCTCGCCTGCTCCTCGGCAGAACCAATCTTACGCTCGGAAACTACCTTACGAATCAACACACCTGCCACGCCTCCGACGAGAATACCGCCGACGGCTCCAATAATAATGGAAATAGGATCCAATTGACACCTCCTTCGATTACTTTAGTAATCTGTAACTGAATTTAAGACATAGTATCCACAGGATACAGTAATTTGAAAATATATAAAACAAAACTGTCATAGGGCGCTCTTACCTACCCGTATCACAGGCAGTATTTATACAAATATATTATAATATAAAATAAAGTCAATGTCAAGTCTTTTTTTCATCCCCCGACTTTTTCGTGTGTCACAAAAATAAAATTTGCTTTTTTTCTTTGTTTTTCTCCATTTTGCAACATCGAATATGTAAACCTTTTTTTACATTTATTTGTGTTTTGTTTTGTTGTTTCTTTTCTTTTTCTTTTTTTGGACTTTTTTCTTCTGCCTTGTTTTTTCGCTTATTTTGAAAATAATATTTTTCATTCTTTTGTTTTGTCCCATTTCAAAAAATTTTCATTTTTTTATAAAAAAAGTATTGCAAATTGAGAAAGAATAGTGTAAAATATATATATAAATACAAAATCTCACAAAAGGCGGTGTCTTCTTAATGAACAAAAAGAAACTGAACCAATCTTTCCTCTCTCTTTACGAGCAATTCGACAAAATCTGCTGCGAGAAATTCGGTATCTCGACTGGCGGCGCTACGGAATACATCAACCGTCTGAACAACGCCCGCTTTGCCCCCAACCGTGACGAAGTTCTTCCTAAACTCGTTAATTTCAGAAACATTCGCAACCGTTTTGCCGCTGAGGCTACATTGGTTAAGAAGTCTGATGAGGTAAGCAAGGAAGATATCGCTTGGCTTCGTAACTTTATCAAAGACCTTCAGAAGCAGAGAGATCCCATCTCCGCATATCTCAAGAAGGCGCGTGCTTTTGCTCGCCGTCGCAAATTCGGCAAGGTTATGCTCGTTGTTGGCATTGTTGCCCTTGTTGCCGCTGCCGCAGTTGCCGCTTGGTTCTTCCTGAAGTAATCCATACATAAAAAACCGACCGTGAAGGTCGGTTTTCTTTTTATATGTTTCCCAAACCAAAAACAAAAAGAACCCCGACCGTGCGGTCGGGGTTCTTTTTTATTCCTCATAGAGTGAATATTCTTCTAAAGAACTATTGCGTTTTCTCTTTTTAAAGAAGAAAATACAAACGAAGGAAAGAATAGAAAGAATAAGAAGTATTACCGGTGTAGCGGTAATATAACAATAAAAGTCTTTTGCCATTTTGAAGATGCGCACCTGATCATTGATACTTACAACAAACAGAGTATTCAATACGAATGTTATGATAGTGAGAACAGCGGCGATAGCAGAGGAAATGTAGTTCAAAATGTTTTTCTCCTGTTGTGCGCAACTCATCATAGAAACAAGGACATTGCTACCAAATATGCCTGCAAAAACAGCAAGCAGTATAACAAGATAATAAAGCAAAGCAAAAACGGTTGTTACATCTTCAAACATATAAAGAGCTACTTGAAGAGTCGCATTAGAAATAGCATTATCCGCAACGCCTTCTCTGATTTCCTTGGCACTGAAAAGCCCAGGAAGCGTGCTTAAGATCGTCTTAATTTTTTCCGGTTGAGAAACATCAACAAGATCTTCAAGCGTTTCTTCATCCATTTCATGGTTGAGATAGTAGCTGATATCAAGTGTAGTTTCCGCCGTGCGTTCTTCGCTGCCATTTTTGAAAATGCCTTTTACGCCGACAGTAAAGAAACCACCGAATACAGAACACACCATGATAAAGGAAAGAACTACGGCCAAAGACTTAAAAACAATCGTCTTGATGCTCATTTTTTTCTCTTTGATCAGCACAAGGATGGTGTATGTAATAATGTATGCAATAACAACAATCAAAGGAACAATATTCAGAGCAGGCTTTGTAGGAATAAAAACAATGTTCTTATTAACAAAGTAGGTAATCAAAACAGCAAAAGGAGAGAAGGCGAGAAGCTTTTGAACTATGGTCTTACATACACTTTCCCCTTTTATTGTACGAATAGCTGTTATAAGAGCAAATATAAATAAAACAATTGCAAAGCAGATATACAAGACAGAAACAACAGCACTTACCACATATTTTGCAGTTAATTTTGTTGTTTCAGAGCGAAGCGTTAACCTCATGCTGATCTTTGTAAATTGTTCCAGAAGGCGTTTATCGCTGCGGCTTAATCTCAGGTCCTCGTCCGTAGGATCAATCTCGCGATCTTTAATCTCTTCCATAATATCTTCAAATTTTTCATAAAGTCGCGAATTTTGAATATCCTCTGCGGTATCATCCATAGCCGCATCAAACATGACGATTACATTATCCATCGCAGAAAATCTGACGGGGATTTTCTCATTTACATCAAGACTTTCGCCTAAATCCCATTGGAAAACAGGAAGAAAAGAAAAAACAAGAAACAATAGTGCTATCAAAGGCAATACCAGTTGTTTTGTGATGGAAAACCAATCTTTCTTGCTCTTTTTTCTTAAAAGACTATCTTTTTCAATCAGCGCTTCTCCACAGCGAAGACAAAAGCGTTTTTCCGCAGGGAAAATCAGTTTACATTTTCTGCAAACCTTTTGTTTGGGTTCTTCTTTTTTAAGTCGTGCGCCACATTCACCACAAAAATCAGCATCTTCACTGATATGAACGCCGCAAACAGGACATACTGTTGTTTGTGCGACAGGTTGTTCGGCGGGAGCAGGCTCTTTTTCTTTAGGAGCTCCACACGCGCCACAAAAAGAAGAAGCAGGGGAGTTTTCACTTTGACAGTTTGGACAAATCCAGATTTCTTCGTTCATAAAATCACCTCATTTTTTTATAGTAGCAAAATAATTTTATCACAATTTGTGATAAATGTCAATATCACATTTTGTGATTATATATAATTTTCCTATAAAAATAAGGAGATTAAAAAATGAGACTTAAAGATTTACGAGAAGACGCTGACCTCACACAGGCGTTTATTGCAAAGCAATTTCACATCAGACAAAGCACCTATTCGCAATATGAGAATGGACAAAGACAAATTTCCTTGCGACTTTTGATTGACCTCGCTGTTTTTTATAAGACCTCCATTGACTATATTGTGGGATTGACAGACGAAAGACACCCCTATCCCTATAACGGTTATGTCCTGACATTACAGATGAAATAATTCGCTACGAAAGGAAGAAAAACCCCGACCATGCGGTCGGGGTTTTTGTGTTTTTTACTTTGTCGGATACAAAATGAAAAAAGCGTTCTTTTTATTTTTTGTATGTCGCGGGGGTAAAAAGAACCAGTAGGGGGAAGAGCTCCAGTCTGCCGATCAGCATATTGAACATATAGACAATTTTCGCAAAATTGGAGAATGCGCCAAAGTTTCCCGTCGAGCCGACTTGACCAAACGCAGGACCAACATTGTTGAGTGTGGTCATGGTGGTGGTGAAGTTTGTCTCGAAGGCAATCGGCTCACCGCCGAAGGTACAAAGGGAGAGCAGAACCATCGAGAGAATAAAGACGGCAAAATAGGTCACGATATAGGCGTTGACCGAACGGACAACCTCATGTTCGACGGTATTGCCATCGACGGTAATTTTCTTCACCTGTCGGGGATGGACGAGCATTTTCATCTCGCGGAGCATACCCTTGGCGAGCATAACGATACGCGAAACCTTGATACCACCGCCTGTCGAGCCTGCGCATGCGCCCATGAGCATCAAAAACAGGAGAAGAAACTTGGAAAGCTCCGGCCAGGCTAAAATTTCGAGAGTGACATGACCTGTTGTTGAGACAATAGATGCCGACATAAAGGACGAATGTAAGAAAGCCTCGGAGAGATTTTCTATCGTTCCTGTAAAATAAAGGTTCAGGGCGATGGTGATAATAATACCTGCCACCACACCTAAAAACACGCGGATCTCGGAATTGAATGCATCCTTAAATCTTGCACGGAAGAGAAGAAAATAAGACGAGAAGTTAATGGAAAAGAGTAACATAAAGACCGTCACAATCACAAGGGTGGTTGTCGAGGCGGACGCCATGCTGTCATTATGAATGCCAAATCCACCAGTACCAGCGGTCGAGAAGGTGATATTTACTGCCTCAAAAAAGTCCACGCCCGACACAAGAAGTGCGACGAGCATAATAACGGAGAGGGCAAAATAAATGGTATACAGGATAATTGCCGTATTTTTTACCTTTGGCACAAGCTTGGATACGGTAGGACCAGGGGATTCGGCACGCATGATATGCATGCTCTGACCACCGCCGAGGGGCAGAATGGCAAGGATAAATACCAGCACACCCATACCACCAATCCAGTGAGTAAAGGAACGCCATATCAATACCGCGTGCGATAAATCCTCAACGGCAGAAAAAATGCTCGCGCCCGTTGTGGTAAAGCCCGATATGGTTTCAAAAAGGGCATCGATATAGCTGTTTGTCGCGCCCGACAAAACGAACGGCACTGCACCAAAGACAGAAAGGACAATCCACGAGAGCGCGCAGATAACCAATCCTTCCTTCTGGTAGAGTTTTTTCTCCTTTGGCTTTAAGAAGAGAATACATAAAAGTCCTGTGGCTACCGTCACAAGAGCCGTCGCCAAAAAGGAGAAAACGCTTTGCCATTCGTGATAACACAGACCTGTGATGATGGGCACAAGAAAGAATGTGCTCTCAAAAATAAGAAGCCATCCCACAGTATATTTTATCATACGAAAGTTCATTTTTGCCTCAATATGTTAAACTTTGTTTACATTTTTAATGAAAAAGTTCTCTGAATTCACCAATACCAAGATGTTTAGACACGACAACAACATGGTCGCCTACCATCAGACAATCCTGTCCGTGAGGGATAATCAGGGAGCGCCCACGCAAGATAGCGCCGAGGATAACATTCTCCTTTAAGGGAAGCTCACAGAGTGGAACGCCGAGGTCGGGGAATAGCTTTCCTACGACAAATTCGGTAACCTCAATCTTGCCTTTGATAATGGAATAGAGATTTTCCACATTGTTTCCCTCGGTTGCTCCGAGCGAGCGCACATAACGCGTGATGCGGTCGGAGGCAATATTTTTCGGGTAAATTATCGTGTCGAGATTTAAATTTGCCGTCATGGTCGAATATTCGGGACGATTGATTTTTGTGATAACCTTTGCGCCTGTTGCGCGATGGGCAAAGAGGGAAATCAGGATATTTTCTTCATCGGTGTCCGAGAGAGCGAGAAGGGCGTCGGTCTGTCTGATACCCTCTTCAATGAGCAGTTCCTGCTCTGTACCGTCACCGTGAATGATAGTCGCATCGTCAAACTTCGCGCAGATTTCTTCGCAGACCGAAAGGTCTCCTTCAATCACCTTGATATTGATGCCACTCTTATGAAGCTCTTTCAGCACATACTGTGTCAGTTCACTCACGCCGACAATCATCATATCGCGGATAGCAATATCGCGTCCGCCGATTTTCTTGTAGAACGCCTCTGCCGTACGGGGAGATGCAATAATCGAGATAATATCGTTTTCCTCAAAGACAAAGCTTGCATTTGGTATATGCGCTTCCTCACCGCGTTCCACGGTACAGATGAGAAGATTTAATTTATATCTTGTCATCGCTTCCTTGACGGAGAGTCCAATCATGGAGGAATCCTTCGGGATGCGGAACTTCATCAGTTCCACCTTTCCTTTGGCAAAGGTCTCAATATTCAGCGCCTCGGGAAAACGGATCAGACGACAGATTTCCTTCGCGCCCTCTTCCTCGGGGTTGATAACCATAGCGAGTCCCAGCCCCTCTTTCAGATATTCCACCTCTGTGGAATATTCCGGACTTTCAACACGCGCGACGGTGTGACACTTGCTTGTCTTTTTTGCAATCGTACAGCAAAGCAGGTTCAATTCATCCGATTCGGTCACCGCAATCAGAAGGTCAGCCGTGGAAATGCCTGCCTCGCGAAGGGTGGTGTGTGTCGCGCCGTTGCCGACCACGCCGAGAATATCATATTTATCTGTAATTTTCTTGATTTTTTCACTCGAAAGGTCGACGACCGTCACACTGTTTCCCTCTTCCAGGAGGTTTACCGCAAGCGTTTGTCCGACATTTCCAAGTCCCACAATAATAATTTTCATATTTTCACCTAAAAAACTACTTTCGTATTCTATATTATAAATATTTTAGTCTCGTTTGTCAAGGGCTTTCCTGTATCTATACCAAATCTTGTATACCAAATCTTAAAGAAGAGGTAACGATTTTTTTAACAAAGTATAAAATGTCTTGCTTTCCCCGTTTTATTATTATATAATAAAGAAAAGGAGATTTTGTATGTTATCTACTTTGTATTACGATTATTTTCGTTGTAACCTGAAAGAATATGTCGGTGTCGATTTTCCTATCACCGCGGTTATTTTTTATCTTACCATCGGTCTGATTCTTGCTACCTTCTTCATCTATGTGCAGAACCGTACCATTCTCTATGCCTTGAAGCGCCTTTATAAGCATAAATGTCTCGATGAAGAAAGCGCTCAAACCATAGAGGAACTACACCTCACCAAGCATAAATTTATTCTTCATATGTTAAAGGGGCAAAGTATGCTCTCCCATTATGTCCGTCGCGTTCCGACCAGAACGGAGGAGGACGAGAATACCCCTGTGCTACTACGCAAGGTAGATTTCCGGACGGATAAATTCTATTTAGATGAAAACTATTTCACCCGTTCGAAAGCCATCATTGACCGTGGTGAAGAACCCATTTCGCATCCCCTGCTTTCTTCTCTGTGCTTTCTTGTGGTATTTTTGATTTTGTTTTTCACCATGCCGTCCATTTTGTCTCTTCTCTTTTAATAAAATCATGATGTGGGGGCGACCATTGATCGCCCGCAACCATCCGCAAAACAGGCGATGCATCCTATCTCGCGTTGTAGGGACAGGCGTCCTCGACTGTCCGTAAATCGAATTAACCCAATACGGTGAAACTGGCGATAAAAAGCAAAGGAGATATATTCATGATAGACAAGGATGATTGGAGATTAAGCGGTCAAGAAGATTATTTATCAGGCAAAGTATTATATTTTCGCAAATGGAAAGCTCCCAAGAAAGAATGGGATCACGAACATTGCGAATTTTGTTGGGCGAAATTTTCCGATTCTCCCGACACACTACATGAGGGATATACGACAGAAGATAATTATTATTGGATATGTCCTACTTGTTACAATGATTTCAAAGAAATGTTCAAATGGAAAGAAAATGATCGTCAATAATGGCGAACCCCGACAGATTTTTTTATCTGTCGGGGTTTATTTCTTTGCTTTCTGTGAAACAATTTTTTGCGCTAACGGACAGTCGAGGACGCCTGTCCCTACAAACAATAATTGTTTGCTTTCTATGAATCAAATTTTGATTATTCGTAGGGGCGACCATTGGTCGCCCGTTTTTTTTCGGTTGTTTGTGGGCGATCAATGATCGCCCCTACTTCCTTATAAGAAGTGCCCATTGAGGTTACACGCTTTTTTTATTTTTCTCACACATCCATAATGACGGGAAGTATCATGGGCTTGCGCTTTGTGTTCTGATAAATGAATTTTGCCAGGGCATCGCGGATATCGTTCTTGATGGTTGCCCAATCGGCGTTATGCTTGGAAAGTGACTTTTCGAGGCTCGCCATGGCGACGGCTCTTGCCTCGCGCATGAGGTCTTCCGATTCCTTGACATATACAAATCCACGCGATACAATATCAGGACCTGACACAATCATTCCATATCCCATATCGACCGTCGCGACCACAACCACAAGGCCGTCCTCCGAGAGATGCTTTCTGTCGCGAAGGACAACGGCGCCGATGTCACCGACACCCGAGCCATCCACAAGCACCTTACCCGAGGGGACAGTACCAGCAAAACGCGCGCCATTGTCATCGACCTCGAGAACCTTACCGATTTCGGAAACGAAGATATGTGAGGAGGGAATTCCCATAAATTCGCCAATTTCCTTATTGGCATACAGGTGTCGGATTTCACCGTGAATGGGCATAAGATATTTTGGTTTCAGGAGCGCCATCATAAGTTTGATTTCCTCACGGCAGGCGTGACCTGATACATGCACCTCTTCGGAGCTGTCATTGACTACCTTGACGCCACTCTTAATCAGGGCGTTGACAATCTTACCGACAAACTTCTCGTTTCCAGGAATCGTACCCGAGGAAAGAACGACAACATCCCGACTATCCAGTTTGATTTTTTCATGCTCGGCAAAGGCAATCCGATAGAGAGCCGACATCGGCTCGCCCTGGCTACCTGTGGTGATAAGGGTAATTTCTTCGGGTTTATATTTTTTGATGTCAGAAACATCAATCAGGACGCCTTCGGGGAATTCCATATATCCGAGTTCACTCGCCGCACCGATAATATTGACCATGGAGCGACCAAGGACAGCAACCTTTCTGCCGTGACGGTAGGACGCGTCAATAATCTGCTGAACACGGTGAACATTCGACGAGAATGTCGCGATAATGATACGACGGTCATCGTATTGCATAAAGATACGCTCAAGCGAACTGCCGACCGTTCTTTCCGAGGGGGTAAAGCCCGCTCTCTCGGCGTTGGTGGATTCGCAAAGGAGAAGAAGTGTGCCCTTTTTACCAATTTCGGCAATTCTGCCGAGATCCATGACATTACTGTCAAGGGGAGAAACATCAAGCTTGAAATCGCCCGTATGAAATACGGTGCCGAGAGGCGTGTGCAGGGCGATGGCACAAGCGTCGGCGATAGAGTGATTGACATGAATGAATTCCGCCTTGAATTTACCAAGAGAGATGGTATCTCCCGCTTCTACGGTATAAAGCTCGGGCGCGGTCTTTGGCGGATTTTCATCCAGTTTTCCTTCGATGATACCAAGGGAAAGACGCGTACCATAAATCGGTACATGAATTTGAGAGAGTACATATGCGACAGCACCTACATGGTCCTCATGTCCATGTGTAATCAGAATACCACGCACGCGATGCGCGTTCTGTACAAGATAGGTGATATCGGGAATGACGAGGTCAACGCCAGGCATCTCCTCGTCTGGAAAGGCAAGACCGCAGTCGATAACAACAATATCCTCTCCATACTCTATGACGGTCATATTCTTTCCAATTTCAGAAAGACCGCCGAGCGCCATGATGCGAAGAGTTCCGCGTTTGCCCTTCGGGGCTTTTTTCTGTGATTTCTGTACCTCCTGCACGGGAAGAGCAGGCGCTTCCTTCATCATAGCACCTCTTTTTGTACCCTTCTTTTTAAAGGACGAGGGAAGAGGATTTTTCTTTGGCTCGACCACAGGAAGAACCACCGACGCTACCTCTTTTCTGACAACTTTTTTCTTTTTTGGTTTTATGGATGCTCCATCAGGTATGGGGTGTTTTTTCTTTGGTTCTGTCTTACCATTCTGCGCGCTGATTGCCTTTTTCCCATTTTGTCCCTGGGGCGCTTTTTTCTTTGGTAAAAGCTGTTCACCCACACCTTTTTTCATTGGTGTTTTCTTTTTGGTTTCTTGTTTCATATCTGTCACCATACTGTTCTATTTTCAAAATATAAAGACAAGGTGTATGCCCACCTTGTCTTTATATGCCATCGTTTTATATTTGCCAAAAACATTACTTTACATTTGTGTCAAACTTAACTTTACATAAGGCTTATATAAGACAAGTTTTTTCTTACTTATTTTGCCCATTTTTGCATATTTTAAAAATGAGCGTAAAAATCCCTGTCGGAAAGAATATGTGCGTTTCCGACTGTTTTTGGCATTTTTTATCAATTTTTTATAACTTTAGTTTACTTTCTACCAAAGAGACGGCTAAAGAGACCTCTCTTTTCAGGAGCAACCTTTTCAAGGAATGCATCCTCGCGAGACTTTTTCTTACCCTTGGGAGCATCTTCTTCCACCGCAACAGCAGGCGTTTCTTCTGTCTGGGTTTCCTGAACTTCTTCCACAACGGGCTCTTCTTCGACCACGAGAGTTTCCTCGACAGCAGGCTCTTCCACAGGTGCTTCTTCGCTTACTTCTTCGGTCACTTCTTCAGCGACTTCTTCAGTAGCGACTTCAGTTACCTCTTCAACAACGGGAGTTTCCTCGATAGCAGGCTCTTCGACAATAGCCTCTTCGACCACTGCTTCTTCTACTACCTCTTCCACAGGCTCTTCGACAGCAACAGCTACCTCTTCGGTCGCTGCAAGCTCGCTCTGTACCTGCGCTTCGATTTCTGCCTGTGCCTGTTTGGAAAGACGGCGTCTCTTCTTCTTTTCAGGAACAACTACCTCGTAGGATTCATCGAGAAGGTCATCAATGCTAATGCCAAGAAGCATCTTGATTTCGATGAGCTTTGCTACTTCAGGGTAGGATTGACCGCTTTCCCATTTGTAAACTGCCTGACGGGATACGCCAACAGCGGATGCAAAATCATCCTGAGTAAGTCCTTTCATTTTTCTTAACTTTACAAGTTTTTCTTTGAAAGTCATTTTCATTTCCTCTCTTTGTATAAAGATTGTTTTATTATTTTATTAAATTATCATAAATATCGGTATGCGGATCGTATTTCATATAGGTGGGGGAATGTAGTTTCCAACCATCCTCCTCTTCGATCACCGAGAAGGTCAGAATGCGCTCATAGGCGTTATTGTCATCATCATAGACCACCACATTCATCGTGAGATAGATAACCTCTCCCTTGACCTCTTTGATACGCATCGTTTCGGTGTGATACTCAACCTCGTTTTTAAAATAGACATTGGCTTTCCGGTTTACCATCAGAGTGACTTCACCCGTCTGTTTATCTGTCTCATCATAATAACGAACCAGGGAGACAATACTTGAATTTTCATCTCTTACATTTCCGAGTATTGTTTTTTCCACCGTATCACACACACTGGCAGAATAATATCTTTTTGTAATCTTACGGATATCCTCTACCGAATGTATTCCGTAGTATTCCATCTCGTCGGACGAGGCAGGAAGATAGGTAGGATCACTGCCATCGTCATCGATGGAGAGAATGCCAACACCCCATAATACCGTATTGATTTTCTTTACCATATGGATAAGATGTGTCGCATTCTCTAAAACTTCTGTTTCATCATATTCTCTCGGTGGTATCCACTTATCCTCCTCTTCCTTTTTCTTACAGCAAAGAAGTGTCAGGAGAGAGAACACGAGGAGTATACATAAAATTGGCTTTAAGAATTTCATTCTTCTTCCTCTGTCAGAGCCTCTTCGGGTTCTTTAAGTGCGTCGACGGGAGTTTCTTCACCATCTTCCATCTCCGATAACTCTTCGTCATCGGCGGGAACAGGTGTCGACTGAAGGGTTTCTTCCTTCGATTTGGTTTCCTCTTCAATTTCTTCCTGTCTTTCAAGACGCGTGAAATTATAAATCTTTGCCCCGTCGGAAAGTCTCATGACAATAACACCTGCGGCGCTACGCGAGTAGACATTAATACTGTTGACAGCGGTACGGATAATCGTGCCCTCATTGGTGATCAGCATGATATCATCCTCTTCGCTTACTGTCGCAATACCGCAAAGCATACCCGATTTTTCGGTAATCTTATGCGCGATAATACCACTACCGCCACGGTGCTTCATCAGGCGGAAATCAGAGAAGAGTGTTCTCTTTGCAAGACCGCCCTCCGTAACGGTGAGAAGCGTTTTGTTTTCATCTACAACGGCTACGCCGACAATCAGGTCACCCTCGGCAAGACGCATCGCACGAACACCGCGCGCCGTTCTTCCCATCGGGCGAACCTGGCTTTCTTCAAAGCGTGTTGCGTTACCAAATCTCGATGCGATAATGAGGTTTTCATTACCATCGGTATGGCGTACATAAAGCAGCTCATCGCCCTCGTCGAGTGTGATAGCCTTCTTACCGCCGCGTCTCTGATAGGTAAATTCAGAGAGGCTGGTACGCTTGATGACACCGTTCTTGGTAATCATGGTGAGATAATGCTCGGGATTAAAGTCGAGGACGGAAACCATCGCCGTGACCTTTTCATCCTTCTGAAGCTCCAGAACATTGACGATGTTCGTTCCCTTTGCCGTTCTGGATGCCTCGGGAATGCGGTATGCCTTCTTCATATATACTCTACCAAGGTTGGTAAAGAAGAGAATATTGGAATGGCTGTCTGCTACGGTGATATTGATAACGAAATCCTCGTCCTTTGTCGTCATACCAATAATACCCTTACCACCGCGGTTCTGCGCGACATAAGTGGTCGCACGCTGGCGCTTGATATAACCGGTATAGGACATTGTGAGAACGCATACATGGCGCTCGATAAGGTCCTCAAGATCAATCTCTTCGGTCGCTTCGACAATTTCAGTACGACGCGCATCACCGAATTTACGGCGGATTTCTTCCAGCTCTTCCTTCAAAATCTGGCGTACTCTCTCTTCCGATGCTAAAATCGCTTCCAGCTCTTCGACAAGGGCGGTCAGGTTGGCGATTTTATCCATCACCTTCTGTCGTTCCATACCGGAGAGACGGCCGAGTGTCATTTCCACGATAGCCTGTGACTGCTCCTCGGACAGACCAAAGCGGTTTTGCAGGTTGATTTTTGCCTCTGTAACAGAAGGCGATGCTTTGATAATCGCGATCACCTCGTCGATATTCTCCGAGGCGATACGATAGCCCTCGTTGATGTGGAGTTCTCTCTTCGCTTTGTTAAGATCAAACTGGGTGCGCTTGACAATAACAGAGGTCTGGAACTCAATGTAGTTATCGAGAATTTGGCGAAGGGAAAGAATTTTAGGTTCGCCACCGTCGATAACAAGCATATTGACACTACAGGTATCCTGCAGTTGTGTATATTTATAAAGTTGATTTAAAATAACCTCGCCGTTGGCATCCTTGCGGTATTCGACCACAATTCTCATACCACCGCGTCCTGACTCGTCGCGAAGGGCGGTGATGCCTTCGATTTTCTTTTCCTTTACAAGATTGGCAATACTCTCGACGAGCATCGACTTATTGACCATATAAGGAATTTCAGTAAAGATAATACGGCGGTTATCCTCTTCCACGCGACCACGCGCACGCACATAGACGCGTCCCTTACCCGTCTCATACGCATCACGGATACCTTTGGTACCATAGATAATCGCAGAGGTGGGGAAGTCAGGACCTTTGATAATCGTCATCAGGTCATCTGTCGTACAATCGGGGTTTTCCATACGGAAGATAATACCATCAATGATTTCTGTCAGGTTATGGGGAGGGATATTGGTCGCCATACCGACGGCAATACCCACAGAGCCGTTGACAAGAAGGTTTGGAAAACGCGAGGGAAGAACAACAGGCTCATCTCTCGTATTGTCAAAGTTTCTCGTCATCGGTACGACACCCTTTTCGATGTCGCTCATCATAAGGTCGGCAATCTTGCTCATTCTCGCCTCGGTATAACGGTAAGCAGCCGCGCCGTCACCGTCGACATTACCGAAGTTACCATGACCTTCTACAAGGGGGTAACGCAGAGAGAAGTTCTGCGCCATTCTTACCATCGCCTGATAAACAGCGGCGTCACCATGGGGATGGTATCTACCAAGCACATTACCGACGGTCGTCGCAGACTTACGGAAGGGACGATTATAGGTCAGATTATCTTCATACATTGCATAAAGAATTCTTCTCTGACCGGGTTTCATACCGTCGCGCACATCGGGCAGGGCACGGGAAGTAATAACGCTCATCGAATATTCGATAAAGGCACTCTTTACTTCCTTTTCCATATCCTGAAGCTCTATGTGCTGGTTTGGAAATTCGATATCACTCGATCTATATGTATGTTCCATACGCTTTGGATTTTCCTTTCTTCCTGATATTAAATATCAAGGTTCTGAACAAATTTTGCATTTTGTTCAATAAACTGACGGCGGGGCTCTACGAGGTCACCCATCAGTACCGAGAACATCTCGTCACACTTGATAGCATCCTCTACCGTGACCTTCAAAAGAGTTCTCGTCTCGGGGTTCATCGTGGTCTCCCAGAGCTGTTCAGGGTCCATTTCACCAAGACCTTTATATCTCTCGGCTTCGACACCCTTGACACCAAGCTCTAAAATCGCCGCGTCGCGCTCTGCGTCCGAGAAGGCATATCTCTGCTGATTTCCCTTATGGACCTTATAAAGCGGAGGCTGTGCGAGGAAAATATGTCCCTCCTCAATCAGAGGACGCATATGGCGGAAGAAGAATGTCAGAAGAAGAATACGGATATGAGAACCGTCGACATCGGCATCGGCCATAATAATGATTTTACCATAGCGAAGCTTTGCAATATCAAAGTCCTCACCGATACCACAGCCAAGCGCCTGAATAATCGGGATAAGGGAGGTGTTCGCATAGACCTTGTCAAGTCTCGCTTTTTCTACATTGAGTACCTTACCACGCAGGGGGAGAATGGCTTGATAACGGCTGTCTCGTCCGTCCTTTGCAGAGCCTCCTGCGGAGTCTCCCTCTACCAGATAAACCTCGGTCAGTCTTGCCTCATGCTCCTGACAGTCAGCGAGCTTTCCGGGAAGGGTGGAGACCTCGAGAGCGTTCTTTCTTCTCGTCATCTCACGGGCCTTACGCGCCGCTTCTCTCGCACGGCTCGCTTCCATCGCCTTTTCCAAAATAATTTTCGCATCAGCGGGATGCTCTTCAAAATATTCATCCAGCTTTGTTGCTACGATATTCTCAACAAGAGTACGGATTTTACTGTTACCAAGCTTTGCCTTGGTCTGTGACTCAAACTGGGCATCGGTAAGTTTTACCGAGATGATAGCTACAAGACCTTCGCGTACATCATCACCCGAGAGGGTATCGTCGCCCTTGATAATGCCTTTTTTACGACCGTAATTGTTGATAGACTTTGTGATAGCGCTCTTGAAGCCTGTCTCGTGTGTACCACCCTCAATCGTCGCCATATTGTTGGCAAAGGAGACGATAGTCTGATTATAGCTGTTATTATATTGAATGGCAACCTCGGCAATCGAGCCGTCCTCTTCCCCCTTCATATAGATAACCTCGGGGTGCAGAGGTGTGCCTCTTTTCTCATTGTTCAAAAACTCTACGAAGGAGACGATACCACCCTCATAGCAAAGCTCCTCGACGCGTGGCTCCGCCTCGCGAAGGTCACTTAAAATGATTTTTACACCGGCATTCAAAAACGCCTGCTCTCTCATTCTTGTAAGAAGCGTTTCAAAATCAAAGCGAACATCTTCAAAAATAGTAGCGTCGGGCTTGAAGGTGACAGTAAGACCATGCTTATCTCCACAATCACCCTCACAGGTGAACGGTCTTGCCACACGACCTCTTTCAAAGCGTTCGGTATAGCGTTTGCCGTCTCTGTGGTTTGCTACCTCAACCCACTCGGAGAGCGCGTTTACAACCGAGGCACCAACACCGTGCAGACCGCCGGCAATTTTATAGCCCTCACCACCGAATTTACCGCCGGCGTGAAGAACGGTATAAACAACCTCCAGCGTCGGAAGTCCTAATTTTTCATTCATACCCGAAGGAATACCGCGTCCATCGTCCTCAACCGTAACGCTTCCGTTTTCGTTGATCGTAACGCGGATCGCACTGCATTCTCCTGCAAGTGCCTCGTCAATCGAGTTGTCTACAATCTCGTATACAAGATGGTGCAGTCCCTGCAGAGAAGTCGTACCGATATACATACCGGGACGCTTACGCACTGCCTCCAGTCCTTCAAGGACCTGTATCTGGCTATCGTCGTATCCGTGATTTTCTTTGGCGTTTACCATAGTATTTCCATCCTAATTTTAGTTTTTCAATCGTTGTTTTCCACAAGAGGAGTTTCGGCGCGTTGCCTGAGTCCAATTGTCGAGATACGGGAGAGTGATACCCTCTCTTCTCCCTCATCATCTACCATGACAATAAAGGAGCGGGGCAGGTCGTAGTCCTCATAAGAGATTTTCCCCTCTCGTGAGACCTTGTCGATATAACTCTTCGTATGCTTGGATACCGTCGCGGTATCCAGGTCAAAAATACCGACGATATGCTTCTTTTTCAGGCTTTTTCCATTACCTACATGAAGATACACGGTATTCTCCTTTCGATACCTCAATGATATTTGTTTTTGAAGGCAATCCCTTCGGTGTGGTGCATGAGGTGATAATCACCTGACACGCACGGCTTTCTTCCAAAAGAAAGCGTTGTCTTGTTTCATCAAGCTCTGATAAAACATCGTCAAGCAGATATACAGGACTTTCTCCTGTAATCTCGCGACATACCTCTCCCTCCGCATGCTTCAAGGCAAGTACAATAGAGCGTTGCTGTCCCTGGGAGGCAAAATATCTCGCTTCCTTACCGCCGAGGTCAATCGCAATATCGTCGCGCATCGGTCCGAAAAGCGTAGAGCCAAAGGCGCATTCTCTTTGCAGAGACGAGGTGAATATTTCATCATAGAGCGAAACAATTTCCTCGCGTGTGCCATCCGTCACTCTTTCTTCATGGATATCGGAAAGGAAGCGGATCGTCAATTCCTCTTCCTTGATTTCTTTCAGGTAAGGAATGGCATATTTCGCGATATTTTCGCAGTATTCTTTACGGTACATATAAATGTATGAGGCGTATTCCGCAAGGTAATGCGACCAGGCGTAAAGCTCCTCACGGTCGACCGCATCCCCTCGGGAAGCGCGCTTCAGGAGTGCATTTCTTTGCTCGAGAGCATTCTTATAGCTCGAATAATATTTGATATACCCATCATGCGCGCCCGAGATACCGACATCTAAAAAGCGTCTTCTCTCTTCCGGTCCCCCCTTGATCAGCGTCAGGTGGTCGGGACAGAACAGGACAGAGCGGAAGTTGCCGAGCATTTCCGTCACGCGCCCGAGACGAATACCGTCACGCAGACGGCGTCTGTCGCCTTTGTAGTAAGTATAAGAAAGTGTATGCTCTCCATCGCTTTTCTCATAGCCGATTTCAATCATGAAGCCGTCCTCGCCGAAGCGCGTCATCTCCTTGTCAGATGCGCCACGGTGACTTTTGCCACGCGAGAAGAGATAGATACCCTCGGTGACATTTGTCTTTCCCTGTGCATTTTCGCCAAGCAGAAGATTTACGCCACGCGTAAAGGGGATATTGCACTCACGGATATTCCGATAGTTTTTGGCTTTGAAATACTGGAGTTCCATCAGCCATTCATTCTGACGGGAAGGATCATATAGAAATAAGAGAAGTTTTCGTCCTCTTCCTCGGGTTCGATGGTAATCGACTGTGTCGGGCCCTTCATCGTGATAACGATGTTCTCGCCTTCCGCTACCTTGATGCTGTTGATAAGATAACGGCAGTTAAAGCCGATTTCAATGCTGTCGCCCTCATGAATGCAGTCGACCTCATCATACACGCGACCATTGACCGACTCGGAGGTGATGGTGATAAATCTGCCGTCTACGGTAAGCTTTACATAGCTTCTTCCGCTTCCCTGAATTTTTTCCTCCGCAATAATATTCGCGCGCTCCAGCGCCGAGAGAAGTCTCTCACGCTCGACAACGAGTTGAATGTGGTTATCACGGGGAAGAAGGTTATTGTACTGAATGTAATCAGAGTCAATGGTACGGGTGAAGAAAATCATGTCCGTCATACGCAAAATCGCATGCTTTCTCGAAAGATAGAAGTCTACCATCTCTTCTTCATCGTCAGGAAGAATTCTCATGATTTCAGGAAGCGCATGACCAGGGATAATAAAAGAATACTTTTCAAGAATTTCGCTTCCGAGCGTCTCATAATCAAGTTTCTGCGTGCATTTGGAAAGGGTGAAGCTATCGCAGGAAACCACCTCCATCTTGCCGTCGCTGACATCGAAGTAAGCGCCACAGAGCATCGGACGGTTATCCTGTTCTGCCACAGAGTGCTGTACCTTGGAAATCATCTTGCGGAGAGTGCTGGCATTGACGCGGAAGCCTCTTTCGGTCATCAGGTCGGGAAGATTTGGAAATTCGCCGCCCGAGAACGCGAACATTGAGAAGGTCGATTTACCAGAGGTAACGGTGCAGTTGAATTTATCGTCAACCTCGATGGTAAGCTCATCCTGTGGAAGAACGCGGATGGTCTGATAAAGACGCTGTGCATTTACGATAAAAGAACCCTCGCGCTCAACAGATACACAATCGAATGTCGCGCGCACGCCCTTGTTCATATCGTAAGTGGAGATGCGTACACGCGCGCCAGGCATGGTTTCAAACAAGACGCCTTCCAGAGAGGAAATGGTATTTTTATTGGATACCGTACCCATAGCGGGGGTAAGTTTATTCATCAAAACAGATTTTTCTACTGTGAACTTCATTATGTTCTCCTTTTGTCCATTTCGGACCTTGTTCATGTACGGTGCGAAGCACCTTTTATAGATGGATTGTATTTATTGGTAGTTGTAATAGTAGTAGGGGCTGTGGAAATTGTGGAAAAGTCTTGAATATGGCTCTGTATCTCACTGTTCAGGCGTTTTCCTATGTGGAAATTCTGTGGATTTTAACGGGAGAAAAAAGTGGAAAAGAAACAGACATTTTTTCCCGTCAAAATCGTCGGCATTTCCACGGGATTTCAACAGGTTTTCCACAAAACCATCATCCGCGGATTTTTTTAATCAGCTCGCTGAGCTCTACTTCAAAGTTTTTCACCGTCTTGATATTGATTTTTACCTTTTCTTCACTCGACATGATAGTGGAGTGATTGCGGTTGCCGAAAATCTGACCAAGCTGTGTGTATTGCATCTGTGTCATAGTACGGATGAGATAAATCGCGATATGACGCGCGTTGGCAATATGTGCGGATTTATTTTTGGATTTCAGGTCATCGGCACTGACACCATATCTCTCACACACTGCCGTGATGATACGGTCGACCATGACAGAGGTAGGAATATTGCCGGGGTCAATGGCGGTGATAATCTCTTCAATTCTCTCTTCGGTTATCGTCTTATGCTCAATTTCCACCATCGCGCGTAGACGCTTCATCACGCCTTCAATCTGACGGATATTGTTTTGGAGGCGTTCCGCCATGTAATTGACATGTGCGTCCGAGATATTGAGGTTCATCATATCCGCTTTTTTACGGATAATTGCGGTACGAAGTTCAAAGGAAGGGGGTTGAACATCGGCGAGAAGTCCGCCTTCAAAACGGGTGAGAAGTCTGTCCTCGAGAGGCTTGATTTCATTGGGTGGGCGGTCCGAGGTCAGAATGATCTGCTTTTCGGACTCGTAAAGAGCGGTGAAGGTGTGGAAGAATTCTTCCTGGGTGGATACCTTTCCTGCGATAAACTGAATATCGTCAATCAGGAGAACATCGGCAGCGCGGTATTTATCCTTAAACTGTGTCGTTGTACCGTTCTGAATCGCTAAAATCAATTCATTGATAAATTCTTCACTCTTTTTATAAACAATCTTAAGATGCGGGTGATTTTCTTTTATGTAGTTGATGACCGCGTAAAGAAGATGTGTTTTGCCAAGTCCCGACTGACCGTAGATAAACAGAGGATTATAGGTTGTGGGCTCCTTCGCCACTGCCATACAAGCCGCACGGGCAAACTTGTTGGATGCGCCTTCAATAAAGTTTTCAAAGGTGTAACCTGCCAGGAGAGAATTTCCCATATCATTGATGCTCTCATTGATAATGCGTTCTTTTTTTTCGGTCTCCACGGTGCTTTCCGCACTGGGAATATCCGTCACGCGTGAGGCATCCTCGGTAAAGTATTTCGCTTCCTCGGAGAGTTCAAAAATGGCATTGACAGGAAAGCCGATCACTTCCTCAAGGGACTGTTCAATAACCTTTTTATATTTGGTACTCAAAATGTTCTTTTTGAGTTTTGTCGCGGTGATGAAAAGGGCTTTTTCCTCGGTAAGCTCTACTAAATTCAGGTCGGAAAACCAAAGGTTAATGACCGATTCGGTATACTTTAGCTTTTCCTTCAGGAGAGGGAGCAAAGCCGTTACAATTGATTGTAATTCGTCCATAGCGTTTCCTTTCGTCAGGATGGCGCTTTCCTTTTTATAAAAAAAAGGAAGCATTCAAAAAAAACAATAAAAACAGGCAAAAGGGTATACTTCTACCTTTTTTAGTAGCTGCATACCCTATTATAACATATTTTTTTCAAAAGTGCAATAGATTTTATATATTTTATGCGCGTGAGAAAAATTATTTTTTCATAATTTTCGGGTGAGAACGGAAAAACAGAGAGGAAAGAAAACCAAAGAAAAGAGCCGCACCAATGCCAGCACTTGCCGCCGTCAGAGGACCTTTCAGGATGCCAATCAAACCATAAGTGTCGACAGCCTCACGCACACCGCCCGCAATCACGCCGCCAAAGCCGAGCAGGGGGACGCTGACGCCCGTCGAGGCAAAGGAAAGAAGAGGCTCATAAACACCGACTGCTCCGAGAAAAATGCCTGCGGTCACAAGTCCGACTAAAATACGCGCGGGGGTGAGCTTGGTGAGTGCTAAAAGCACTTCACAAATGGCGCAGATCACGCCGCCAACCAAAAAAGAAATCAGACTATTTATAAACATATCATACCTGTTTTATATTTGTTTTTCGCTTTCTAAAAGAACCATAGGAGCGATGCCAAAAATGGAGATGCCCTGCTGTACGCTCGACGGACTCATCAGAGCGCCTGTCGATAAGAAAAGAACTCTCTTCCATTGTCCACATAACATACGGGGCAGGACCATCGCCGAGAGCAGGGACGCGGAGCAACCGCAACCCGATGCGCCGGCATGCGCGTCCTGCTTTGCTTCATCGTAGAGACAAATCCCACAATCGTGGTGTATATCGATAATGTCAAGGTTATCTTCCTTTAGAAGATCAAGAAGAAGCGCAGAACCGATTTTTCCGAGATCCCCTGTCACGATGGCATCGATATCACGGATGTCAAACTGTGTGTTCTGAAAAAAGTGGCGGATGCTGTCGCGCGCGGCTGGCGCCATCGCGGCGCCCATATTGGAAGCATCAGCAATAGCGCCGTCAATGACCTTGCCTGCTCTGCCATAAACGATGCGGACACGATAAGGAGCATCGGGCGAAGGCAACATATCACTCGTCTTTTGTGTGAGAAGAAAAGCACCACCTGCGGTCGCCGTCCATTGTGCCGTCGGACTTCTTTCCGCACCATATTCGAGCGGTGTGCGGAACTGACGCTCGGCGGCGCTGTTGTGCGAGGTTGTCACCACACCGACATAATGAGGTGCATTGTTTTCTATACTCTGTAAATAAAGTGACGCGACGAGAAGACCTTCCGTACAGGTGGAGCATGCGCCATAGAGGGGGAGATAGGGAATGCCAAAGGTATAAAGTCCATAGGATGAGGCAACACATTGGTTCTGTAAATCTCCCGAAATGAGAAGGTCAATATCTGTCGGAGACATAGAGGTTTTATTCAAAAGAAAATTAAAGGCAATACGGGAGAGCTCGCCCTCCGCCTTTTCAAAGGTATTCTCCCCAAAGGTATCCTTTTCATGAAAAAAGTCAAAATGAGAGGAAAAGGGAGATGACATCTCTTCATGTCCTCCGACAGCGGAGGAGGAAACAATATACACGGGATGCAAAAGAAACATAAAGTTCTCCTTTTTCTTTTTATTATGGAAAAAAGACGATAAATTATGCGAATAAAACGAAAAGAGGAGTACAACAATAAAGGTATAATAAAAAGTGCCACATTTTTTATGGCAGAAATTGTAAAAGAGTAAACTTTTGTTAGAAAAAGCGCAAACAAAAGTGGATATTATGTCAAAACAATATCTGAAAACAGATACAAAAGGAGCAAAAAATAAATGTATAGTCCAAAAAAATATCGTGAAAAAATCAAAGAAAAATCGACAAAAACGAGACTTTGGCGTAATGTTTTGTGTGCATTTATGGTAGGTGGTTTTATCTGTTTTCTCTCCTTTTATCTGAAGGTTTTTTATATGCAGTTTGTTGAGGAAAAGGATGCCTATCTTCTTGTTACGGTCACTCTGATTTTCCTTGGTGCCCTGCTTTCTTCTCTTGGCTTATATGACCGTATTGCACATATTGCAGGTGCCGGTACCCTTGTCCCTGTAACGGGCTTTGCCAACTCCATTGCCTCTGTCGCGCTCGACAGCAGAAGCGAAGGATATGTCCTTGGTGTCGGCTCAAAAATCTTTACCGTAGCCGGCCCTGTTATTTTGTATAGTACCGTCTTTGGTATTCTTTATGGCATTATATATTACTGTATTTACTTCTTCCTATAAAATTTTTAAATTCCCCCTCTATAAATTTTTTTGGATTTACCTTTTTTCAAAAAAACATCAGACAGAGGATATGTAGCCCATCTATAAAGTTTTTGGTTTTACCTTTTTTAAAAAGTAAGGTTGCAAAATCAATAACCCCTCTATAAAGTTTTTTGGATTTACCTTTTTTCAAAGAAACATCAGACAGAGGATATGTAACCCATCTATAAAGTTTTTTGGTTTTACCTTTTTTTCAAAAAAGGTAAAAAAAAGCAAGCGTACTAAAAAAAGACCGCAGATGCGGTCTTTTTTATGGATTATAATTCCTCAAGAAATTCATCACCACAGACCTGGCGAAGAAGGTCATCGAGGTCCTCGTTGTCCTCATAAAAGAGGGTGATGGATTTTTTTCTGCCCTTACCTTGAATTTTTACCACACGGCCGAGGTGGGATTGCAAGCGAAGCTCCATCTCGCGGATATAGTCAATCAGGGGCATTTTGCTCTCTGTTTCTTCTTCCATCTCTTCGATGTGTTCTCTCTTGTTTTCCTTTTTTACCTCTTCTTCGAGACGACGAACAGAGAGGTCGAGTTCAATGCACATCTGTGCCATAGGAAGAATGGCAGATTCATCATTGAGACCGAGCAGGGTACGCGCGTGACCTGCGGAAAGGTCACCGTTTTTCACGAGAGCAAGCACCTCTTCGGGCAAATCGAGCAGGCGGATGGCGTTGGCAATTGCACTACGGCTCTTGCCGACTTCGCGCGCGAGTTCTTCCTGTGTCATATTGAATTCTTCTGCAAGAGAGCAGTATGCCATCGCCTCTTCAATGGGGTTAAGATCTTCGCGCTGGAGGTTTTCCACAAGAGCAATACGCGCGGTTTCTTCATCATCTTTATCCAGGACAATGGCAGGAATTTCCGTCAGACCTGCGAGTTTTGACGCGCGGAAGCGACGCTCGCCTGCAATAATCTGATATCTGCCCATCGCATATTCGCGTACGAGAATGGGCTGAAAGAGACCGTGTGCCTGAATGGATTCGGAAAGACTTTGTAAGGACTCTTCATGAAAGGTACGACGGGGCTGGTCAGAACGGGGATCAATGAGGGAAAGTTTAATCTCCTTCACACCGCCCTCTTCCCCTTTGGTGTGTGCATTATCTAAAAAAATCGCATCGAGCCCACGGCCGAGCCCGGCAGTTTTCTTTCTTGGCATAATAAAACTCCTTGATTTCGTTTTTTTATAGATTTTGAAAACACTATTTTGTGGATAAAATTGTGGAATGTGGAAAACTCTCTTTTATACTGGGATTTTTCGGCTTGCAAGAGGGTTTTTTAAACGCTTGCTCTGGAGTTTTCCACATTTTCAACATTTTTAATGTGGAAAACTTTTTTCCTTTTTTTTACAATTCACGGAATGTTATATTTTTTCGTACAGGCTTGTCCTGCATTTGTGTCGGATTATGACAGCTTATGTCGAAAAAAGAGCAGAAGATTGTCCTTTTAAATGCGCATCATCAGTTCTTTTGCGACCTGTGCGTATTCAAGAGCACCTTTACAATAGGGATCGTGATAGCAGATTGGTTGACCGTAGCCAGGAGCTTCGGACAGACGAACGGTGCGCGAGATGGGTACTTTAAAGAGTTTTTCCTGATAATACTTACGGATTTCTGCGACAACCTGACCTGTCAGTGTAAGCCTGCCATTATACATGGTGAGCAGAATACCAACAACCTGAAGGCCTGGATTATAAAGTTCACGGATTTTTTTCACGGTATTGAAGAGCTGTGACATACCCTCGAGCGAATAAAACTCACATTGCATCGGGATAACAACGCCGTCGGAAACAGAGAGCGCTTTTACGGTCAGCATACCGAGTGAGGGGGGACAGTCAATAAATATGTAGTCAAAACGATCGCGTACGCTGTCGAGTGCGAGCTTTGTAAAGTTCTGGTCCTCTTCAAGCTCATAAAGTTCAAGCTCTGCGCCAGCAAGATCAATATTAGCAGGCACAACAGAGAGATTGGAAAAAGCAGTTTTGATAATGCAATCACTGATGTCAGCATTACCGATAACAACATCGTAAATCGTGCGTTTGATTTTGGATTTAGAAATGCCGAGACCGCTTGTCGCGTTACCCTGCGGATCCATATCCACAAGCAAAACCTTTTTGCCCTTTTTTGCAATCTGCGCCGCAATATTGACACAAGAGGTTGTCTTACCAACGCCACCCTTCTGGTTGGAAAATGAGATAATTTTAGCCATAATACCCTCAAATCTGAAATACTTTTCTTCCTTATTATATTATATAGAAGAAAGTGGGACGAAAAAAGAAAACAAAAACAAAGGAAGCAAAGGAAAGAAACAATAAAAATGGAAAAAATTTCCATTTTGTATTATAACATGCATCCTTATGTACTGAATTCCAGTGTTTTAAAATAAATAATATCGACAAATATCACCATAATACGACCAAAATGAGGTTGAAAAGTACTATAAAACGATATTTGCATGGTGTTTCAGTTTGTTATATTCATTTTGATGGATTATCATAGGTCTGAATTTTTTATAACAAACAAGCCGAAGAACAGCCTTCAAAATAAAAGAACAAATGTATTTTTTCACACCTATATTATATCAAAAAAGGTATACCCTTGTCAAGACAAAAGCAAAAACTGATTAAAAATAATTATTTAGAAGGAACCAATGTTTCACATGAAACAATCAAATGAACAAAAACAGTGTTAGAGGCATAAACAATACAAAATCACAGAATATACACGATAAAAGTAAACATTTATACTCTGTTCCGTAAGCTGCATTGATATGATTTAGAAGCAAATACGGCTTCCAGTTGAAAGACAAAATACATAAAAAAGTATATTTTACTTAAATTTTTACAAAATGTTTCATGTGAAACACTATAATACGCACTTATTTTATACAATATACCACAATTCGAGCGTTCAGATAGATAATTAACCCCCTTTTAGCATGAACAGAACAGAAGTAGCAACAGAACAACAAACATTCTTCCCTATATAAAAATAGTCTGGTTGATAAAATGTTTCATGTGAAACAATTAAAAAATGCTCTAAAATATGCAATCAACAGATATAAAGGCAAAAATATATATCAGAGGTATGGTATTTGAAAGGATTGAACTTCGAGATGAATTAACTCACAATGAATGTTTTACCAAAAAATCATGTAGCAAAATCAAAAAAAGTCATATATTCTACATCAAAACACATAGTTTTCATAGAAAAACACGGTAAAATCTGCGAATTTAATAAATAAATCGCTGAAAAAAGGGCACATTGAAAGGAATATCAATCAGATTTAGAAGAAGAAGGTACACCCTGGCAAAACACTATTGTTAATTTGTTTACCGATCATGCTCCGAGCAGGATATTCTAAAATACTGAAAAATACATCGAAATCGAAAGAAATTATGATAAATTACCAAAATAATTACAAAAAATGGTAAAATATGGCAATTATAATAGATAACTGTGCTCTCTCGGGTGATTTATGCACCTCTCTTGCTATTTTTGAATACTTTTGGCGTAAACATTACGAAATTCATCTTTTGATTTAAAATTATATGGCTTACTATCCCATTTCTATTATGATTTTACTTATATAATTCGTAAATCGTACGAAATAATGATTTTATTTTACTACAACGAAAATAGTTTTGTATTTACAATCCAATCATTAATTATGCCCACATCATCTTGAGCATCGTGTGGAATAATCCCATATTTTTTGTTGTTTTTCTTGAAATATTTATAGTTATTCCTGCAAAATAAACACAATATACTGATAAAATGTTTTATTATCCCTATTTTCTATCTTTTCTTGTTTTTGTTTCATTTTTCATTTGTCTGATATTCATAATGTAAAGTGATTGAAAAATACAACAATGTCTATTATTATAAACATATGATTTTTACATATGCATTTTGGATGCATGCTGTTTTTTTCAGTGCTTTCTTACCTCTGATGGCTTTCTTTTTATCTTCGTTTTTTGCCTTTCTGTTACTCAAGAATTTATTTCTTTGTGTATGTTTTGCTTGTGTAAACAAAATCAAAGAAATTTTTAATTTTTCAGGGTATGTTATTATAAAATGTTTTTTTCCTTGACTTTTCTCATGAAATGTTTTATTATGGAGGTATAAAAACATTTTGGAGGTTTTTATGAGAACTCTTGAATATGATGTGGATTTATGCGTTGTCGGTGGTGGGTTTGCTGGCGTTTGTGCTGCTATCAGTGCCGCAAGACACGGAATTTCCGTTGTTCTGATGCAGGACAGACCTGTTCTTGGTGGTAATGCTTCCAGTGAGGTCCGTATGTGGATTGGCGGAGCCAGTGGACGCGACAATCGTGAATGCGGTATTCTTGAGGAAATCGAGTATGAAAACTATTATCTCAATCCTCAACTTTCCTTCCCTGTCTGGGATAGTGTTGTTTATGCCAAGGTAAAGGCAGAAAAGAACATCACGCTTCTTCTCAATACCACTTGTATGGATGCGACAATGGCTTCAGACAATCGGATTGCGTCTGTAAAGGGCTGGCAATTAAACACGGAAACCTATCATATTGTCCGTGCAAAATATTTTGCTGACTGTTCCGGAGACTCTATTCTTGTTCCTCTTACTGGCGCTGCTTGTATGTATGGCAGAGAGGGTAAATCGGAGTATGGCGAGAGCATCGCGCCTGATGTTGCCGACAAGAAAACGATGGGTATGAGTTGCTTGTTCCAGATTCGCGAAACAGACCATAAAACAACCTTTATTAAGCCCGACTGGGCGTATACATATCCGAAAGACGATCCTATCATGCAGCTGCGCAAGCATTTTTCGAGCGAAGGCCTTGGCAGACATAACTGGTGGTGGATCGAGGTTGGCGGTATGCAGGATGCACTGCATGATGCCGACGAGTGTCGCGACGAGCTTCTGAAAATTGTTTATGGTGTCTGGGATCATATTAAAAATCAGGACGACCATGGCGCAGATAACTGGGATATCGATTGGATTGGTTTCCTTCCTGGCAAGAGAGAAAGCCGACGCTATGTTGGTCGGTATATCGTCAATGAAAATGATGTTCTGGCAGAAGGCAAGCATTTTGACGATGCTGTGGCTTATGCTGGTTGGTCAATGGATGACCACTTTCCGGAAGGCTTTTATTATATGGGCGGTTGCTCGACAATCTGGCATCCCGCACCTTCCCCCTGGCTTGTGCCGTGGCGCGCTCTGGTAGCGCGTGATATCGATAACCTGCTCTTTGCAGGACGCAATATCAGCGTTACACATGTGGCACTTTCCTCGACACGGGTTATGGCTACCACCGCTATGCTCGGTCAGGCACTCGGTACAGGTGTCGCACAAATGATCCATACAGATACCACGCCCGACACCATTGATATTCCTGCTCTGCGCCAGACACTGATGGCAGACGATTGCTATATTCCCTTCTATCAAAGAGAGGTTTCTCCTCTTTCTCTGAAAGCAAAATGTACGGCACCCGTCCTTCGCGACGGCATCGACCGCGGTGACGAGCATATGTGGGTGGGAAAAGCCGGTGAAATCATATCCTACACCTTCGATAAACCGACGAAGTTAAGCGGTGTTCGCCTGATTTTTGATTCAGATCTCAACCGTGGTTGCTGGAACATGCCCTCGTCCTATCCTCTCGTACAAAAGAAGTATAAGGTTTCCCCCTTTATGATGCGTGAATTCTCCCTTGTATTCGAGCATGGAGATGGCACTTTGACAACAAAAGTTTACAAAGAAAACAGAAAACGCTTTGTAGATATCAAAATTGACGAAACCTGCGTTTGTGTTTCACTCATTCCAATGAAGACATATGGAAGCGAAGAATGCCACATTTTCTCTTTTGAAGTCAGATAAATAAAAATACGCGAAGCTCCCGCTTTTCTTTTATTTAGGATGACGGGAGCTTCTTTTTATGTAAAAATGCAATCATTTTATGTATCTGTGACATTGACAAAATGAGAAAATGTGCTATAATAAAGGTGATAAAAAACTAAAAGGAGAAAACCAATGACTACTGTTGCTGTTGTTGGCTGTGGCAGAATTGCCAACGGCTCTCATTTTCCCGCACTTTCCAAAATGGAAGATGTTCGTATCAAATACGCCTGCGACCTGATACTTGAAAAAGCAGAGCGCGCAAAAGAAAAGTATCCGAAGATTGAACAGGTAATTACCGACTATCATGTGGCTCTGGCAGACGAAGAGGTGGAAGCGGTATTTGTTTTGACACCGAACTATACACACTATACCGTTACCATGGACGCTCTGCGCGCTGGCAAGCATGTATTTTGCGAAAAGCCCATTACCGTAAACTATGCACTCTCTCTGGAGATGGCAGAGGAAGCCAAAAAACAGGGACTTACCCTGAATATCGGTGTTTGCAACCGTTATCAGCGCTCGGTTGAAATTCTTCGCGAGATGATGGACGAAGGCAAATTCGGCAAGCCTTATCATGTGGTTTGTTCCTTCCGTCAATGCCGTTCCATTCCCGGCCTCGGTGGCGCATTCACAACCAAGAGCGAGTCGGGTGGTGGCGTGCTGATTGACTGGGGTATTCACTTCCTGGATCTGATTCTCTATATTCTTGGCGCACCCGAGCTTCAAAGTGTCACCTGTGACACCTATTGTGAAATGGCAAAGAATATGAAGGAATACAAGTATAAATCCATGTGGGCGGAGGATACCATGAATCTTGACGGCACAAATGATGTAGATGACTTTGTGACCGGTTATGTCCGCACCTCGCGCGGAAGCATTTCCTTCAATGGCGCATGGGCACAGAATCTTGAACAACATGAAATGTATATCGACTTCCTTGGTGACAAGGGCGGTGTTCGTCTCGATTACTGTGGTCAGTTTACCTTCTTCGATGGCTCAACACTGGAAAGCACACGCTCCACACATGAAATTCCCGGCATGTATGAAAGAGAGGACCGCGCGTTTATTGAGTCCTTCCGTAGTGGCGTTCACGATAAGAACAATATTGAAAACATCCTTGACAGCATGAGACTTTTGGATGCGCTCTATCAGTCGGCACAGAAACACGAGGAAATCCGTTTCTAATAAAAAAGACGAAAGGTTCATAACCTTTCGTCTTTTTTATCTTGTCAGATAATGTCAACAACACAGTCTGCGGTGATTTCAAAGGAAACACTGACGACGATACCATCACGAATGACTTCAAATACAACGGTATCGCCCGCGCGCGCCGCAAGCATTCGTTCGACAACATTGAAATTTCTTGTTACAGCGAGCTTTTCGCCATCTCCGATTTGAATGGAGGTGATAATATCTCCGACCAGAAGCTTACCCTCGACGAGTGCGCCTTTGGTAATTTCAGCGATGACAACCTCCTCGATAATATGCACCTTGCCCGTTTCGGTATCATAGATGGTATGCGAGTTGGTATCCGAAGAAAGGGTGATGCCGATGGTGCTTCTCTTGGCACTTTCACTGCCCGTATCTTCATAGTGGATAATGTTTTCTGCAATCAGACGCGCCACATTTGAGGGGATGGCGTAGCCGATATTATCAATCGTGCTGGAGACGATTTTCGCATTGACAATACCAATCACTTCGCCGCGTTCGTTGAAGAGGCCACCGCCCGAGTTACCACCGTTTACAGCGGTATCGATGCGCATCAGACGCATTTCTGCAAGTGTGCTTTCGTCGGCGAGCGTCATGGTGACATATTCGCTATCGACATTGATGTGTCCGACGGTCGCGGAAATACCGCTTGCCTCGGGATTGCCGATAGCAATTGCCGTCTCTAAAATCGTGACATCGTCGGAGTCTGCGAAGGTTGCTTCGATGGCATTCGATTTACGCAGGATATCATTCGCGCGGACCTTCAGCACGGCAATATCATAAAGCATGGAACCGCCGACATATTCGGCAGGGATGGCATATTTTTCTTTTTCCATACCGTAAAGGAAGAGATCAATCTTGCTTGCAATATGGTTTTCTTCCATCGAGGATGCATTATAGACTACATGATAGTTTGTGATAATGTACGCGTTGCCGGAAACCTTATCCTCTTCGGACATTCTGAATATGATGCCAGAGCCTGCCGCCTGTACCTCTTCGGTGGTCCAGTCGCGAATCGGACCAAATCCTATATACTGTTTCACGGTAAAGGTAGAGACAATGCTGACCGAGGAAAGAAGTCCCTTGCTCGCCGCGATAAGTGAGGAGGGCTCGGAGGAATTAATAACGATGTCATTGACATCAAAATTGGTCTCGGTGCGGTCCTGTAATATCTGATTTAAGAGTTCTTCTAAATCTTCCTTGGAGTATTCTACAATTTCAATCGGCTTATCCGTTTCGTCCTCAAAAGTGAAATCACAAGAGATAAGAGAACCAAAAGAAAATAAGAGAGAAAAACAAAGAAGCAGAGTTAAAATTTTTGTTTTCATAAGATGGTCCTTTCATAACCGTTTCCCAAAACCACAGGTTTTGTGTAAATATAGTATACAATAAGAATGTGAAGTTATTGTGACTAAAATCCGTATTTCTTATAAATATTTTATATTTGACAAATTTTAATATTTGTGGTAGAATGAAAGAAAAAAAGGAGATCGGGCGATTGACAGAGCATATAAAACAGGCGTTAGCCCCCTACCGTGTCGAGATTTTTGAAAAAATCGCATCGACAAACACCTATCTTTGTGAAGAGGCAAAGCATAAAAATATAGAAAAAACCATCGTCATCGCGCGCGAACAGACAGGAGGCCGCGGGAGACGGGGCAGAAGCTTTCATTCCCCGAAGGATGCGGGACTTTACATGAGCCTGCTTTTGCCACTGGAAAGTGCTCCTAAAAGCGAGGGACTTACCCTCCGTGTTGGCGTCGCACTGTATCACGCCTTGAAAAAGGCGTTTCCCAAGTTGAAGCCGTCCCTGAAATGGGTAAATGATATCTATATTAACGACAAAAAACTGGCAGGTATTCTGGTCGAAGGCGTAACGCGCCCCGATGGTGTATTCTGCGCGGTGGTTGGCATCGGTATCAACCTCCTTCGCGCCTCCTTTCCAGAGGAGTTAGAGGGACGGGTGACATCCATCGAGAATGAGACAGGTGAGCGCATCCTGCCCCTTTCCTTTGCAGAGGAACTTGTAAAGGCGCTTGATGACGCATGGAAATATCCCTTTTCGGATGTGATTGAAGTCTATCGTACACATGCATATCTTAAAGGAAAAAGTCTTCTTGTTCTGCCGCATGAAGGAGAAAAATATAGTGCGGAATATGTCGATATTGACGAAAATGGCTCTTTGATTGTAAAAAAAGAAAACGGTCAAATTGTTACTTTGTTTTCTGGTGATGTCTCTGTAAAACAACAATAATGACAACAAATATTTACAAAGGGGCTGAGTCATTAAGAATTCAGCATTTTCGTGAAAATTCTTATTCAATGCCAAAGTATGCTGAATTCTTAGTGCGAAGCGCCTTTGGGGCTCGCTTAATTTAGAGCAGAAATCTTCGTTTGCGAACGATAGGCGTATATACATACGGCAAGTGAGCAAACGGAGATAGAACGAAAAACCTAAATAAAAAAAGAGAAA
>JAFVYW010000066.1 GCA_017508465.1 Clostridia bacterium
ATACCCCTCGTTGCCACATACGATACACGCGCGTCCCGCCGCCATAGCCTCGAGAAGCGCTCGGCTTACGCCGACAAATATGTTACCGCGTGCGAGAGAGGAACGAATATCTTCCGTTTTGCCATGGAGAATAACCCCCTCGCGCTGAAGAGCTTCATTTGCTTTTTTCGCCATTTTTCTGACACGGGGCATGTCGTTTCCGTCGCCATATATGTGTATTTTGCGAGTTCCCTCTTTCTTTAAGACAAAGGGCGCTACCTCACACAGCAAAAGCGCACACAGGCTTCTGTCGCGGTCAAGACGCGAGAGATGCACAATATCCGAGCCCATATCACATGCTCCGAAGTGCGCGGTATCAACACCGTTTCTGGTCAGAAGCACCTCGTTTTCGCACAATCCATATTCTCGTACAAGATACGCGCGGATGTCCTCACTGACAGCGAGGGTGCTATCCCCGAAGTGACAGAATCTCCGTGTCAGCGCGTTGACAGGGAAATCCAGATGAACCGTCACCGTATGCGCGATTTTTGTCAGTCGATGCACGAGCGCACTCATTCCCCGTGTGTGCGTATGCACGACATCAAAATGCTCCCCGAGAAGCCTCCTGATTTTCAGTGCCGTAGATATAAGAGCGTGAGGCGTACGCTGATTGGTCGGCGCATAGAGAACACGCACACCCAGCTTCTCGAGAGCCCTCGCATATCTACCCCCCACGCACAAAAGCACAACCTCATGACCGAGCTGAACGAGCGCCCGCGTCAATTCATAAATATGTGTCTCACAACCGCCAATCTCCATTCCCTCGCCTATCATCAGTATCTTCATTTTTTAACCCTTTCAGAAAAAACAAAAAGCAGTCTTACGACTGCCTTTAGTTTCTCCACCACCGAGGAAATTATAAGTTTTACAAAAAAACAAAAAGACCACCGCTTGACACGGAGGTCTTTTTGTTGTACAATAGTATTAAAGTACGCTTGCTTCCGTTTCGTCATGCTCTTGCGCTACAAGTTGCACATGGTAAGCATCGATTACGGCGTTTTCGAGTTCCTCACGGAATGCGGCATTGATTGGATGAACGATGTCGCGATAAGAACCGTCGGGATTTTTGCGAGAGGGCATGACAATAAAATAACGGTCTCTGGCGTAAATTACTTTGATGTCGTGAACAGCGAGGCAGTCATTGAAGGTCACCGAAACAATCGCTTTCATAGGTCCTTCTTCGAAAAACTTTCTGATTTTAATGTCGGTAATCTGCATTTGGCTTTCCTTTCCTGACTTGTCAACATTTGCATATTAACTGCATATAGTATACATGAAAAGTATGAAAAATATTCAAGAGGAATAGAGATAATTGTTTAAGTTTTTGTAAGAAGAGTGAAAATTTAATATGAACAAATTATGAATTCGCGTTTTGGTGGTATGTTTCACTCAAATACTTCCCCTTTTTTGATTCGTGATACTTTATTATATGCAAAAGGTCATAGGTTTATTCTCTTTGTTGGAATTTGTGGCACGGGCATGAGCGCTCTGGCGAGATTCCTTCATAAAAAGGGACATTTTGTGGTAGGTTATGATAGTACGAAATCGGGAGAATACGACAGAATTGTATCTTCCGGGATTGTAATTTTCAACTCGATGGATGAGATTGATTTTTCAAAAATCGCACTCATAGTGTATTCCCTCGCCATCCCACAGGGACACCCTCTGATACGCGAGGATATCCCGAATTGTTCGCGCGCGGAACTTCTCGGTAGCGTGATGCTTGACTATCCCATTCGTATCGCCGTCGCAGGAACGCACGGCAAAAGCACCGTAACATCCCTTCTTCATCGCGCACTGACCGCCCTCGGTGAGAAGCCAACTACGATGTCGGGAGCAGACCTCGGTGATGGAAATGGACCGCTCGCCATAGGTGATAGTAAAGTTTTCCTCTATGAATGCTGTGAATACAAAAATTCATTCTTGTACACCCACCCCACTCACGCGCTTTTGCTCAATCTTGACCACGATCACACGGACTTCTTCCCGACAATACATGAGGTAAAGACATCATTTCTTCGGTTTGCCGAGCTTTCGGAGAAGGTGTGGTATTTTGCCTCGGATGACGGTTTGTCATCCATACAAGCGCAAATGCCATCACATGCGCATCCCTATTATCTTTATGATGAATATCCCGAAAAAATCGACACGCCTCCCCCTTTCGGCGTCAAAATGCGAGGTGAGGGGAAGGGTGGCTATACCTTTTATAAGAGTGAAACGGAGAGTATTTCCCTCACCCCGACCATATTGGGTGATGTCGGTATCTTTAATACGCTCGCTGCGCTGACACTGCTTTCTGATCTCGGCTACGACATCACCTCCTCGGCAAAAATACTGGAGCGCCTTCCCCCGATTGCCCGTCGCATAGAGCTTCTCGGACGAATTGGAAACGCTCCTCTTTACTATGATTTTGCCCACCACCCGACCGAAATACGCGAGACGATTTCCACTCTTGCGAAGCGGTACGGGAAAGCCCCTGTTGTTGTCTTCGCACCACACACCTATACGCGCACGCGCGACCTTTGGGATGGATTTGTCATGGCATTGTCCCTCGCCACTCTGGTTTTTCTCTGTCCCATCACTCCAGCGCGTGAGTCTCCCATACCCCACGTCACAAGCGAAAATCTTGTAAGGCTATTGCCCGTCGGCTCACGGGTTGTCTGTACCGCGGAGGATGTGATAGAGCAACTTCCTCTCACCGATGCGCCAATTGTCCTGATGGGCGCAGGCGAGCTTACTAAAATACAGAAAGAACTCATGGAAATGCAAACATTTATTCCCATTTCCTGACATAATATTACAAAAGAAGGATGTATCAATGAAAAAGCCACTTCTGATTAGCGCATGCCTCCTTGGCATTCCATGCCGATATGATGGCAAGGGTAAAGCGGGCGTTTTCGGCAAAAAAGAACTTACACTCGAGGCGTTTTTGCCACAGCTTGAGGAAAAATACACTCTCGTCCCTTACTGCCCCGAAATCTATGGTGGACTTCCCACACCTCGTATTCCGAGTGAGCGTGTCGGAGATAAGGTGATAGGACGCGACGGCAGAGATGTCACGGCGGAATATTTCCGCGGCGCAGCATACGGTCTTTCCCTTTGCCAGACTCTCGGCATTGAAGTTGCCCTCACCAAAGCGAAAAGCCCTGCCTGCGGAAAGGGGCACATCTATGACGGAACACATACAGGCACTTTAACCCTCGGGAACGGCGTTCTTGCTGATGCCCTGATGCATGCGGGTATCACCGTTTTCAACGAGGACGAAGCCGACAATCTTTTATAAAATAATAATGTAGAAAATACAGGAGAATTCAATGAATAAATACGATCTTGTCCTTTTTGACCTCGACGGCACTCTGACCGATCCTGGTGCAGGACTGATGAAGTCCTTCCATTACGCACTTGAAAAAATGGGCGTCGACTACGGCACATATGAAAGCCTTCGCCGATTTATCGGCCCACCTCTTTATGACACATGGATTGAGGAATTCGGCTTTACCAATGAAGAATGCGACCTTGCTCTCGACCATTTTCACGATTATTTTGGCGAGCGTGGCTGGAACGATAATATCCCCTATGACGGTATCCTCCCGATGCTCGCGAAGGTGAAGGAAATGGGCTTTATCGTCGCCCTCGCGACAAGTAAGCCTATGGTCTATGCGAAGCCGATATGCGACCTGTTCGGCATCACCCCCTACATCGACTTCCTCGGCGCTGCCGACACCGACAAAACCCGTGATAAAAAATGGGAAGTCATAGAATATGTACTGGAGCATTATCCCGAAGTCTCGCGCGATCGCACTGTCATCATCGGCGACCGTCACTTTGATGCCGATGGCGCACATCAGACATCCATCCATTGTATCGGTGTAACCTATGGCTATGGTTCGCCCGAAGAAGTGGAAGCCGCAGGCTTTGATACCGTTGTCCATACGGTTGCCGATATTCCTTCCGCCCTTCTTGCCTGACAGGAAAAATTCCAAAAGAAAAAGGAGTACGCATGCGTACTCCTTTTTTTGTTCAGATAAAACTGAACTTATGCCTCAACATCAAGAACCTTAACGCCCTTGTAGAAACCGCAGGATTTGCAAACGCGGTATGCGCGGTTGTACTCACCGCACTGGGGGCACTTAACGATGTTGGTGGGGTTTTCAAGTCTCCAGACGCTGGAGCGTCTCTTCATCTTTCTCGAGTGAGAAGTTTTTCTCTTTGGTACTGCCATTTTTCTTTCCTCCTTGGATGAACAACATCTCGTCGTTCTGTATAATTATTTATTTTCTTCGTTCATCTGGTCGAGAATTCTCTGTAAAGGAGCGAGCCGCGGATCGATTTCTCTCTCCACACAACCGCACGGTCCTTCATTCAGATTCTTTCCGCACCTCTGGCACAGACCCTTGCAATCCTCACGACACAAGAAGCGGACGGGAAACTCCATCTCGAGCTGCTCCATCAACTGTGTGTCCATATCGAGAAAACCATCCTCGATGATTGCATACTCATCCAGCCTGTCCTCTGTCAGGTCCTCCAGCAACTTTCTCGGAGCTACCGTTTTCTCAAGGTCAAGGGTGAAACTGCCTGATACAGGAGCGAGGCATCGACCACATTCGGTCTCATAATCCACCGAAAGGGTAAGCGCCATTCTCATATATCCCGCAGTGTTGGTGATATCACCGGTGACCTTCATGGGAGAAGGAAAACGCGTCCCTTGAAGGAAACTGTGAGAATCTTCGGGTGAGATATCAAGTGGTAGTTCGTAATCAAAGCTCAAATAGCGTTCGCCCGCCAAAAGTGGTCTGAGATCTAACTTCACAAGACATCCTCCCTGTCAATGATGATATGACTTTTTTCGCATTTGGGCATAGTTTAGGCTATAACACCAAATTCGTACACATTATTATATAACTTTTAGCGAAAAAAGTCAAGAGGTTTTTAAAAATTTCCTGACTTTTTCGAAAGAAAAATAAAAAGGAGGTAACACACCCTGAATATGACAGGAAAAACTGCACATAAATTCAAACAATTCAAACACAAAACGGGTGTAAACAAATGTTCTGCACCCGTTAAAATGACATAAAACTGTAGACAGAAGTATACATTTTACCCCTTTACAGCCCCTTGGCTCACACCGTCTATGATATATTTTTGCGAAAAGAGATAAAAGATTACGATAGGAATCATGGAAAAAATCAGCATCGCCATCAGACCGCCGAGATTGGTTGAACCATAAGCACCGGTCATGGAAAGCTGTATCGCGACGGGTATCGTCCGATTGTCGGAACCCAGTACAAGGTAGGGAAGCAGATAATCATTCCATATCCACATCGCGTTGAGTACGGAAACGGTAATCAGCGCAGGGGTAAGCAAGGGCATGACCACACCAAAAAACATCCGTACCACACCACATCCGTCGATTGTCGCCGCCTCCTCGACCGCCACGGGAATTCCTTTGACAAAGCCGGAGAGAATAAAGACGGAAAGGCTCGCACCAAAAGCAAGGTACAGAAGTGGCATGCCGTACACTGACGCAAGACCAAGTTTTCCTGTGATGAATGTCGTGGTATACATCACCATCTGAAAGGGAACAACCATACCGATAATCAATACACCAAGAAGGATGCGGGAGACACGCCCTCCCATACGATGGAGAAACCAGGCGCACATAGAGCTTGCGAGTGCGAGAAGAAGGACAGAGCTTACCGTGATGAAAAAGGAACGGAAAAGCGCGCCGAAAAAACCCGATTGCTTCAGACCGACAAGATAGTTCGCCACCCCGACAAAGCTTTCCTTGTCTGGCAGAGCGAATGGCTCGTTTGAGATATAGACCGAGCCTTTGAAGGAGTTATATAAAACCAGAAGAACAGGAAAAAGAAAGAGTAGCGCCAAGGGGATGAGGATGGCAAGGGTGATGAGCTGCTCTTTATTTTTTCGCAGGAAGGGTATTTGCGAGAGCATTTTTCTTTCCAAGAGGCTCTTCCTCCTTTCTTCGGATAAACTGCAAGGATGAGAAGAGGGCGACGATGATAAGGAAAATCACCGCCTTTGCCTGTCCGATGCCTTGTGCGCCGACGCGCCCGTAGAATGTGTTGAAAATATTGAGTGCGGGAAGCATCGTCTCTCCTTCAGGAGCGCCGCCTGTCAGGGCAAGGTTCTGGTCGAACATCTTGAAGGCATTGGTAAAGGTCAGGAAGCCGCATATCAGAATAGATGGCAGAATCAGCGGCAGCTTGATAAACAACAGCGTCTGCCACGGCGTCGCGCCATCGATTCTTGACGCTTCGAGCGTTTCTTTTGGTACGGCAAGCAGCGCCGCAATATAAATCACCGCCATATAGCCCCCGAGCTGCCAGATGTTGAGGGTGAGAAGTCCGAGAAAACCATAGCTCGCCCGATAGGTGATATCCACGCCGAAATTTGAGAGAATACCATTGACGAGCAGATTCCACACATAACCGAGCACAATGCCACCGATGAGGTTTGGCATGAAGAATACCGAACGGAATATCCCAGCCCCACGAACCCTCCGTGTCAACAAAAGCGCGAGGGCGAGAGCGACGAGATTGACGCATATCACGGAAAGGATGGAAAAGCCTAATCCGAAGAGCATAGAGCGAAGAAATCCATCGCCCGACGAGAATACCTTAAGGTAGTTTTCAAATCCGACGAAGGTCGCATTGTCCACCGTAGAAAAACGGCAGAACGAAAGATAGATACCAAGCGCCAGCGGGACGAGAAAAAGCAGGGTGTAGCAAAGTAAGGTCGGCAAGACAAAAAGAGGAAAAAATCTCCTCTGCCAGAGTCGCGTCATTGTCTCATCTCACTCTCCCATTTTTTCACCGTGTCCGAGACCACAGCCGACCAATCCTTTGCGCCTTGTGCATAGCGCAGAAGAGAAGAGCCCAATGCATCCTTGAAGGCCTGCGATGGGAAGAGCGTGAAATTCCATGGCACGCTTCGGATATCCTCCATCTTTGTATAGCGAATAACCTCTTTCGCCAGAGGATCAGCTGGCAACTCATCCTCCCCAAAGGTGGAGAATGGCGATATAAAGCCAAAGTAATCAGTCACATATTTTTTACCTGTCTGTGAGGAGAAGAGCCAGTAAAGAAAATCCGCCGCGAGCTTCTGCTCCTTTTCATCCGCCTTTTTGTTGATGCAGATATAGTTTTCCGTACCGATGGCGAGTCCGCGTCCTTCTTCACCTTTTGCGCCTGTATAGATAGGAAGGAAAGCGACATTTTCCGCTTTTACGCGGTTGCCGTCGACATTCGCAATCTGCGCCCACGCCCAGTTTCCGTTTTGCACCATGACGCATTTTTCGAGCGCAAATTCTGCCATGGAGTCACTGACCGTCTTTGTACCGAGCATACCCTTGTCGCTCACCGAGTTGTTGATATACAGGTCAAAAATGTTGCGCATCTCTCCTTCGTGCGAGAAGAGAATGCTCTGAAGTGCCTCGTCGCTTCCAAGGTCAAGCTCGCGGTCCTCGAACTCATAACTCAAAGGAATGTTGAAAAGGTGCGTTGTCCATCGCCAGTCCTCGCCGCTCTTGAGCGATGTTGTCGCAAAGACACCGTCAATACCAAGCTCGCTCTTTTTTCGCGTCATATCCTCCACAACTACCCTTAATGTGTCAAAATCTTTGATTTCTACCATAGAATTGACATTTTTCTGCCTGTCGCCGAGCGCAAAGTATTTGTCTGTCAGCGCCTTGTTGTATATAATACCATAGCCCTCCACAACATAGGGAATGCCTACAACCTGTTCTTTATCGCGAAGCGCGAGTGACTTGTCACTCAATACACCGTAAAGCTTTGTTCGGGAGAGATCACCGCAGTAATCCTTCCAGTTTTCATATCCGCGCGGACCATTTACCTGGAAGATAACGGGACGCTCGCCGGTAGACATCTTCGATGCCAGCGTTTGCTCGTATGTGCCGGACGCCGCCGTATCCACGATGACGCGTACACCTGTTTCCTTATAGTATATTTCTGCAAGCTCCTTGTATTTTTCTGCAATTTCTGGCTTGAAATTCAGAAAACGGATCGTATCCCCTTTCTCCTTATTGCATCCTGTAAATAACAAAGGAAGTGCAAGAAGGGATAAGAGGACGAGAAGTGTCAGTATTTTTTTCATATTAATCTCCTTTTTGGTCAGATTTTCTGCCGTCACACTCTATTTTTACCCGCCGGGGCTCCTTTATCCACACCAAAATCTGCATATTCGCCAAAAAAAACGCCGATGCGTTCTCTGCGTATGAATAATTTTTAAATATTTTATATTTACTCTTTACAAACATATAATTATGTGCTAAAATATATAAAGGAAAATATGGGCAAAGGAGAAGTGTGAGTGATGCGAATTGATAAAATGATATCCTCAATGGGTATTGCCTCGCGTCGCGAGATTGCGAAGGTTGCAAAAAACGGCGGCATTCTCGTTGACGGCATCGTCGTCAAAGATCCCTCACGACACATCGATCCCGAAAAAAGCACCGTCACCTACCTCGGCAGAGTGCTCCGATACCAGACCTTTACCTATGTGATGCTCAATAAGCCGACGGGTTATGTGAGTGCCACAGAGGATACGCGGCTTCCGTATGTCCTCGAGCTGCTTTCGCCAGAGCATCAGAAAATGGGACTTTTTCCTGTCGGACGCCTCGACCGCGATACCACAGGACTCATGATTCTCACCAACAACGGCACGCTCGCCCACGACCTGCTTTCTCCGAAGCACCATGTGGAAAAGGAGTATCGCTTCACGCTGGAGCGCCCCCTTGTCAGCTGTGCGGAGGAGCGCCTGCTGGAGGGCATCACCATCGATGGTGGCGAAAGATGCAAAAGCGCGCGCCTTCTGTGTGATGATGACCGCATGGGCGGTGTCATCGTCCTGACGGAAGGAAAGTACCATGAAATCAAGCGCATGATGGAAGCGCTCGATAACCGTATCGTGACACTGGAGCGCATCCGTTTTGCGGCCATTCCCCTCGATAACGCCCTCGCCCGCGGTGCGTGGCGTGAACTCACGGAGGAAGAGATAACCGTCCTCCTCTCACACAAGAAATAAGATTAAAAATAATTTATATAACCTGCAAAAGCAGAAAGGAACCCCAATGGACATTGTAAAAGTATTAGCAGAAGAATTCAACATCAAAGAGGAGCAGGTCACAAATACCATCGCTCTGATCGATGAAGGAAACACCATTCCCTTCATTTCCCGTTATCGTAAGGAGGTAACGGGCAGTCTCGACGATGGTACGCTCCGCGACCTTTTTGACAGACTCACATATCTGCGCAAGCTGGACGAAAGACGCTCCGAGATCTCGAACCTTATCGAAGCGCAGGAAAAACTCACACCCGAGATCACCTTCGCTCTTGGTGCCGCTGCCACCCTTGTGGAGCTTGAGGACATCTATCGTCCCTTCCGTCCCAAGAGAACCACGCGCGCATCCATCGCCCGCGCGAAAGGTTTGGAGCCCCTGGCGAAATATATCATGGAGCAAAGAGATGCTTACGAGCCTGCGATTGAAGTATACGCAGAGCAGTTTATCTCAAATGAAGAGGGCAAGGAGGTCCCCGATGTCAAGGCTGCCCTCCAGGGTGCGTCCGACATCAACGCCGAGGATGTTTCCAATGATGCCGAAATCCGTAAGATGCTCCGCGAGTACACCACTCGTTACGGCTCTCTTTGCGCAAAGGGAACGACCGAAGAGACAAGCGTGTATGAAACCTACTATAACTTTGAAGAACCGATTGCAAAGCTTCGTCAGCACCGCGTCCTTGCCTTCAACCGTGGCGAAAAAGAGGAATTCCTCAAGGTTGCTGTAACCCTTCCCGTTGAGGACGGCGTGGCGCAGCTTGTTTCCCGTATTATCACAAACCAGAACTCTCCCGCCCTTCCATATCTTATGGAAACCTTGCGCGATGCGTATGACAGACTTCTTTTCCCTGCCATCGAGCGTGAAATCCGTACCACTCTCTTTGATGACGCGTGCGAGGGCGCGCTTAAGGTATTCTCCGAGAACCTCCGCAACCTCCTTCTCGTCTCCCCCATCAAGGGCAAAATCGTTCTTGGCTACGATCCCGGTTATGCGCATGGCTGTAAGCTCGCCGTTGTTGACCAGACGGGTAAAGTTCTCGATACCGCTGTTATTTATCCCACGAAGCCTCGCTCGGAAATCGAAAAGTCCAAGAGAATCGTCCTCGGACTGATCAAGAAGCATGGCGTCGATATCATCTCCATCGGTAACGGTACCGCCTCCCGTGAATCGGAAGCCTTTATTGCGAACGATGTACTTAAAGATCCTACCTGCCCCCGCGGTGTAAAATATACCATCGTCTCCGAGTCCGGCGCTTCTGTTTACTCTGCGTCCAAGCTCGCCGAGCAGGAATTCCCGGACTATGATGTTATGCAGCGTTCGGCAATCTCGATTGCGCGCCGTCTGCAGGACCCTCTGGCAGAGCTTGTTAAAATCGAACCCAAGGCAATTGGCGTAGGTCAGTATCAGCATGATATGAAGCCCGCCCGCCTGACCGAGGCGCTTGGTGGCGTGGTAGAGGACTGTGTAAATGCCGTAGGTGTTGACCTCAATACCGCATCCTATTCGCTTCTTTCCTATGTTTCTGGTATCAACCTTACCGCAGCAAAAAATATCGTTGCTTATCGTGAGGCGAATGGTGAATTCACCTCGAGAAAGCAGCTTCTCAAAGTGCCGAAAATCGGCGAGAAGGCATTCATTCAGTGCGCTGGATTCCTTCGTATTCCTGGCGCGCGCGAAGTATTTGATTCGACTGGTGTTCACCCCGAATCCTATCTGATTGCCGAAGCCCTTCTTAAAAAGTTCGGCTATTCCACCGAAGATGTCCGCTCGGGTAGCCTTCCCCTCCTTCGCTTCAAGGCGGAGCAGTTCGGTATGGCAAAGCTCGCGCGTGAGCTTGGTTGTGGTGAACCCACCCTTGAAGATATCGTGACCGAGCTGGAAAAGCCGGGCCGTGATATCCGTGACGATGCACCCGCGCCTGTCCTTTCCACCGAGGTTCTTGAAATCGATGACCTCAAAGAGGATATGTGCCTGACGGGTACCGTCCGTAATGTTGTCGACTTCGGTTGCTTTGTCGACATTGGCGTACACCATGACGGACTTCTGCACATCTCCGAGATGGCAGACCGCTTTGTCAAGCACCCCTCCGAGCTCTTCTCGGTCGGCGATGTGATTGAAGTACGCATCAAATCGGTAGATAAAGTAAAACACAGAATTGCGCTCACCCGTAAGGGAATGGGCACAAAATAATGTTCGGATATGTCAAGCCGAAAAGAGAGGAACTGAAAATCAAGGATGACGCCTTTTACAAGGCTACCTATTGTGGTATCTGCAAAAGGATGAAAGCCCTGCTCGGTCCTCTCTCCACGGCGACACTGACTTATGACAGCGTATTTCTTGCTCTCCTGCGTATGGCGCTTGTTCCCGATGAGGACATCTCGGCAAGCAAGCGCAGATGCGCCCTGCACCCCATAAAAAAACGCAACATTCTGAATCGGAACGATGCGCTTGATTACACGGTGCGTGTCTTTGCCGAGCTCACCTACCTGAAGCTTGAGGATGACCTCTCTGATGAGAGTGGCGCCGTCCGCATGGCGAAGCGCCTCGCGCGTCCTGCTGTTCGGAAAGCGAAATCGCGTAGCGGATTGTCGGAAGCGCTTGCCGCTTCTATGAAAGCGCACCTCGACCGCATCACAGAGCTCGAGAAAGAAAACTGTCCCTCGGCTGACCTTTGCGCCGCGCCCTTCGGCGAGCTGCTCGCTGAGGTGTTTGCCTATGAGGTTGCGGATAAGCACACCGCGCTCGGCATGCGCGAGATTGGACGACATCTCGGTATTTTTATCTATATCGCCGATGCGGCAGAGGACTATGCCGAGGACATGGAAAAGTCACGCTTCAATCCCCTCGTCCGCATGTACGAAGGCAAAACGCTCACCGCGAGCGAGAGGGAGGATATCCATACCGCCCTGTGCTATCATATTTCGCGCATGGAAGAGGCGCTCATGTTCGTTGATTTTGGTAAAAAGGAAACGCTGCGCCGTATTCTTTCCAATATCATCACCCTCGGACTTCGCGAGAGAATTGCATTTTTGAAAGGAGAAGAGAAGTGAAGGATCCATATGAAATTCTCGGTGTGCCGAAAAGTGCCACCGATGATGAAATCAAAGCGGCATACCGCGCGCTTGCCCGAAAATATCACCCCGATAACTTCGAGGATACAAACCCCTTGAAGGAACTCGCCACAGAAAAAATGCAACAAATCAATGAAGCGTATGACGAAATCATGCGCATGAGACAGGCGAGCGCAAAGGGAAACTTTGACACGGGTAGCCATTTTTCCTCGCAAGGCGGCGCACATGGCAATATTCCGCCCATCTATATGACTATCCGCGAGAAAATCAATAAGAAGCGCTTCGGCGAGGCAGAGAACCTGCTCATGTCCGTTGCGGAAAGTGAGCGAATTGCCGAATGGCACTTCCTTTATAGTATCATTCTTTTCAAGCGCGGTCGCGTCAACGATGCGATGCGCGAGCTGGAAATCGCATGTATGGCAGATCCCTCGAACACCGAATACCAGCAGGCAAAGCAGATGTTCAATTCCGGCGCCAGTACCTATGGCAGTATCTATTATGGTCCGGAACCGGAGCGGGATTGTGCATGCTGTGCCTCGGGTGATGTCTGTGACACCTGTATGCATCTCGCGCTCTGCGATTGCATTTGTGAGTGCTTCGGCGGCGACCTGATTCCCTGTTTATAAGAATTATGAAAAAACGAAAACAAACCGCTTCAGGCGAGGTAAAGAAGCTCACCTTCAGCGCCCTGATGTGCGCGATGACGGTTGCTATGCTTGCCGTCGCGTCTTTCCTTGGAGACATCGACCTTACCGTGCTTATGCTCTCGTCGCTCTTTATGGTATTCGTCTATGTCGAAATCGGACCGCCTTATACCTATCTTTGCTGGCTTGCCAGCTCTCTGCTTTCCTTCCTGTTCTTCCCGACGAGGTATTTCTGGGTAGTCTATCTCTTTCTCTTTGGCTTTTATCCGATTCTCAAAGGATGGATTGAGAGGGCGAAACGCATTCTCTGGTGGCCGCTGAAGCTTGTGTGGCTCAATATCACCCTCGTTATCGTCTTTTTTATCGTCACCTTCCTGCTTGGCGTCGACCTGACCGAAGGCGGACCGTCATGGATGATATGGGTGCTGTATGGTCTTGCTAACCTCTCGTTTATCTGTTACGATATCCTGATTTCCATTCTTGTACGCATCTATCTTGCGCGTTTGCGCGAAAAGTTCTTAAAAATATTCCATATTCAATAAAACAAAAAAGAGGACATTGTCCTCTCGGGAGTAACTTATGAAAACAAAAGTCGGTTTTGTCTCTCTCGGTTGTTCGAAGAACCTCGTCGACACCGAAGTGATGCTGCGCATTCTCTATGATGGTGGGTATGAAATCACCCCCGATGAGACCGAGGCAGAGATTGTTGTCATCAATACCTGCGGTTTTATCGAGAGTGCAAAGCAAGAGTCGATTGACAATATTTTAGATATCGCGTGGCTTAAAAAACACGCAAAATGTAAACATATCATAGCAACTGGATGCCTTGTAGAGCGTTATCGTGAGGAAGTCATGCGTGAGATGCCCGAGATTGACGCCATCCTTGGTGTCGGAAGTCTTACCAAAATCCGCGAGGCGTGTGATGCGGTTATGCGCGGCGAGAGGTATTCGTCCTTCATGGATAAGGAAGCATCTCCCCTCGGTGGTGAGCGTATTCTCACTACGCCCGAATACACCGCCTACCTGAAGGTCGGCGAGGGCTGTGATAACCGTTGCACCTACTGCGCCATCCCCCTCATCCGTGGCAGGATGTGTAGCCGTACCATCGAGGACATCGTCAAAGAGGCTAAGGAGCTCGAGGCACTCGGCGTGAAGGAACTCAACCTGATTGCACAGGATACCACGCGCTATGGTCTTGACATCTATGGCGAATATAAACTTGCCGACCTTGTCCGTGCTATCTGTCGTGAAACGGAAATTCCCTGGATACGCCTGCTCTATTGCTACCCCGATAAAATCACCGATGACTTAATCGATGAAATGGCAAGAAATGACAGACTTCTTTCCTATATGGATATCCCGATTCAGCACATTTCCGATAGCGTCCTGACACGCATGAACCGCCATGGTGGCAAGGCGCTTATTGTCGAGACGATAAAGAAGCTTCGCCGTCGCATTCCCGATGTTGTCCTTCGCACTACCGCTATGGTCGGTTTCCCGGGAGAAACAGAAGAGGACTTCAGAGAACTCTGCGAGTTTATCAAGAAAACGAAGTTTGAGCGCTTTGGTGCATTCACCTATTCTGCGGAAGAAGGCACACCCGCCTATTCCTTTGATGGTGCGGTGGAGGAGCAAGTGAAGCAGGATAGATATGACATCCTGATGCAGACACAGCTCACCATCACCGAGGAGCAAAACCAGAAGAAAATTGGCAAAACCTTTACCGTTCTCGTCGAAGGCTATGATCCTGTGGCAGAGTGTCATTACGGACGCTCCTATGGGGATGCCCCCGATGTCGACGCCAAAATTTATTTCACATCCAGAACCCGTGTTCCCGAAGGTACCTTTGTGAAGGTCAAAATTAACGAAGCCGTCGATTATGACCTCTGGGGCTTCCGTCTCGGTTAATGAAAAGGAGAATACAAATGAAAAGTACAGCACTCAATATTCCGAACATTCTCTCGTTCGTGCGCGTTCTTCTTGTCCCCGTGTTTGTCGTATCCCTTCTTCTGATGCGCGACATTCATATCTGGGGCGCGATTGTCCCTACCATTATTTATGCACTTACCGCCCTGACGGATATGCTCGATGGCAAGATTGCGAGAAAGTATAACCTTGTGACCGACTTCGGCAAGTTCATCGATCCTCTGGCGGATAAGTTCATGGTTATCGCTTCCATGATTGCCATCAATGCTCTGATGTTCATCAACGGTGAAACCACCTGCGCCTACATATTCCTTGCGCTCGTGTTGCTCATTCTTTTCCGTGAGCTTGCTGTTACCAGCCTCCGTCTTGTTGTCGCAGGAAAAAGCGGAATCGTCGTTGCCGCAAGCCTCTTTGGAAAAATCAAAACGGTATCGCAGATGGTCGGCACAGTCATTATCCTTCTTGAGCCCCTTGTCTGGGACGGTAGAATTGCTTCTTATGTCATTATGGCAGTCATGGCGTTCTCGACCGTATTTTCGGGCATCGACTACCTGAAAGCATACCTTCCTCATATCGATACCAATAAATAGTTTTTTGCAAGAAAAAGGACTATCCGCCTCGGATAGTCCTTTTTCTTTATTTTGCCAACTTTGCAATTTCATCTATTGCAAAAGTGTTGGATTTGCCGTTTTTGTAAACAATGGTAAGCATATTGCCATCAAAGATGGCATCAGAAATCACACATTCTTCGCCATTTGTCGGGGCGAAAATCGTTGCAATTCTGACATTCTTTCCGCGATTGTCGCGCAGAAGTGTGGGAATGCCTTCGTAATCTCCCTGCTTTGTCGAGCGACAGATGATACCCTGAACGAAGGGCTCTTCCTGTCCCTTAACCACCGAAAGAGTGCCGACTTCACCAAGGAGAATGGTGGTCATATCCGCACAGGTAATGATGTTGCCATCGATTTTCAGGTCATCTGAAATATCATAGTGCCAGATACTCTCAAAGGTATGCTCTTCCTCTGCCGTCATCGTATCTACCGCAATCACATAAGGGTAGCCACACTCGGGCGCCTTGACAAATATCATCTCACGCGTATGTGTTGCCAAACGCTCGGCTTCCTCGCCATACCCTTCATCATATACACCTCTCGCATAGTCAAAGCGCGCTGAAGAATAAGTCGGTATTACCTCTTCGCTCTCAAGCATCTCATGTTGCCATTTGAAGTTCTTTCTGCGGTTTTGTCCCATGCCATCGACAAGCACCGTGTTGTGCGATGCGCTCGCAAGAACATATCTGCGGATGTCCGAGGTATCGTATGCGTAACGATTGCTTTCTACAACGATTGGCTTTCCGAATGCGCTGATAAGAAGGTTCAGTTTGTCCTCGTGCTGATGGTTTGAGCCGAATTTTCCTGCATCAAAGAGCAGGGAAACGCGACCTGCATTCTCCCAGGTGTCACGCGCCATAACAATGCCCGAATTTTTCAGTACATCAAATGTGGGAATTTGCATTTCTCCTTCATTTCCGTGTGACATAGCATAGCGGATATTCTGGTTATCAGGGTACAATTTATCATGTTTTTTGATAAAAATACGGATATCGCCATAATCACCGTCCGACAGGTCGGGAACGATGAAGCCCGAACCACAAAGGCGGATATAAAGTTCAAGCGATTTTTCGATCGTATCATAGAACCTCTGCTCCATGCGCCTGCCGTATCTTTCGACCAGATTTGCCACGACCAGGCACTGGTCAACCACAACACGATGATAACAGGTCGAAAGCTCATACTGGAAGCCATCGGGATGCATCTGCAGATAAAAGGTTTCATTGAGCTTTTCCAGTGCATAAGAGAGAAATTCTTCGCTCTCACGGAAGACAGGGAAGGTCATCGAGAATTTCGCGAGTCCCGTCATCTCCATGACGAGCCAGTTCGTGCCTTTCGCATGGTCGATGCGCAGACGGTGCGAGGTCTCCCAGTTGCTACGGAAAATCAGACAAATGGCATCGTCCGTCAGCGCAGAGGAATGCATCAACATATGTAGTACATCCGTCCAGCATTGAAGTCGCAGACCACATTCGATGGTGCGCCAGCAAAGGGTTGCGTAAGGGCTTGTTCCATCGTCAGGACGAACTGCCTGACGAATCCAGGAGAGCATATACCAAACCGCCTTTTCGGCGTACTTTTCATCGCCCGTCTCACAGTACATCATCGCCAGCGCCTTGATGAAGGGATGACGCGTCAGTTGCCATGTCCATTCCTTGTATTCGTTATAGGTCGGATTTGCATACCAGTCGATTTCCTCGCCGAACTGGAATGGTGTGCCACAGCTTGAAAGCAGGTTTCTCATCGCGTTTTCTGCTTCTTTTCTTTGTCCGGCACTCACCACGGGCGCGTAAGGCTTTCCGCCGAGATTGAAAAAGGTGTCTGCGTCGCAAATGGAGCGCACATACTCGGCAAACAGGTGACGCGCTTTTTCTTTTGATCCTTGAAGGTATGCCGTCTCTGCCGCTTTCAGTGCATCAATTCTTGTATCGAGCATTGTGAAAAATGCCTCTTCTCCCAAAACAGGGCCAATGGTATACTTTTCCATAGTGGTACTCCTTTTTATCTCGCCAAATCGGCGATTGTTTTTAAATCAAATTGTTGGACTTGCCCATTTTTGTAAATAACTGTTAATATATTGCCATCAAATGATGCATTATCTATGGCGCATTCTTCGCCATTCGTCGGTGCGAAAATCGTTGCAATTCTGACATTCTTTCCGCGATTGTCGCGCAGAAGTGTGGGAATGCCTTCGTAATCTCCCTGCTTTGTCGACCGACAGATGATACCTTGAACGAAGGGCTCCTCCTGTCCCTTAACCACCGAAAGAGTGCCGACTTCACCAAGAAGGATGGTGGTCATATCCGCACAGGTAATGATGTTGCCATCGATTTTCAGGTCATCCAGAATGTCATAGTGCCAGACACTCTCGAAGGTGTGTTCCTCGTCTGCCGTCATCGTATCTACTGCGATAACATAAGGATAACCACATACGGGCGCTTTGACAAAAATCACCTCACGCGTATGCGTTGCCAATGGCAGGGCTTCTTCACCATACCCTTCGTTATAGACACCTCTTGCGTAGTTGAGAACTTCGTCGGTATAGGTAGGAATGTCCTCCTCGCTCTCAAGCATCTCCCTTTGCCACTTGTAATTCTTCTTGCGGTTTTGTCCCATGCCATCGACAAGCACCGTGTTGTGTGATGCGCTCGCAAGAACATATCTGCGGATTGCCGAGGTATCGTAAGCGTAACGGTTGCTCTCCACAACGATTGGTTTGCCGAACGCGCTGATAAGAAGGTTCAGCTTATCCTCATGCTGATGGTTTGAGCCGAATTTTCCTGCATCAAAGAGCAGGGAAATGCGACCTGCATTCTCCCAGGTGTCACGCGCCATAACAATACCGGAATTTTTCAGGACATCGAAGGTGGGAATGTCGCATTCACCCTTCTCACCGTGTGTCATTGCGTACACGATATTCTGATTATCGGGAAACAGGTGGTTATGTCTGCCAATGAAGGTACGCACATCGCCATAGTCACCGTCCGACAGGTCGGGAACGATGAAGCCCGAGCCGCAAAGACGGATAAGAAGCATCAGTGCCTTTTCGACGGTGTCATAGAACTTCTGGTCCATGCGCCTGCCGTATCTGTCAAGAAGATTGGCGACCACCATGCACTCATTGATAACCACACGGTGATAACAGGTCGAAAGCTCATATTGGAAACCGTCTGGCTGTATCTGTTGATAGAAGGTATCATAGAGCATTTTTGTGGCATATGTGAGAAATTCTTTGCTTTCGCGGAACACAGGGAACGCCATCGAGACCTTGGAAAAACCAGTCATCTCAATAACGAGCCAGTTCGTAGCCTTGGCATGGTCGACGCGCAGACGGTGACATGTCTCCCAGATGCTACGGAAAATCACACAAAGTGCCTCATCCGTCAGCGCAGGAGAGCGAATGATCTTATGTATGGCGTCTGTCCAGAATTGTATTCTGCGCCCACATTCAATGGTACGCCAGCAGAGTGTCGCATAAGGACTTGTACCGTCCTCGGGACGAACTGCCTGACGAATCCAGGAGAGCATATACCATACCGCCTTTTCCGCGTACTTTTCCTCGCCCGTCGCACAGTATGCCGTTGCCAGCGCATCCACAAAGGAGTGGCGCGTCAGTTGCCATGTCCATTCCGAATATTTGTTGTAGGTGGGATTTGAATACCAGTCGATTTCCTCACCGAACTGTAAGGGTGTACCGCAGCTATACAGAATATTCTTCATAGCGTCCTCGACAACTCTCCAGAGCCCCTCACTCAGCTTGGGCGCATAAGGCTTGCCACCGAGATCCAGGAGCTTATCGATATCGCAGATGGAGCGCACATGTTCAGCAAACAGGTGACGCGCTCTCTCCTTTTCTCCGTCAAGGTATGCCGCTTCGGCTGCCCTGAGCGCTTCAACTCTTGTATCAAGCATCGTGAAAAATGCCTCTTCCTCCAAAACAGGACCGATGGTATACATTTCCATAGCACCCCTCCATTTTTTCTTAATTATACCACAGTAGCTACTGCATTTCAATAGACAAATCGACGAAAAATATTAGGAGAATTGACGATTTTGCAAAAAAACGGAAACGCACCTTGACAAAACGCCGTCCGTTTATTATAATGAAGAAAATGAAAGGAGCTTTACTATGCTTAAAACAAAACTTGTATCCTCTCTGGAAAAGTGTCTTTCCAATCAGAGTATTGATGATTTCTCTCCCCTCGCTGAGGCAAAAACCCTTGGCGGCGAGCGATTTTCCTTTCAGCTCCTGATTCAGAATCGGGATGTCACCGTGCGGAACCATACCCTCCTGTCACTCTACATCGAAAGCGGTCTCGACTTTACTGTCCGCGAGGTGGTCCATGTCCCAAACTCTCTTCCCGCGTTCAAAATGCGCGCCGACGATAACTATCTCTCGCTCGAACCCGGACTCTATCCCGATCTTTTGATGCCATCGGCATATGGAGATAAGTACGGTATTGCGCCTGAATTTCTCTATTCCATCTGGTTCGATATCGAGGCAGATACCATTCCCGTCGGCATACATCAGGTTGTCATTCATGTACACAA